>CBFFLL010000059.1:0-14289 GCA_965642175.1 Candidatus Methanoperedens nitratireducens | reverse complement strand
TCCCTCGTTCCACCCTGACACAGCCTGAATATACCCTGTAACTCGACTAAGATGCTCCACATTCTCGCTATCGCAATTCGGGCACTCCTTCAGCATTCCAGAAGCCACATGGAAATCATCCATGCACACCGTCATATCCTTCGTGAAGGCAAAGTAACCCACCTGCGTGTTCTTCGCTATGTTCATGGCGAACTCCTTCAACCCGTGCGGGTCAGGCGCAGCCTCGCCCATCCAGATGTGCAGGATATTCCCTCCGTCCACTATCGGGAAGAAGGTCTCCTCAAGCTTGATCCTCTGAGGCAGCGACACATCCGCGCTCGGGGGTACGTGCGTCCCGTTGGTGTAGTATATCGGCAGGTCGCGCGTCTGGTGGATGCGCCGGAGCGCCTCGGGCACGTTGCCTTTGATAATGGGCTCTGCGCATTTCTTATACTCTGCATGCAGCAGGTCAGAGACCGCGAACCTCTGCGCAGTGGTCTCTGCTGGCGTGCGGGCAAGGGCTATCTCCATGCCGTGCTTCTCCGAGAGTTCCTTTGCATAGAACTTGAGTTCGAACATCGCCCTGATGGCAAGCCTGCGCGCATCCTCGCTCTCGTATATTTGCTTGCCGACGTGGTGCTGTATCATCTCGTTGATGCCAATGACACCAATGGTGTAGACAAGTGATTTCAGGTCAACGGCTATCTCGCCGCGTCCCATCGTTATCGGGTCCTTGGGTCTCTGTGTCGCAAAAGGCATCCTGTTGCTCTTGATAATATTATCCATCCATTTCCTCTTCACCTTGAAGAGTTCGATGGACTGGTCCATCAGTAATTTGAGTTCACTGAAGAGCGCCTCGTCGTTCTTATGCGCCTTATATGCGGCGCGTGGGCAGTTGATGGAAACAACCTGCCACGCTCCCATCGAGAAATGCTTCCCGTCCTTGAAGTAAAGCTTTTGCTCGAATTCGCTGTCCTTATCGTGCGAAGAGGAAAAGTTGTATGCGCAGCACTGGTAGCAACTGATACCCTTTCCCGCGCCCCTGTATTCGGGCAGCTGGTTATCGAAATAAGGCGCGCCGAACTTGGCTGCAAGCTCGAATGCCTTGGTATAGAGCGCATCGTAACTCAGTATCTCAGGATGCGCGCGGTTGAACTTCTCGTCCTCTTCCATGAAATCAGGTTCGATACTTATCTCAGGCTTCGGGAAGTTGAAGGGCTTGCCCCAGTAATCGCCTTTTAGCATCACGTTCATGAGCGCCTCGAATCCCAGGCGCACCTCGCGCTCGAACTCGCCATATGTGCGTAGGGGCGCAGCCGTGCCATCCCACACTTTACCCTTGTAAACAACTGGTTTATCGCGCCAGAGCTTTGGTACACCCGGGGACAGCTGCACTGAGGAGAATACAAGCTGCCCTCCGCGGGCTACCATCATCTGTGTCATTTCATAAACGAACATCTGCATGAGCTGCTCTATCTCGTCATAGCTCATGCCCTCAAAGTAAGGTGCGATAAAACCGAGGAAATTATAAAATCCCTGACCGCCCGCAAAGTTGGTCTGAGCGCTTCCGAGGGCTTTCACAGCATGGAGGATAGCCACCTCTGCTTTCTTTGCAGGACCTGCAACGCTGGCTTTCGTCCCGCTGCCGTCAGGCATGAGACCATAGTAAAAGAAGTAGCGCAGGTCCCAGTCCTGGCAGTTGTGCACAAGCAAGCCGTCGCCAGCAGTGAACACATGGTCCTCATTTTCCGTCCCCTCAAGCACAAAGTCATACAGGTATCCGGTCGTAGCGTCGACCTCTTTCATTTCCGTTACTCTTTCCTCTTTGAATGCAGCTTTTTTTGGCATCACTTTTTCGATGAACTCTGCTGCGTCTTTTGATCTTTTTTCGTCAAGGAATGTGGAGAATTTCAGGAATCTCCTTACGTTCTCACCGTTGAATGCCACTCTCCACACAGTTGATATATGCTCATGTCCTGTTGAGAACGTTGTACTGCTTGAAGTGGTGTACGCCCTGGCTGCGATCCCGTTGGCAGCAAGGAGATAAAGCAAGTCTGTTTTAAGTCCTTCAGATTGTGTTGTAAAGCTTATGAGAGCATCGGATTTTTCTTTACGGTATGAGAACGCGCCGTCCCCGGTCAGGTAAGCGCTCAGGAACTCGTCAGAGATCTTTTTATCCATGCAAAAGAATTTCGCAGGGATGCGCTTATTGGCTGCACCTTCTGGAATTCCCAGCACTCTCCTGAAAAGCAGGTATATCAGTTTTCCACCAAAATATATCTGCTGTGCGCCGTTGGGCTGGGTTGAAAGAGTGGCGTATGTATCGAGCTTTTGTATCCCTCTCTTTACATCTTCGATCACTTCGGGGTTCCCGTTCGTTATGACAAGATTATAGTTTTGTCCCGGAACAACGTTGTAGTTCCCCTCAGAAACGAAATATCCTGTCAGCTTCGCCATTTCAGGCGTCATTTCGAATATCGCCGGAAGAACGTGTTCGGAGCCTGTGACGCCTAAGGCGATCCCTCTAAATCCTTCCTCGCATTCTTCATCGCTCCAGTCCGCTGTCATTTCAGCCAGGCGTGAAACGGGCAGGATGCCTCTTGTCCTCCATTGCTTCTGGAGCTGTCCATGCGCGCTCACTATCACCTGATTATTTTCAAAGAACTTTCCAAGCCCTCTTGCATAAACATTCTCCATCTCCCCTGCAGTTGCTTTACTGCACAATTCACGGACCATGTTTATTTTTGTCGGAATGGTCCCGAAGAGCAGTGGGGTTCCGGTCGCAAGGGCAGTACCTGTCTTTGTATCGCCAGCGCGGCGTTCAAGCAGGGCCCCATTTTCAATGACTATTAGAGGGTGATCTTTGCTCAGTCGCAGGGTTTTTCCAAGGTTTGTTCGCAGGGCAAGTATCTTTTCATCGTTCTTCTTGCGATAGACGCGCAATAACCTGCGTCCTCCCCGGGGTCCGAAAAACTTAATGTCCAGGAATGAAACGTCCACCAATTCCCTGTCCTCGATCTTTTTCGGCTTCTGGAACATGGCATCGAAGTCTCCGGCTTTTGCCAACGAGAACTCGCCGTTGTTCATCATTGGAATTGTTGCAGTAGAATCCAGGCAAAAAGCCCGGGTGCCCAGATATTCAAGATCATGTATGTGTATGTCCCCATTGAGATGAGCGTCCGCAAGCTTTGGCGGCAGCATCAACAGGTACTGTTCCTTGCTCATCTTGTCAGCCTTCTTCTTGTGGCTTGTCTCAGCGTTCTCCTGCAGGTTGGCGTTATCATTAGCCTCAAATCCAGAGCCCATGTCTATCTTGTATGCGTCATAGACAGGCGTCCCAACCCTTGTTGAGATGTTTCGCCATTCAGTATGACCGCGCTCAAGGAGTATTATATTGACCAGTTCCCTCACAAGAGGACCTGAGAGGAACTTTACGCCCATTTCCTTTATTCTTTTCTCGGCTTCCTTTGCAATATCCCTTGCCTCTTCTTCTGTAATGGCAGGCTTCTGGAGGAACTGCTCGCCCAGCTTTGTTTCCTTGATAAGCTGGCTCACGATGGTGTTCCTGTCCCATTCCATAAGGTGTCCGTCAGTTGTCCTTACCTTCGGGATAACTGATACAGAGTAACCACCCAGTGTCTTCTGGACTGTCTGTAAATCCCTTACCTGGACTTTAACCGGTTCCTTCACTTCAGTCTTCGCCCTCAGAAAAGCATCAACGATCTCTTTCCTGTTCTCCTCTATAAGATTCAATATCTGAACCTCAATATATTTACCCATCTGATTCCTCCGATTGTGTTATTACGGGCAATAGACCCGTTTTTCTTAACTCTTAAGAAGGCTTTCCAGCCTGCTCTGGTCGATCTTTTCCTGGCTGAACAACTCTTTTGTTGTAAAGAACCTGCTTCCGATCTGCAGCACAGGCGCGGACATGGTGAACACGCCGTTCATTCGCAGTTCGGTAAGCGCTGCCGGAGTGGCCATATTTACTTCTTTATACTGTATGTTCCTTGTTTCGAAAAATTGCTTTAGTACCCTGCAATTTGGACAATTGGTCGTTGAATATAGTTGTATTTCTTGCATAGCCGTCTCCTTGTAACAGGTCAATTGATTTCTGGAGCATATAATATTTTTTCACACCACATCTGGATACAATCATTATTGTATGTTATCTGATCTGTTATCAAACATGATGAATTATTATCTTATTTGTTATCATATTTGTTATCATATTTGTTATCATATTTATTATCATATACAACACTTTATTTGTTATCCTATTAATAATCCTATTTGTTATCAATTGAAAAATAAAGAATTTAAAGAAAATAATTATGTATTAGACCATTGTGTTAAGCCATATTTATGTTCCTCAAATTCAAGGATGAAGTTTCATCAGTACTCACAAAAGCGCTTATAGATGCCGGTTTCGAGGCAGACGGCCCTGCTCTGGACGAATCGCCTCATGCGGATATTTCATCGTCCGTTGCATTCAGGCTGGCGCCGAAATACAAGAAAAGCCCGAAACAGATATGCGAAGCTATCCATAAACATATCAAAATTTTGCCTGACTCCTATATAGAAAGGGCTGAGGTTGTAGGGCCTTACATCAACTTTTTCGTAAGCCGCGCTTACCTCAACGAGACTGTTCTTCGTGTCTTGCTTGACAGGGAAAATTTCGGGAACCTGAACAATACAGGCAAAGTCATACTTGAGCACACCTCCGCAAACCCCGACGGTCCACTGCACATCGGACACATCAGGAACTCAGTGATCGGTGATACTCTCGCCAGGATATTGAAGCGCGCTGGATACGATGTCGAAACCCAGTATTACATCAACGATATGGGAAGACAGATCGCGGTTGTGGTCTGGGGGCTTATGAACATCAAGTTCGACCCGACAAAAAAGAAAGACCACGCCATCGCAGAAGTGTACATCGCCGCGAATAAGACGCTCGTTGATGAAAAAGAACACTCGCCCGAAGTGGATGGTATAATGAAACAGTATGAAACCGGGGACGGGGAGATAGTTACGAAATTCAAGGATGCCATTGATACGGCCATGGAAGGGATAGAACAGACGCAGGACCGCATGAACATCCATCACGATAAGTTCATCTGGGAATCGCAGTTCGTGCGAACTGGGGACGTTAACAGGATGATGGACCGCGTTAAAAAACTCGATAATACTTTTTTCAAAGACGGCGCCTTCATGGTTGACCTGAAAGAGGCAGGCATAGAAAAAACTCTTGTCATCCAGCGTTCTGACGGCACTTCGCTCTACACCACTCGCGACCTTGCATACCACGAATGGAAAGCAGGGCAGTGCGACAGGATGATAGACATCCTTGGAGCAGACCACAAGCTCATCTCATCCCAGCTAAAGGTTGTGCTTCGGATATTGGGACTCAGGGAACCCGAGGTCGTCATCTTCGAGTTCGTTTCACTTCCCGAAGGCTCAATGAGCACACGGCGCGGCGTGTTCATATCGGCTGACGAACTTCTGGACGAGGTAAAGAAAGCCGCATACTCTGAAGTCAGCAAAAAACGTCCAGATAAGGATGAGGAGTTCAGGAGTAAAGTGGCCGAGTTCGTGACCATAGGCGCGGTCAGGTACGACATCGTTCGCATCTCTCCTGAAAAAGCCACCACATTCAACTGGGCTGAAGCAGTTGACTTTGAGAAGCAGGGCGCGCCATTCATTCAATATTCCCATGCAAGGGCGTGCAGCATAATCAAGAACGCGAAGGATGATGGTATCACGTTTGAGAATTTCGATGCTGGCATACTCCTTGAAGACCAGGAGACCGCGCTGATCAAGAAGCTTGCTGGTTTTGAGAATGCCATTGACACCGCAGCGCGCGAGCTAAAACCCAACCTTATCGCCATCTATGCACGGGAACTTGCAGACGCTTTCAACCAGTTCTACAGGTACGTCCCTGTAATAAGCGCAGAGCCGGATTTCCGACCTGCGCGCCTTGCGCTTGTGGAATGCTCCCGAATAGTTCTCGCGAACGCCCTTGACACGCTCGGGATATTCGCGCCTGAATCAATGTGATATATGAAAGTAATTTCAGTCGTTGGTTATAAAAAAACAGGCAAGACCGCGTTAGTGGAACGGCTTGTAAAGGCGCTTAAGGAGCACGGTTCTGTGGGCACGGTAAAGCATCTGCACGACCACAGCCTGCACACGCCCGACACTGATACCTGGAAGCATGCGCGAGCAGGTGCTGATGTTGTGATAGGGGTAACGCCGCATGAGCTTGTTAAATTCTCACGTGAGAACAACCTCGACCGTGCCATTTCTGAACTTGCAGATGAGGGGATGGGATTTGCAGTAGTAGAGGGCTGGAAGGATAGCACGCTCCCGAAAATAGCGCTTGGAGATGTTGAAGTGTCGAACATAATTCTAAGGCTGGACAGACAGGAAAATGCAGATATTGATATGATCGTTGATATCGTGCAAAAGCAGCCGGAATATCATACTCTCGCATCGCTTGTGAAAAGGATCAGACAAATAGGGGATATCGAAAAAGCAGGAGCTATCGGTACTTTCACAGGCATAGTCAGGGCTGTCTCAGATAATGTACGCACAGAGTTCCTTGAATTTGAGACGTATAACGAAGTTGCCAGGCAGAAAATGGATGAAATATGCGCTCAACTGAAACAAAAAGATGGCATCATCGAAGTATTGATGCACCACAGGACTGGCATCATCCGAAGGGGAGATGATATAGTGCATATCGTAGTGGCAGCAGGTCACAGGGAACAGATGTTCCCTGTGCTGCGCGAAGCCATCGAACGTCTTAAGGCTGAAGTCCCCATCTGGAAGAAAGAACATGCACTTGAGGGTGAGTGGTGGGTGCACGATACCGCAGGAAAAAAATTCGAACGATAATTTTATATTTTTTGTTCTTGTCAATATATCGCCTGAGTATCACTCAGGCAGAACCGCGATCATGGGGCAAAGCTCGTGCGCGATTTTATTGTTGCAAGCGTCCGCACTTTATAAGTTACCGCGCAATCTTTCCGCGTGCAGTATCCTTTTTACTGCAAGCTGGTATGCCGCGCGCCTCATGCTGCTATTCTCTTGCGTGCACATGCCATAGACATCATTGAAAGAAGCTACCATGTTGGCCTTTAGCTTCTCCAGCACTTTTTCTTCCTCCCAGTAATCGTTGTTCAGGTTCTGGACCCATTCAAAAAAGCTTACAACAACGCCTCCTGCGTTGGCAAGTATGTCTGGAATGACCAGTATTTCCTTATCCAGGAATACCCCGTCAGCCTCTATCGTTGTGGGGGCATTGGCAAGTTCCAGGACAAGCTTTGCCTTTACATCTTTTGCATTATATTCATTGAGCTGCTCTGAAAGTGCGGCAGGGATGAGTATGTCGCAGTCCGAGACCATCAGTTCCTCGTTCGTGATATTTTTGCTGCCCGGAAAATCCACAACGCTTCCTGTTTTTTGTTTATGTTTCATCACTTCAGGTATGTTAAGACCGTCTTTATTTATGATGCCGCCTTTGGAGTCACTTACCGCGGTTATCTTATACCCGGTCTGATGGAGTATGCGCGCCGCGTTCTCACCCACGTTCCCGAATCCCTGTATCGCGATGTCGGATCCTGTCTTATTCATTTTTGTCTTTTTCATGGCTTCCTCAAGGACATGGATGCCGCCCAGGGATGTGGAATAGCTCCTGGCTTTGCTTCCCCCGAGTTCGATGGGTTTTCCAGTCACGACCCCCGGGACATGCTCTCCCTTTATCCTTTCGAATTCATCCAGTATCCAGACCATGATCTTTTCATCAGTGTAAACATCGGGAGCGGGTATGTCTTTGTATGGTCCTATGTAGTCAGAGATGGCGCGGATGTAACCTCTGGTCACAAGTTCAAGCTCTTTCCTGCTGAGTTCCTTGGGATTCACAGCGACCCCGCCTTTTGCCCCACCGAACGGAATGTTCACAACTGCGCATTTGAGCGCCATAAGGAAAGCAAGGTCCCTCACATCGTCAAGTTTCAGATCTGGATGGAACCTTATTCCTCCTTTGGTCGGACCTCTTGCATCATTATACTGTACTCTGTGCCCCAGGAACATTTTAGTTTTTCCCGATTCCATGTGCACGGGAAAATGAACGGTAAATGAACGCCTCGGCATATCCAGAAGGTCAAGTTCTTCTGTCGACAGTTCAAGGTAGATGTAAAGGTTTTCAAGTTCGCTCATGCATTTTTTACAAAGGTTCCCTTCGTCTAAATGTATTCTTTCATGATGTTTAACTATCATGTTTCATGCTCCACCATGATTATTTGATATACCTTTCAAGGTAATAAGGTTTGCATCTAATTTTAACAGGAAAAATGGAAAAGATAGGGGGAATAATCCCCGCAACTAATTAAATCCTGCCGCGAAGCTGCATTGCTTTGACCACGCGCTCAACCGCAACCACATAGGCGGCTTTTCGCATGTTGACATTGTATTTGTTGGAAGCATGGAGTGTAGCATGATATGCACTTGTCATCTTCTTGTCCAGACGCTCATGAACAAGAGCCTCCTCCCAATAATACATGTAGAAGTTCTGGACCATTTCAAAATAGGATACAGTCACCCCGCCTGCATTGGCAAGGAAGTCAGGGATCACATGAATACCGTTATTGTACAGGATCTCATCTGCTTCAGGTGTTGTAGGCCCGTTTGCCAGTTCACATATTATCTTAGCCTTGATATTCGATGCATTATCGCTTGTTATAACGTTCTCAAGCGCTGAAGGGATCAACAAATCAACATCCAGTTCCAGCAGTTCTATATTTGATACAGGTTTGCTATTGGGGAAATCCACAACTGAACCGGTCTTAACTTTATGTTTGATGACTGCTTCAACAGCAAGTCCATTTTCATCCATTATGCCTCCCTTGCTATCGCTTACAGCCACTACTTTGCAGCCAAAAAGCGAGGATACAAGAGATGCTGCAAAGTGACCGGCATTTCCAAAGCCCTGTATGGCCACAGTGGCTCCTTTAAGGTCAATACCCACATGGTCAGCAGCCTCACGGATGGTATAACAGCCGCCCCGCGCAGTTGCATCGCCGCGACCAGCGGAACCGCCCAATTCGAGAGGCTTACCAGTGATCAAACCAAACTGGTTCTTCTGGTAGATCTTTGAGAACTCGTCCATCATCCAGGCCATTATCTGGGGGGTTGTATAAACATCAGGAGCGGGGACGTCCTTCTCTGGACCCACTACCTCGGATATGGACTGAATATAAGCCCTGCTTAAGCGTTCCAGTTCACCGGCTGACATTTCCTTGGGGTTACAGATCACTCCACCCTTTCCGCCGCCAAGGGGCACGTCCACAATAGATGTCTTCCACGTCATCCATGCTGCAAGGGCCTTCACAGTATCTATTGTCTCATCAGGGTGGAACCTTATCCCCCCCTTCATTGGTCCGCGTGCATTATTATACTGCACCCTGAATCCCTTGAATACGCGGAAATTACCGTTGTCCATACGTACTGGTATTGACACATGTATCTCACGCATAGGGACTCTGAGGATCTCTCTTACGCTGTCATCCAGATTCAAAATTCTTGCACATTCATCCAATTGCCTTTGCGCAATCTCAAATGGGTTGTTTTCTGACATTTTGTGTACCTCATTATATTACTGTATATTTATATCAATAATATCATTAATTTTGTTTCATGTTATGAGGCCATATTATAACTTGCGTTTGATTAGCAAGTTTCACTATTAATAAGTCCTCATGCTTAACATGCGTGCACCCCTTACCTACTATATACTATATAAAGACAGATAAATTCGAAAAAATCATCCTACATATATATTGGGGAAATCACCTTCCTCTTCCTTAGCGCAATATTTATATAAAGGAAACTCCCTTCCGCTTCCTTGTGTTCGCGAGAACACAATAACAATTTGTTAATATTGTAGAAGAAGACCCGCCTGAAATAGACGGAGTCATCTTCTTCCCAACTGGAGGAAATATGAATCTTAGACAACCAAATGCGAATGAAGCGACGCAGACCTATAATCGCTCAAAGAGCGTATCCCCGATGTCAGGGATATGCACAAGATGTGTGGATGGATGCCGCGGCAACTGTGAGATATTCAAATCCTCGTTCAGGGGACGCGAAGTAATATATCCCGGACCTTACGGGAATATGACAGCAGGCGCGGACAAGAACTACCCTGTGGATTACTCCCATCTGAACATACAGGGCTATGCCGTAGGCGCTTTCGGGCTTCCCGACGGTGAAGATCCAAATCCGGATACAGCGACATTCCCGAGAGTAGACACTGAAACTGAATACGGTTGGAGTCAGAAAGTCCGAATGAAAGTGCCCATATTCACAGGCGCTCTTGGCTCAACTGAAGTCGCGAGAAAGAACTGGGAGCATTTCGCAGCAGGCGCTGCCATCTCAGGCATCACGCTTGTGTGCGGTGAGAACGTATGCGGCATAGACCCCGGACTTGTTCTTGATAGCAACCAGAAGATAAAGAAATCCCCTGAAATGGACAGGCGCATCACCACATACAAAAAATATCATGAAGGCTATGGTGAAATACTTGTCCAGATGAACGTGGAAGATACAAGACTTGGAGTGGCTGAATATGTCTCATCGAAGCACGACCTTGATACCATCGAACTAAAGTGGGGACAGGGCGCAAAATGCATCGGCGGAGAGATAAAGGTCGACAGCATCGAGCGGGCGATCGAACTCAAGAAAAGAGGATATATCGTAACACCCGACCCTCATGACCCGGCAACTGCAGCCGCATATAAAGACACTGCAATAAAGGAATTCGAGAGGCACTCAAGACTTGGTTTTGTTACAAAGGATGGATTCATGGATGAGGTAGATCGCCTCCGAGACCTGGGATTCAAGAGAGTGACCCTGAAAACAGGCGCTTATTCCATGGTGGAACTTGCAATGGCGATCAAATACTGCTCAGAGGCAAAGATCGACCTTCTGACCATCGACGGCGCACCTGGCGGAACCGGCATGAGCCCCTGGCCCATGATGGAAGAATGGGGCATCCCGACATTCTATCTGCAGTCGCTAGCTTATGAATTTGCAGAGAAGTTGAGCAAGAAGGGAGAGAGAGTGCCAGACCTTGCGATGGCAGGCGGTTTCTCAAGCGAGGACGGGGTGTACAAGGCTCTTGCAATGGGTTCACCCTACTTCAAGGCAGTCTGCATGGGACGCGCCCTGATGATACCCGGCTTCGTGGGCAAGAACATCGGCAGGTGGATAGATGAGAATGATCTACCCAAGACCGTGTCTGAGTTCGGCACAAAGCCAGAAGAGATCTTTGTGTGCTACGAACAGCTTGCCCAGCGTTTTGGCGACGACATGAAACACCTCCCGCTTGGAGCGCTTGGCATCTATACCTACACCCAGAAGTTCAGGACAGGACTGCAGCAGATCATGGCAGGATCGCGCAGGTTCAATATATCCACTATAAACAGAAGAGATGTTATGGCGCTCACAGAAGAGGCTTCAGAGATATCCGGCATCTCCTACGTGATGAACGCATACAGGGAAGAAGCTGAAGCGATACTGGATGAGTAGATATAGTAAAAACAAAACAATTGATACCACCTTTACAGGCTTTGCTGTCAGCAGAGCCTGATTTTTTCATTTATGCTTATTCTTGACCCTTATTTTTCTCTTTTTTTTTGATATATTTATCTATTATGTTTCTTTTTTTCTTCAATGACCTGATGATCAGATAATAATACCCTGATATCACAGAAACGCAAATAATCAGGATAATTGAAAAATAAGCAAGCATCGTTGGAGCGCTACTGTGATAGTATTTGACCGATATCTGGAGTGGATACGGGTCGTTCCATATAAGGACCTCCCTTCCAAGTGTGTCGATCGTGATATTATCTGGTTCAGGGTTCGGGATGCCCAGGAACCTGGAACCTGTAGTATGATCTATCGGAATAACCACCCTGACGCTCCTGTTTTTTACAGTCGGTCTGAAGAAATCCTGACCGTCTGACTGGGTAAACGCCACGAATCCTGAAAACTCTGAACTGAAGTCAAACCTGATATAACTCCTTCCGAATATGGGCTCGGAAGTTACGTTGAAACTCACATTACCCCCTGAATAATTAACAGCCACAGGATACTTGAAATTAGATTCTCCTGTATCATCGAGCATGTATTTGATAGTGGTTTCATTGGCGATGCTATCTACAACCATCACACTCGACCCGTTGAGGTAATATATCGTGGTGTTGACAATGCCAGGAAGCTCATACTGACCTGCAGTCCCGGACGGAACTTCAGAAGATACGCATCCTGAGACAAAAAAAAGCAGAAGTAAAACTATGAACCAATACTTCATCACTGCACCAGCATGATATCAGGCTCGATCTTCAAAAGTTCGTGACCGTCCATGAATATCCGGATCGTACCTCCGCTAGAAGATACTGTTACAGCGATGGTTTCCGTATCCCGTGTTATGGCTGCGGCTGAAGTATGTCTTCCTCCCAGCCCTTTTTGAACTTCCATGTCCTTGGCATCGATATCCAGATACCTGCCGGCGGCGCGTATCATTCCTTTTCCATTGATTATAAAAACACCATCTATCTGCGCAAAACTTTTCACAGTCTCCCAGGATTCTGGGTTTACGATGCTGCAGCTTTCCCCGGGTTGATTTTCAAATGGGTTGAGTACAAGAGGATGAGACCGCCGGAGTACTTCGTTCGAATCGCCAATAATAAAGGCAGTCCCGTAGGATTTTCCTTCCCGTCCCTGGCTGGCTATCTCAAGAGCGATCTTCAGGACAGACCGCAGGACGCTCGCATCTACTCTTTCAGTACATTCCTTGAGCTTTTTCATGGTCCTGTTGGTTGAAAGGTCATAAACTATCAAGGAATCGTTGTCCATCATTCGCATGATCCCAACCACAAGGCCGCCGCTTTCGATCAGCTCATTTACATAAGCAATTACTGCCGCATCGCCTATATTTTCAGTGGCGCTTCGCAAACGTGTTTCGACTTTTTCAAAAATATTTTTTTCATTTTCGTCGATACACCTGGTAAGCTCTTCGATCATCGTGGATTTACGCGGCGTAAATGTAAAAAGAGGTACGCTGGACTGGATCTTTGGAAGCTCTTCAGAGAATGTGATAATAGCGGAAGCGTTCAGGTTACGTGCGATTTCAACTGCCGCAGAGGTAATAACTGAAAAATCTCTTTTTCCCGAAGATATATTTTTCGTTTTTACAAATACTTCCCGGTTTTTTAGTTTTTGAGGAGCCGCAGTGCTCAGCGTAATTGCTTCCATGGATATCACATAATTATAATCATTATCACAACTGTTATATATAGTTTGAGATGATGTGAATGATTCAGATGATGCCGATAATGTATATGATATTGATGTGAATGATTCCGATAATGTATATGGGGTATCTAAAATATATGATGGCTTCATTTCTTCTTCTGGTGTGAATTGATCAGATATCGATCCGTGTAAAATATTCCTCATTCGAAGGTATCCTCCCTAACCTTGAAACAACGGCAGCAAGTTCTGCCGAACCTAAATATACTTTCGCATTTTTACCCATGCGGTTATCAAAGTTGCGCGTTGATGTAGAGAACACTACTGCGTTATCTGCAACTCTTGCCTGGTTGCCCATGCACAGGCTGCATCCCGGGATCTCAAGTCTTGCTCCAAGCTTTTTGAATAGGTCATATTCACCACTCCCTTTCAGATGTTCTTCCACCAGTCTTGTAGGTGGTGATATCCAGAGCTTTGATGCGCTCTTTCCCTCTTTCCCAAGTATCCTTGCTGCATTCCTGAAATGTTCCAGGTTCGTCATACAAGAGCCTATAAAGACCTCGTCAATCTTTTCACCTGCCGCATCAGATAGCGGTTTTATATAGTCCGGATCATTGGGGCATGCAAGCAGTGGCTCTCTGATCTGTGAAAGATCGATATCTATGACATCCGCATATTCCGTATCATCGTCCCTTTTAAGAAGCGCTGGATGAGCAAGCCATTTTTCCATTTCCTTTATCCTGTTTTTAAGAGCAGCACCTGCATATCCGTTGTTTAACAGCGAATTCAATATTGACACGCTATCCTTTAGATACCTGGAAACCTGTTCCTCAGAAAGCGCGATAACAGCGGCTTCAGCCGAGCGTTCAGCGCTTGAATCAGTGAGCTCAAATGCTTCTTCAACAGAGAGGTCAAGGCCTTCTATCTCCATTATCCTGCCATTAAAAACGTTCTTCTTGTTCTTCTTCTCAAGTGAGAGTTTTCACTGCT
>CBFFLL010000058.1:9590-14876 GCA_965642175.1 Candidatus Methanoperedens nitratireducens | reverse complement strand
GTATCCCGCTTCGCCACCGGACGCCCCAGCTTCCTTGCTATATGCACGAAATCTTCAATGCTCTTGCTGTGGAAAGCCACTCCAGCCGCCCTGACAACGTTCTCCTCTATCATCGTCCCGCCAAGGTCATTCGCCCCGAAGTTCAAAGCGACCTGGGCGACCCCTAAACCCTGCGTCACCCATGACGCCTGTATGTTCCTGACATACCCGTTAAGAAGGATGCGTGATACTGCCACCATTTTCAGGTAATCCACCCCAGTCGATGCGGCAGCCGATGCGCCGCTCAATTGCGTATTCTCTGACTGGAAGCTCCATGGTATAAAAGCTGTGAACCCGTGATATTTTTCCTGCATCTCACGTATCCGGATGATGTGTTTTATCCTCTCTTCAAGGGTCTCTGCGTGCCCGAAGACCATTGTTGCTGTGGTCGGGATCCCCTGGGAATGAGCTGCCAGCATGACATCGCGCCATTGTTTCCAGCCGATCTTATTGGGAGAAACAGAACCGCGCACCCTGTCGTCAAGTATCTCAGCGCCGCCCCCTGGTATGGAATCAAGCCCTGCATCATGGAGTCGGGAAATCGTCTCCTTTATACTGGCGCCATACAATTTCGAGATGTGCACTATTTCAGGCGGAGAGAAAGCATGCATCTGGACATTGAAATGCCTTTTGACCGTTCTCAGCATCTCTTCATAATACTCTATTGGTATTTCCGGGTTCAACCCGCCCTGTAGCAGTATCTGCGTTGCACCCAGACCCACAGCTTCATCTATTTTTGACATTATTTCATCAAGCGTCAGGACATACGCATCCTCTGCACCGGACTCCCTGTAGAATGCGCAGAATTTGCATTTTGAAGAGCAGATATTGGTATAATTGATGTTCCTGTCCACGACGAATGTAACAACGTCGCCGGCGCTCTTCTCACGCAGCGCATCCGCAGCTGCGCCAAGGAGGTTAAGAGCAGGGGATCTAAGAAGTTCGACCCCCTCTTTAAGCCCCAGCATTTCATTGTTCATGGCCCGTGAGAGGATTTCTTTCACCTCTACATCATCTAAAAATTTTTGTATCAGCTCAAAATTCGTCATCCTGGGAATAACTCCTCCTGAATTTCAATGCAAGTTCGGCTTTCATAAGTTCTCTTCCAAGATAAGCTGCATGGTCATTGCGGGAGACAAGCCCAAGTTCTATAATAGTATCAAGAACTTCCTTTGCTGTTGCTCCGACTATTGATCTTTCATTATGCTGTGCAATGATATTTCCCAGGAAGAACTTCCCATTCCTGAGTTCGCCGTCCGTGATCCCTATCTTAAAGCATCCTGCAGGGTCAAGATGCCATTTTTCACTTCCCTGTGCCACGATGGCATTTTCAGGCATCTTCCCGAATTCCCGACCCCTCTTCTCCTTCAGGACAAGCAGATCGATCCCCAGGTCCTTGGGGGCGCTGCCGCGGTCTTTTGCAAGCATCATCATGACAGATGCTGCCCTCAATTCTGACACGCTGCCCCGCGCCTTGAAGCTGTATTCGGGTGTGAATAAAACGCTGGCTTCAAGTTCAATAGCGATAGCTGAGAGCATGGCATGGACACCCTGGGAGTCCGCATCCATAAGTTCTGTTACGTTCCCCACGCCAAAAAACAACGGTGTTGTCATGTCGCGTTTTCGAAACTCCCTGAACCTGTTGAGAGATTGTAAAAATCCATGACCTGAAGGCTCAAGCACAGGGTCAGCAATGATATTTTTGATACCAATATTTCTTGTTTGATCGATGTTGTGGAAGAGGCTATCAATATCAGTGGAATGATCAGGGATTATGACGGCTGTTGTGGAATTTTTAATGATGTTCTCTTTCACTTCATCCATGTTTCTGGAGTTTAAGCTCAGCACCATATCTATTCCTGAGTCCAGGGCAGTATTAAGCAGGCAGGGGTCCAGTGTATCCACGCTCAGAGGAACTTTTGCGGCTGATCTTGCTATGTTCACAGCAGTGCTCGTCTCTTCCTCTGTGGTATCAAGCGAGAGCCCCAGGTCGATGATATCAGCGCCCTGCTCTATGAAATACAGTATCCTGTTGGTGAGTTCTTTGCTTGATAAATGACCTGCATCAACTACTTCAGCCATCACTTTCATCCTGGAATTCCCACCAAGTTTCATATCCCTGATAGACAAAGACGCAGTGGAGATCCCTTCAAGCTCTGCTATTTTTTCAATGGCGGAGTCCTTTCTTTTTTCCTTCAGGATTTCACAGGCAGGAATTTTTGCAGAAAAAACAGTATCATCCGCAAATGACAGCACAAAACCAAGGTCAACCGCGTGTTTCGGACCAAGCCTCACTGGTGTGTTTATTTCTTTATCAAGTCCTGAATAATCACCCGACACAAGACCGGGAACAAGTATCAGGTCATACTTTTTTTGGGAAAGTGAGCGCCGCAGGAGGGCGGGCGTGACAAACGCTGCAACCTCAACTCCGAGAACAAGTACGTCTGCGGCGGCATTGACAGATTTTTTTACAGCATTTTCTGCCAGCCTGCCTGTAACCACGAGGATTTTCATAATCACCCCATATTAAAAATCCCTTTTATACCCGTAGAAATAAAATCCACAGCTATTGCAGCCAGGAATAGCCCCATAATTCTTGTCGTCACTAGCATACCGGTCACGCCAACAACCTTATTGAATGAATCGGCGTACCTGAAGATAAGGTAGGTGAGTAAGAAAGTTAGCACGATGGCAACGATCACCATCAGTTTCGAGTCGATCTCCTGCCCTGTCCTGATAAGGACTATTATAGTGGTAATCGCCCCGGGCCCGGTAAGCAGCGGCATCGCTATCGGGAACACAGATATGTTCTCCCTGATTTTTGCATCTTTTAACTCTTCATTTGTTATACTCTCACGCGATGTCCTTGCGAACAGCATGTCTATTGCTACAAGGAACAGCAGCACACCCCCTGCTACCCTCAGAGAATCCGCCGTGATATTAAAAATAATTAGGATAAGTTCTCCCAATATAGAAAATACGATCGCTATAACCCCTGCTATGAGCACTGAACGCCTGGCTGTGTATATCTTGTCCTCCTTGCTCATGGTCGCGGTCATTGAGATAAAGACCATTACGCCGCTGACAGGGTTAACTATGGCAAAAAGGGATGTGAAGGCATATATCAAGAATGCAATGTCAGCGATCATTATCTATACAGTATTGTTTTATGATATTGAATGTTTTGCTATACTGCTTTTTGAATTATTTATATATCTATCCAGAGTCAGTGAATAAAAAAAAATTATTTAAGAAATAAAGAAAGTCACTTATAATCAGCCCGCACCCATTCATCAATTTTATATACTTCTTATTACCCATAGTAATATATTATGTTCCTCCCTACACCTGAAGATTTCAAAAAACTGCGTCTTGAACTTGGTCTTACCCAGCAC
This sequence comes from Candidatus Methanoperedens nitratireducens, assembly GCA_965642175.1. Classification (GTDB taxonomy): domain Archaea; phylum Halobacteriota; class Methanosarcinia; order Methanosarcinales; family Methanoperedenaceae; genus Methanoperedens; species Methanoperedens nitratireducens_A. Next base: position 11,442 of record CBFFLL010000058.1, on the reverse strand, counting down.
GACATCGCTACACGCGCAGGCGTGAGCCAGCCTCTCATAGCGCGCATAGAGTCAGGGGATGTTGATCCCAGGCTTTCGACCCTGCATAAGATATTCAATGCCTTTGACGCTGCGCGAAAAGAGAAGGTGCTTGTCAGAAGCGTCATGCATTCACCTATAATCCATACCACTTCGGACAGTTCTTTAGAGGATGCCGCAAGCATAATGGAAGAGCACGGCTTTTCCCAGATGCCTGTAATTGATGGGGGAGTTCCGGTCGGCAGCATATCCACTGACCAGATAGTGGCGTCCATGACAGATCAGGATATTAAGAAAGTCTCCCATCTTCTCGTTCGAAATATCATGGGCGAGTCTTTCCCCACTGTCTCTCCAACAACGGATGCAAATACGGTCTCAAGGATACTTGAGAAGAATCCGGCAGTGCTTGTGCTTGAGAAAGGGGTAGTGGTCGGCATGGTGACAAAACACGATATAATGAAGATGCTGCGTGGATAACCCTAAATACTTATAAATCAATACATTTTTGTTCCAGACCTACGAAATCTGGGGCAAATCGTGTTGATAGGTCCTTGCGGGAGAACGGCAACGCCAAATCTATGACCGTACAGACAACCCCAATGCGGTACACGCGATAAGGCCTGACACTAGGGTTACGGCAACGGACAGCGGCATATGCCATCGGATGAAGTTCCGGGTTAGTGTCAGGCTACAGCAATCCTATCTTTTTATGAGCCGTACCCTCATCAGATAGACGCATATCGCAAGGACTGCAATACCGTAAAACACCTGGAATATGTTCTGGTATTTGTAGGTGAACCAGACGCGAATAAGTTCTTCAATAGAGAAATATATCTTAATTACAGACAGTAATGCGAACAGCATTGCTATCAAGAACGTCCCCAGGTAAAAATAATCCTCTATTTTTTCTCGGTTTACCATTATGATCTCCTCCTTAATGCAATAACAAGCATCAACGCAGCTGCAGCCGCGATCGCTTCAAATCCGGGTTCTTGTTTCATCCCCATATCATATGGCGCGGTACCGACAGCCATTGTCTCGCCAGCAGATACAGTTAGTACTCCTCCCTCGCGAACGAACTTGGATACTTCTATGTTCATTTGTTTCTCAGCGCTCTCTTTTGGAACTGTCTTCGTGGGAGCCAGCATCAGCGCCTTCTCCCATGTATTTATCAGAACATCCCCTTTCCAGAGTTCCACTACCATCATGTAATTATAACCCTCAGGCACATCAAGCTGCACGCTTTTGACAGATGTAGCTTCACCTGCGATTACCCCGGTCTCTGAAGATCTCTTATCAGCCAGCAGGTTTGATTCAGCCTGCCGCGCCTTGACGATCATGTTCATGTTCTCGGATGGCGCAGCCCATTTGTTCTCAAGGTATACATCAGACCTTATGGATGCACGTCCTGCTGAGGCTCCCGTCACAATGAAATCTATGTTATTAACCGAGACGCCGCTTAGCTTTGCAACAGGTGTCAGCGCATTTAAACCCTTTATACCCACAGAACCGCTATCCCTGATGCTGCCGTTATCATAAAGCAATATTTTTAAGTCGTAGTTGCCGTTCCTTTCAACTTTCAATTTAGCCGAAGCTGTCACAGTTTTATCCCCGTCGCTCTCAGGTATCGGGGTAGAAACCTCTGATTCATGCAGCCCGGTGTTGCTGTTTATCGCCCTAATAAGCATGGTAGCGTTCTTTGCCTCGCCTTCTTGGTGATATATGTACGCTGTGACATTCACCTCAATAAGAGAACTGGTCACTTGCACAGGTTTTACATCCACTTCACGGATGGAAAACGAGGCAGAAGGTTTGTAGATATTCTCCTCTTGAA
>CBFFLL010000058.1:0-9580 GCA_965642175.1 Candidatus Methanoperedens nitratireducens | reverse complement strand
CGCTATTCATCAGTACAATGGCAATAGATACCACAAATAATACTGCCACGATCGCTACAAGTAATTTTTCAGATTTCATAATCCCTGCTCAGATTAAGCTGTCGTAGTTTATAAATATTACTGGCTGAAAATCTCGCTTGATCCTCTTTCTTTAATTTTGCTCCTCGTTATCGCCGTGTTCATCAATAATGGAATCAAGCATGAAATACTTCTCAACAAACTTCTTCAGTTCCTCATCAGAGATACATGAGATCCTCTTTTCCTCATTATACAATCTCTGAATGTCACTCTGGATAGCCTTCACACGCCAGTCATTCTTATCGATCTTAGATTCGACATGCATTAGTTCGTTAAGACTCTCCTCGACTTTAAAGCGTATCACTTCAAGACCCGATGAATCCCCTATCAACAACTGCCTCTTTCCACCCACTATCTCAGGTGGGTATGGTTCATAGGTAAAGGGATTCTTTATGATACCTGCAGTATGTATCCCGCTCTCGTGGGCAAAGATGTTCCTCCCTACCACTGATTTATTACGCGGCACCCTGATGCCGATCTCTTTTTCCATGTATCTCGCAAATTCTGTCAGGTATTGTAAGTCATACTTCTGGAAACCTTCAACACGCTGCATCAGCAACAGAGCGACTTTCTCAAGCTCAGCGTTGCCTGCTCTCTCGCCTATTCCCAGGAACGTCAGGCTTGACCAGTTCGCGCCATACCAATATCCTGCGATCGAGCATGCCACCGACATGCCAAAATCATCATGGATATGCGTTTCTATGTTTTTTGACCCTATTTCCCGCAATCTCTTGACCATGTGAGGTATGCCGTACGGCTCATCCACATCAGGGAAAGGAAGACCAAAACCCACAGTATCGCAAAGGCGTATTATACAGTCGGGGTCGATCTCAAGCAATTTTTCAATAAGGGGAAATACAAAACCTTCGTTATCTGCGCGTGTCATATCCTCGATATGCGCCCTTGTCCGAAGGCCATGATCAATAGCGTATTGAAGCGCTTCTGTATACTTCTTCTCTGCCTCTTCCCGGCTTGCCAATCCCATCTTATCGAGCACATGTGAATCCGAAACGGACATCAAAATACCTGTTTCCTTAATACCGTCCATGCTCAATACGAAATCGATATCCTTTGGATTTGCGCGCGCCCATCCTGTAACCTCAGGGAACTCATGTCCTGTATCAAGCATCTCCCTGACCGCTTCCCTGTCCCTGTCATTAAATACAAAAGTTTCAAGCTTTTCTATACCTATCCTGTGAAGATAATCATATATTTTGAGCTTATGCCTCTTTTTCATCACTATTCCCGGCATCTGCGAGCCGTCGCGGATAGTGCTGTCGCTTATAAAAATGTCCTGTCCCAGAGGAAGTTTTATCCTGGGGAGGTCTTCGTATGATCTGTATACTTTCATTGGGTGACTAATTGTTATTGGAATTTATATTACTTGTGGTTTTGGAAATATCTATCAGGCTTTATTTTTTTTTTTATTTTCTGCTTATTGGATGGTTTTGCGTCTCCCTAGAACGATTTCAAAACATTTATATACGAAAAATGACAAGCATCGTTGCGTTGGCTATGAAATCAAACAATTTATTAAGAATTTCAGTATTAATAACACTGATAATACTGCTTACGGCAGGATGCGTGGAACGAGTAGAGAATCTTTACAGTACATCAGGCGTGGGCGCAAGTCCGGTTACGCCCTGGAGCGATCTGAATATTAGACCGCAGATCGATACCTCCGCCTATGTCCATCCTCAGGCTTCAGTGATAGGGGCGGTATCTATTGGAAAAAATGTAATGATCTCACCTCAGGCATCGTTAAGGGGGGATGAAGGGATGCCCATCCACATCGGTGATGATTCTAATGTACAGGACGGGGTAGTTGTTCATGCTCTTGAGACCTCGGATGAGGAAAAGATGCCCGTGGAGAAGAACCTTGTTGAAGTGGCGGGCAAAAAATACGCAGTCTATATAGGGAACCGCGTTTCTCTGGCTCATCAGGCACAGGTGCATGGTCCGGCAAGCATTGGCGATGACACATTTGTGGGAATGCAGGCCTTCGTGTTCAAATCAAAAGTGGGAAACCGCGTTGTGCTGGAACCCGGTGTAAGGATCGTTGGTGTTACAATACCGGATGGAAGATATGTACCGCTGGGAATGATAGTTTCGAATCAGTCAGTTGCAGATAACCTTCCTGTTATCACTGATGACTATGTGTTCAAGAGCCTTAACGAAGGTGTGGTCCACGTCAACACGAACCTTGCAGCAGGATATAACAGTATGAGCGGGAAAGCAACGCAATCCACATCAGAGGGTCATTAAAAGAAAGCTGAATTATATAATTCGAATTGCCCGGGTTTTCTCGGGCATTCCCTGTTTTTATTTATTTTTCGTCCCTGCCAAACATATTTTCATGGGAAACCTTAAGGAATGCGACATCATAAGGTCATATTATGATCTTACTCACTGGAGCCACCGGTTTTATCGGCGGGCTAGTTCTTGAGGCGTTGTCCACTAAAAACGTGGCGGTAAGATGCCTCGTAAGAAAACCCGTAATATCCAGTAACCCGAATATAAGTTACGTGACCGGTGATGTCCTTGATCATGATTCCCTTGTGAAAGCGACATCAGGCGTGGATACAGTCTATTATTTCATACATATGATGGGGGAACAAAAAGAGCAGGAAAAATTCGACATACTTGACCGTAAAGCAATAACGAACATGGTGAAAGCCTGTAAAGAGAACGGCGTAAAGAGGATTATCCATCTCACCGGGATAACCAATCCGGGAGAGAAGCTCTCGCATCACCTTTCCAGCAGAAAAGAAGTGGAGGAGATAATCATTTCAAGCGGCATCAACTACTCTGTCTTCAGGGCATCAATGATAATCGGGAGGGGGGGTGGAGCATTTGAGATACTTGATACAGCTGTGAGGAATTTCCCGGTCATCCCTGTCTTTAACTGGGGAAATACACATATCCAGCCTGTATATATCGGAGACGTTATACAATATCTTGTTGAATGTCTTGATAAGAAAGAGACGCTCAATAAATGCTATGACATCGGCTGCTCTGAAATTTATACATATAAAGAACTGATGCAGGAATACGCGCGCCAGCTCGGGATAAAAAGGTTTTTTGTATATGTTCCTGGTTCATGGCATCGTGTCTCATCTTTTGTTCTTGGAAAGCTGTCTCCAGTCAATGCGAATGTGGTTTACTGGCTTATTGAATCCCTGCAGAACAATATGGTTTGTGAACCGAACGACCTTAAAAAGATATTTGGATTCGAACCGACTTCCTTCAAAGAAAGCATCAAGAAGCTTGCAGAAAATAAAGATCAGTGATATGCGATTATGATTTTATCGCCCTTACAAGTTCTTCGATCTTCCCTTTGACATCCCCGACCTGCTCCACGATAGTGCCTGTCACTATCATGTCAGCGCCTGCCTTAACGCGCTCTCTTGCAGTTGCCCCGTCGCGGATACCGCCTCCTACGATAACTTTGGTGGCTTCCCCTACAGCCCTTTTCACTGCCGTGACCATTTCGACCGGGACAGGCTTATCTGCGCCTGAGCCCGCTTCAAGATAAATATAATGCATGCCCATGTATTTTGCCGCAAGAGCATACGCCACCGCAAGTTTTGGCTTGTTCCTGGGTATCAGTCTCGCATCACCGACCCAGCCCGCCAATCCGCCGGGTTCTATCACGATATATGCCATTGAGATGGGTTCTATACCGAGCTTATAGACAAGCGGCGCGCCTATCGCCTGGTGGGTAGTAATGTAATTGACGTCCCTTGAATTAAGAAGGCTCATGAAAAAAATAGCGTCTGCCCTCCCGCTTACTCCGCCGGGATTTGCAGGAAAAAGGATGACAGGCAGTGAACAGGCTGCTTTTATCGCTTTTATTGTCTCATCAACAACAAGCCCGGTTGCGCCGGTAGAGCCACCTACCATGATCGCATCGGTGCCTCCAAGTTCAGCTTCCTGTGCCATATTTCCCGCAACCTCTGGCTGCTGGGAATCAGGGTCAAGAAGGGTCAGGTGGACGGCACCGTCTTTTTCTACTATCTGGTTGAGGCGGTCCTCTATTCCCATATTATGAGCTTACGACGTTCCCTTGCCCTTTATTTCCTTTGATTTTGGTCTGAGACCGGTATATCCGCATTTTCTACATCTCGTCGCACGCATTGAGTTGCGCGCATTGCATTTCATGCATATCCGCATGTGTAAAAGTACTTTTTCCGCTTCTGGAAATCTTGCCATAATTAACCTCTGGTGGACTGCCTAGTATAATGTCCTAAGATTTAACCCTTTGCTCATATTTTCTTTTTCCGCTCCTCTACCTGCCTCACTATCTGGGGATAACTTCCGAACACTGACGCAAGGTCGATAGTACACACAACGTCCACGATTCCGATGGCGGCTATGGCAGTTCCATCGCTGCCATGTATGGGGGCGACCACGACCGGCACTCCCTTATAAGCCCCGCTGTCAGGTATCGTATGTATCACGCAATTCCTGGAAAGTGCATCTTCAAGCACAGGGCCAGTATAATCCATATCAACAACATTCCCTTTCTCAAGCCTGACACCTTTTTTGTTCCTGCTTCGCATCGTGACAGGAAGGGAGAAGAGTTCATGCACCATCTTCGCCACAGGAAGGATGTCCCCACTTGTTGAATTTTCAGATAATCTGATGTCCGCCATTTTGAATCACCGAGGTTAAAGACTCACCATTATGTTAATAACTTTTCCCTTATCTCCCCGCCCGATTCTAATTCCTCAAATATCTGTCCTTCGAACGAATATACATCTGCGCCTGTGAGCCATGCATCAGGCATGAGCCCTGCTTTCATGCAAGTCTGGCACAGGAACTCCATTGCATCAAAACCATGTTCCACCGCCACCTGGGGCAGAAGAAGCCCCTGGCTCCTACCAGTCGCAACGATAAGCCCGTCCCTGCCTATCACGATCTTTTCAGGGATTTCCCGGGGTTTTGCCTTTATAGGTTCAGGGACAGTGAGCACTGTTACCTCGATCACTATGTCATTTAGCTCTTCCTTTTTGACAGGGTCAAAGCGTGGGTCCTCAAGCGCAGCATTGACTGCTGATGCGATTATGGCTTCACCAAGCGGCATTACAGGATAAGGTCTTCCTATGCAGCCGCGGAGTTCCTTTGTCGATGATCTTTTATTCAGAGTAACAAAGACCCCGCGTTTTTCGCGAAATACCGGCGGAAGGTTATCTGTTTTGATCTTTTTTTTGTTGCCAAGGTATTCCTGTATAGCCCTGCGTGCAAGCCGCACTGCCATCTCTCCCTCTGATCTTGAAAGCATGATCAAGGATTATTCTATTGGGATATATGTTTTTTCAAAGTTAACAAAAATAATGGCGATGTTGCGATGATATGCGAGGGGATAATTTGTAAGACCTGTGTGGAGATGGATATTCAGGTTATAGAAATAGCTGTCAACCCCGACCATGTGCATATTTTCTTCAAATATCCTCCGAAGTATTCTTTGAGTTACATTGCAAAAAAGATAAAAGGAGTTTCGAGCAGGATTTTAAGGAGAGAATTTCCCCATTTACGCGAATGGTGTGGTGATCATCTCTGGGCGCCGAGTTGTTTCCATGGGTCTGTGGGGCAGGGATGGGATGTTGTGGAAAAATATATTCGTGAGCAAGATGTATATGAATATAATACATGACTTTCGGTAAAATTGAATTTTATACCATTATAAATTAGAGCATTTTATATAGTATAAAAACATATTAAATCATTAATGTCAGAAGATGAGAGAATAAATGAAATTCTAATAACAATCCAAAAAATAAAAAATTCTAATGAACCAGTTCGAAGATATTTCATAAATAATTATGTTCCATTTTCTCAAGCACAATACTATAATTATTGCAAAATACTTCAAAAATACGGTGAAGAAGGACTTAGAGATAAGAGATGTGATGGAAACAGAACAAAACTGACAGAAAGAATTAAAGATTATATTATTTACACAGTTTCAGAAAATAGAAGCCTTGCTTCATCTCAATTGCAAAAAAATATTCTCTCTCAATTTGATGTAAATATTTCAGAATCCAGTCTGAACACCTTCAGAGCTTCCGAATCACTAACAAGAATACCAGAGACTAAAGAAACAACTCAATACCAAAAATCAGGAGGGGGCGAAATCCTCACGTCATTAGCCTTTTCTACCAAAATTATTGACATATTCACGAATACAATAATGGAGCGAATGAATGAGGTTCGCCAATCTCCATTATTCGAACAAAATAGAACGAATGAAGAAGACCATCCCGACCTTAGATTTCATGGCAAATTCACCAAAGATTACAATCGAGAGCAGGATGTAAGAGAAAATCGTTTCAAATCAATTGATGAAAAGATCCAAAATAAAAAATTTTCAGCCATGGATATTTTTGGAAAACCAGAAGAATCAATATCTCGATATAATCTGGCACTTTTATGCCTGCCTCTGGTCACATCGAACGGAAAATCAAGCAGAGTAAACCGTCCAAAAGGAAATGATTTAGAATTTCTCTGCGGATACAATTACAAAGATGCCTCTCTCGACAAGTATCTTCGAGATTTAAAATATCTCAAAGTTTCTGAACAGTTAATCAATGAAATCGCAAGATTCTGGCTAAATTTTTGGAAAAAAGAATCTGGTGAGGAAACATATTTCGCATGTTATTATATTGATGGAAATACAAAACCATTGTGGTCATCCAACAGTCATTACAAAGGAAAAGTGACAATGCTTGGACGGGTAATGAATTGTTTGGAAAATGTGTTTATACATGATGGAAAAGGGCATCCTCTATATTTTCAGACTTTTCATGGACATGCGGATTTGGGCAAACATGCATTAGAAATGCAAAATAAATTGATGCAACTTTTAGATACTCCATCAGCTCATATTCAGGTAAATCGTATATTGATAATGGATGGTGGCGGCAATGGTGTTCAAACACTCAGAGAATTTAGTAAAAGTGATGAATATTTTATCACTATACTTGATGACAACCAGACAAAGGACAGAAAATTCAAACACATAAGAGAGGAAACAAAATATGAATATGGAAAGGCAAATCTCACCGATTGTCAAATTGAATTATTGGATTCATCTGAAAAACACTATATTTTCGAATGTCGTGCTGTGATCATTAAGTGGAATAATGGTAGAAAAGCGGTTTTAGTTACCGATGTTCCCCGTGAATTATTAAATGAAAGTGAGATTACTAAAAGATATTTTGACCGTTGGCCGATGCAAGAAAAAACGTTCCGTGAAGCAAAATCCGTACTTTGCACAAATAATATTACGGGTTATGGAACAAAGATCGAGAGCTATGATAAAATGATAGACAAACATAAAGAAATTTGCGAAACTATCACTAAACTTAAATCTAAACTGAAAGTGCCGCTTAAAGAGATAAAAGCAATAGATGAGAAGCTATCCGATTTATACATGTTTGAAAGAACTCTTCGTGAAAAATCCGAAATCAATGAAGGAAAAAGAGTTTTAAATGAAGAAGACTCTATTCAGTTACAGCATACCGAATCTGAAATTTCTAAGTGTTTGAATAAGCAGAAGATTGTAAAAGGGAAGAACAGGGGCGATTTTGAGAAGATGGAAATGTGTTTGAAAGAAGAAAAACGGCTTCGTTGGAAAGATAAAGTTTACAAGATTGATATAGAACTTGACCGAATAATGACATGCTTCAAAATGTCGTTTGTGAATCTTTGCAGTCTTTTTTTGAAACGGTGTTTTAATGGTGAAAAAATGGAATTGTTGACGTTATTTGATTCGATTTTTCAGCTTGATGGTAGTGCATCTATTTCAAATGAAAAAAAGACAATTGAATTGGAAATGAATCCAAAAGAGCCAAAGTTGATGGGTAAACTTAATAATGGTCTTAGCATATTAAATACAATGAATGTTTATGATCTTGATAAGCATTTGATAGAATTTAAACTTTAAATTATTTAAACTGTAAATTATTGCTCTAATTTAAATCGGTAATAAAATTGGAATACCCGAAAGTCATGTTTTACCAATTTTACAATATAATATATTATAATTAATATAATTATTGAATTTAATACAGTTGCTAATATAATCCCGAAAATTAATATGATTAAATCTTGAACATTCATGCAGTTCGAATTAGTGATAAAGATTAAATAATTATGTATTATTGGCCTTAAGATGAATTAAATTTCAAATGCAAAATATAAATATCAATTAGGAGAAAATTAATGAAAGCTATAACAATATTTGTTGCTTCCATCCTTATGGTATTACTGATACCAATGATAGATGCAAGACCCATGATAATCGGATTTACTGAAGAAATCGACCAAAGCGTAATCAAAGAGCATGCCATTCTCAACTACACCCAATACAATTTAATCAACGCCATTTATGCCGATATCCCGGATAGCTTCTCCAAACGGTTAAAGAAAAATCCTAAAATACAATACATAGAAGAAGATGAACTGGTTCAGATAGCAGGCAAACCATCACAACTCCCACAACCACCGCAGCAAATCACCTGGGGCATTTCAAGAGTAAATGCGCCACTTGCCTGGAACAACTCCACAGGTAAAAATGAAAAAATAGCAGTGCTGGATACCGGAATAAACAACGCTCATCCTGATCTATCCGTATCAGGGGGCATAAATCATGTCGGAAAATCCAAAAACAAAAAGTGGGGTGATGATAACGGTCACGGCACCCACGTTGCCGGGATCATCTCAGCCAGAAACAACAGCATCGGCGTGATCGGTGTAGCCCCATACGCCCAGTTATACGCAGTCAAGGTGCTTGATGCATATGGTGGCGGCTATATTTCAGATATCATTGAAGGAATAGACTGGGCAGTGCAGAACAACATGGATGTGGTTTCCCTGAGTCTTGGAACGAGGACTTATTCACAGGCGTTAAATGACACAACTGTTAATGCTTATAATGCCGGCATTCTTCTTGTAGCAGCAGCAGGCAACAGCGGAGACGGGAATATCAGCACAGACGATGTTCTTTATCCTGCAAAATTCGATTCTGTGATAGCGGTATCTGCCATCGATTCAAACAACATAGCACCATTCTGGAGCGCGGACGGCAGCGAAGTTGAACTTGCGGCGCCAGGTGTGGATATTTATTCCACATGGTTGAATTATGGATACCCAAATCAAAGCGGCACATCCATGGCTGCACCATTCGTAAGCGGTGTTGCTGCGCTTGTAAAGAGCAGGGATTTATCCATGACCCCGCAAGAAATACGTGATGTACTGGCTAATAATGCGATTGATCTTGGTGATGCCGGAAGGGACAACGTTTACGGATTTGGACTGGTTCAGGCGGATTGAGATTGCTTATATAAATAACAGTTGGACGATTTGGACATAAATAATATATAAACCCCAGGTCAAAGGATGGGATGCAGCTATTAAAAAAGATGCTGCATGGGATCCAGTCATTCTGAAGGAGCAACTGGATCCCGTAAGCCCAAAGGTATGATGTGTAATGCTTTAA
>CBFFLL010000057.1:0-15109 GCA_965642175.1 Candidatus Methanoperedens nitratireducens | reverse complement strand
ATGGGCTATTGTTTGCCTCTGCTGCTTGCTTTAACCACCTCAAGACATTTTCATGGACGATGATGCCGTCCCCCTCGGCATCGCTTACAGTGATTGCGGGCCCTTTTCCGATCTCAAGCGCCTGGTCTTTCATCTCGATGCCGGGATGGTCGCCTGCGAATGTCACTTCTGATACAAGAGCAATATCGGGATCCAGTCCAAAAGCCGATGTCCTCCCACCTTTCAGGCCGACCTCCTCCTGCACAGTAAAAATAGCATGAATTGTGGCTTTCACTTCTTTTATCTGCCTGACGTTGTTCTCATATCCTGAAACCCCATGCGCATTGGATAATTTCTCAAGGATGTCTTTTAAGCGGCTCATAGAATATCCTCTTCATATAGGCAGAATTAACTTAATAATTCTCCCCAGGAAACAGTCAAATTAGCCAATGGATTTAAGTCTTCATGTATGCGGGCAGGGGTCTATGGCGCCAGGTATCATTTTCTAAACTCAAACCTCGCCTTGAAATGCCTCATCGGAAGCTCTCTTCCATAAGTGACCCTTACAGGAGGTATCTTCTCCCTGTCTTCATACAGAAATTCCACAGCCTCGACCACAGAATCCAGATCCTGCTTTTCATACCTGAGCCTGGGTATGGCAAACCTGACAAAATTGAACTCAGGGAGCGTTTCTTTTTTCGTTTTCTTATCATAAGAACCGAATGCGAAATACCCCATTTCTATTGCCCTGTGACCGTAAGCCGCAAGAAGAACAGCAGTGAACGCCACGCCGCCGAAATCTTCAGGCTGCAAACGCGTATCTGCAAAGAATTTGTTCACATCCATATAGACCGCGTGCCCTCCTATCGGTGTCATCACAGGCAATCCCCTCCTATGTAGTCCCTCTCCGAAATCCCTGACCTGGCTTATCCTGTATGTCAGGTATTCTTCTCGTGTCACGGTCTTTAAACCCACCGCGAGCGTCATGATATCCCGCCCTGATAATCCGCCATATGTAGGGTGCCCCTCTTTATCGATCTGGTAGCCCATCAGAGCATCCGGGATATCCGGGTATTTCTTCATGAAAAGCCCGCCGTCCTTCAGGAAAAGTCCCCCTCCCATATTCACAAGCCCATCTTTCTTGAAACTTATCGTGAATCCGTCCACATAAGAAAACATCTCTCTGACGATCGATTTGATGTCTTTCCTTCTATAACCCTGCTCATATTGCTGTACAAACCATGCGTTCTCCGCAAACCTGCACGCGTCAAAAAAGAGCGGGATGTCATATTTGTGGGAAAGTTCAGAAACCTCCCTGATATTTCCCATAGAAACGGGCTGTCCGCCACCGGTATTATTTGTTATGGTTAAAAGTGAAAGAGGTATCCTGTTGTGGGATCGTTTGAGAAGTTTCTCGAATCGTTCCACGTCCATATCTCCCTTGAAATGGGATGCTGAACTCTCATCCATCAGTTCCGGTGAAAATAGATTCATGGGCTGTATGTTATTTCTCATGATATTCGCCTGGGTGGTATCAAAATGCCCATTGCCCGGAATTATAAGCCCTGAACCTAGCCGTCCCAGCATGGTAAAAAGCGCATCTTCTGCAGGTCTTCCCTGATGGAATATAAAAGCGTTCGGTCTCCTGGAGTTCGGGTCGTTAAAGAATTCTTCCCCGAAGATTTCTCTTACCTGTTCCATAACCTTGAAATAACCTCTATTGGAACCATATGCTTCATCCCCAAGATGCAGCGCTGCCCACTGTTCGTTGGTCATCGATGTGGTTCCCGAATCCGACAAAAGATCGCAGCCTGAAATCATTTCAGATGGAAAAAAGAACACATTTAAGCCCGCCGTCTCAAGCATCTCAGCGCGCTTTGCCTGAGTGAAAATATTCTTGAATTCTATTGAATGGTTGAAGTACGGTCTTGAAAGTACTTCCATATCTTTTTCTTCAGGAAATTTCTTTATCAGCTCAGATATTTTCATAAGTTTGGTGTGGATTTTATTTTTTCAATTATTTCATACCAATGTCCCAAATCTGCCTTAATGTTTGTGATTTTGATTCTCTGGAAAGTCTAATTCACATAGAACACTGTTGTTGTATTCATTTATCTCGATCTATTTCACATTGGTTATCAAGTTAGATCGAGAAAGTCATGTCCCTCCTCCCTCCTTTCGTACACAAGTTCGCCAGTTATACGTGGAACATTATATGTACGTCAAAAACGTAAAATTTCGTATATTAAAAAGATGACAGGGCGACATGTTTATCTACATTAACAGATATCCCGTACGAAAATGTTTGTTACCCTCTAGCCTACTTTTATGTAGGTGCAAGAACGCTTGATCATTCTTGCAAGGATGTTGGATATACGAATGCAAATGAACGCAAATTGATCGTATCTGCGACTGATCGTTCATAAAACACATAAAAATATGAAAGAATTTATAATAATTGGACATAAAGCAGTGACGGCCCCCTTTTCCCTGAACGACCTTCCGGGTGCGGCAGGACGGATGGATATACTGTGCAGGTGTGTGAACGCATCCCTCTTTCTCTCGCACGACCTGAGGAGAGATGTCCGGGTATATCTTGTTCTAAAAGGGGGGGCACATCCCATGCTCATTCGTTTTGACGGCGCTGCGGTCAGGTACTTAAGCCCTGATGAGCGAAGCGCTGCATCCCTTATTAAGAAAGCGCTTGAGAAACAGGCTCAGGGGTTCTGGACCGAATCCATGCCGGGTGTAAGTATAAAAAAGGGAGATTTAGGCGACCTGCTTAATGAGTTGGATCGTAAAATAACCTACCTGCGTGAGGACGGGCCCGATATCCGCGTGAAACCATTAGATGCGGGACCTGACCTTTTATTCGTCCTTGGCGACCATCTGGGGCTAACCGATGATGAGGAGAAGATCATTGCGGATTATGAGCATATGATAGTGAGCGTGGGCCCACTCTCACTGCATGCAGACCACTGCATCGTTTTACTTCATAATGAAATGGACAGGGTAGAGAAATGTATTTAGACCTCACAGCATATTGAGAGCCCGATGACAATTCTTGAAACAGCCCGAAAGGTCCTGAAAGAGGGACCTGTATGCGATCACTGTCTCGGACGGCAGTTCGCAAAACTCTCAACCGGGCTTGGCAACGATGAACGAGGAAAAGCCATAAGGCTTGTGCTTGCGATGCAGGCAGGCGAAAGCGGGGATAATGACCTTACGGAATTGCTTAAAAATAGCGGGGCAAGCAAATGCTGGGTTTGTAATAACCTGTTCACTCACCTTGACAGATGGGCGGAAAAAGCCGTAAGTGCGCTCTCGGATCACGAATACGATAATTTTCTGGTCGGAACAAGGGTTACAGGGCTTCTGGCTGAGAACGAGGAGATAATATGGGCTCAAGGAGGGGCGACTTTTGCTGAACCCCTTAAGACCGAGCTGAACCGGGAGGTAGGGAAAAGGATAGAGAAGCGAACCGACAAAAAAGCCAACCTCAAAAAACCGCAGATCGTGGCGCTTCTTGACCTTGAGAATGACTCTATTGAACTTGAGGTGAACTCACTATATGTTTACGGCAGGTACAGGAAACTTGTCAGGGGGATACCGCAGACCAGGTGGCCGTGCCGGGAATGCCATGGCACAGGATGCGAGCATTGCGACGGCACGGGCAGTATGTACCCGGAGTCAGTGGACGAACTCATAAAACCGCATCTTATGGCCGCATCGCGGTGCGAGGATACAGCCTTTCACGGCGCGGGGCGCGAGGATATCGACGCGTTGATGCTGGGCGACGGGCGCCCATTTGTGGTTGAGGCAAAAAAACCGCATCTAAGGAGCATAGACCTGGAGAACCTTGCCTCTGAGATCAATGGCAATTCTGCAGGCAAGATCGAGGTGCTGGGTCTTAAATTCGTTGAAAGCGAGACTGTAGAACAGTTGAAGTCCATGAAAGCAGATAAGGAGTATCGCATGATGATCGAACACCGCACAACAAAGGAAAAACTTAAATCATCCCTTGACATAATAAGCGGGAATCTCATCAAACAGAAAACTCCAACCAGAGTGCTTCATCGACGCGCCGACCTTGAAAGGACAAGAAAAGTTCACAGGGCAGAGCTTGAGTCATTTGATACAGATACCGCAGTCCTCGTGATTCGCTGTGAAGGCGGCCTCTATGTCAAGGAACTGGTCTCAGGCGATGGCGGGCGTACCGTACCAAGCGTTGCATCCCTGACCGGAAGCGAGGCAAAGGTTATAGAACTAGAAGTAACTAAAGTAGGATAACACTTATTCGGAGGAATAATATGTCAAAGAACCACGGAACAAGAAGGAAATCAAGACACAAACTAAAAAAGACAGTAAGAGAAAAAGGACTATCACCTATCACCCGGGCACTGCAGCAATTCATTGAAGGGGATATAGTGAACATAGATCTTGACCCTAGTATCCAGAACGGAATGCCCCACCCCAAGTTCCATGGACGTACCGGAAAGGTAGTCGAGCAGCGCGGACGCGCATACCTGGTATCAGTTCGCGATGGCGGACTCATGAAAGAAGTCATTGCACTTCCTGAGCATCTGACCGAACAGAAATAATTAGTATAAGGATTCTTTACATGATAGTGAAACGGGTTCTCAAAGAGGACGTACTGACGCTTCCTGAGGTCAAGAACATTCTAGACAATATAAGAGAGGAACGCGAAGCAGAAGGTAAGGAACTGGGTTATGAGTTGAGAAAGGCTATTTCGCATGCCGAATCGTTTTCCAAGATCAGCCCCGAAAAATCAAGAGAACTGGTAAACGAGTTATTGAAGCTTGAGAAGATGAAACCAGAGATAGCTATCAGGATAGCGGATGTCCTCCCCCTGTCAAACGATGAGATTAGAACTATCTACGCAAAAGAACGCTACACATTGAGCGAAGAAGAACTCAAGCAGATACTCGAACTTGTTGTCAAATTTGAGTGAGAAGATTTTGTAAAATTATATAAGCATTCACCTTAATTTATTATAGTCTGAACAAGGATACTTTAACAAAAAGAGTGGTATTTGATGATAACCCTGGGAAAAAAGGCAGAAAAGGAAGAATATGCATACATACTTGACTATCTTCCATACGGGCGTACAGATGACAACCGTCCCATGTACCAAAAAAAGCCTCTTGCTCAGGGAGTAGGGGAAAAACACTTTGTTCTCATGGAGATGATGACAAAAGAGAACGCAGTCCCCAAATCACAAGACAAGGTATACATCGGCGAAGGCGACAGGCCGGCCATAGACCATATTAAAAGGCGGATGACGTTTGGCGAACTTACTCATTCTGGGCAGATGGAACTACCCAGTGTCATTGAAAAAATAATCCTTTCAGATGAAAAGCGATTTTTGAGTTTCTTTAATGATGCTTATCCAATAACAACCCGCCTACACATGCTTGAATTGCTGCCCGGTATCGGCAAGAAGCTCATGTGGGCGATAATCGATGAGAGGAAAAAAGGTAAATTTGAAAGCACAGCGCAGCTTGTGAGCAGGGTGAAAGGGCTGCATGCGCCTGAGAAACTCATCATGAACAGGGTTCTGGATGAATTAAAGGACGAACATATTAAATACCGCATTTTTACTACCCCTATGCCGCCTAAGAGATGAAACTGTATAAAAATGATCAGCATTTCTTAATTGATAAACTGGCCCTTGGCCGGATAATCGAATACGGGAGACTGGATGTTTCGGATACTGTGCTTGAAATCGGAGCCGGATACGGGAATCTGACTGAAAAACTTGCAAAGAAAGCGGGCAGGGTGATAGCAATAGAAGCTGATCCTGAACTTGCAGCTTCGCTTTACGGGTTGAAGAACGTGGAAGTCATTGCGGGTGATGCACTGAAAATAGATTTCCCGCAGTTCAATAAGGTCATTTCCAATCTTCCCTATTCAATCTCTTCTCCAGTCACTTTCAAGCTGCTACGCTCTAGATTCGAATTCGGGATCCTGATGTACCAGTATGAATTCGCAAAGAGGATGGTGGCAGCGCCGGGTGGCAAGGATTACGGGAGGCTGTCAATAACAGTACAGCATTATGCAGACGTTGAGATACTTGAGGTGTTACCTCCAGCATCGTTTCGTCCTGCGCCTGAAGTAAAGTCTGCAATTGTGAAACTTGTTCCCCGCCCTGCCCCTTACAAGGTGAAAGATGAGGGTTTTTTCATGAAATTTATTACAGCCGCATTCTCCCAGAGGAGGAAAAAGCTCAGGAATGCGATCTTAAATAACGCTAACTTACTCAGTATCAGTGACAGCGCGATCCGGAAACTGCCTGATGAGCTTCTCGCGAAAAGGGCTGAAACCCTTTCGCCCCAGGAACTTGCAAATATCTCAGACGTCTTATATGAAGAAAAAACTTAAACACTTATAAAACCATTTATATACTATGAAGATCGCCATTGTTTTTGACAGCGCAGGAACGCTGCTTCGCATGCATCGCGTAGCTAAGGACATAAAGACAGGTGAATTCCTGGAAAATGTAGTGTCTACCGAACTTGTTGGGAAAAAACCTTACTGCGCCCTCATGGTCATGCAGGTGGATTCAACCAGGCTGGTGAGCTGCCCGCCCGATATGATGATCTCGGATTTTATCAGGAAGAACGGTATCGATATCGAAGTTGCATGTTCACGAAGCAGGATAGAAAAAGCTGATGCATTGAAGCTGATAGAAAATAATAGTGAAGCGCTGATGAAGGATCTTCAGGAAGTCATGGCTGCTGTAAAAAAAAAGTGCAGGGACATTTTTTACCTGGGCGTCGGGCTCATTATCGATCTGGATACTGACAGCATCCCGTATGTGATATGCACGGGCGGCCGGGTGTATCCAAATACGCCTAACGTCATAAAGACCCTCAATGAAATGGGTGTTGGCGTTTTTATCGCTTCTGGCGACAGCATGAGGAACCTGTCAGTTCTTGCAAAGAACGTGTGCGTACCTCTTCAGTGTGTGTTTGAGATATCCACTCCTGAGAGAAAAGAAGAGATAGTGAAGAATTTAAAAAAGGAGTACGATAAGGTTATCATGGTGGGTGATGGAATAAACGACGTACTTGCATTGCGCGCCGCAGATTTTGGTGTGCTCTCGATCCAGCAGACAGGAAAGTGCCCGCCTCTGCTATGTGAGGAGGCTGATGTTGTGATAAAGGATATTGGGGAGATAATAGGCATCGTAGAGACGCTGCACAAAAAAAATTCGACATTAAATATGAGTATATCAGTGTAAATCCGGGCATAATAAATAAATTATATCAACACTATGAAAAATGTTCATACCCGCGTGCCTTCAGCTCTTCCACTTCACCAGCCCTTTCAATGAACACACCCTTTTCAATGACTTCCCCGATAACAGTTAAAGGACATGCTTTTTTTGCTATATCAAGTTTTTCAGGCGCAACAGTGAACAACAGTTCAAAATCCCCGCCGGCAAATACCGCGGCCTCAAGTAATTCTTTGTCTTTCAATAACTTTATAACATCAGGAAGAACAGGAAGCCTGCTTTCGTATATCTTGAACCCGACTTTTCCTGCCCTGCTCATATCATGGAGCGATAGGGCAAGCCCGTCGCTTATGTCCATCATGGATGTAACAGAAAGAGAGTCAGCAAGCGCCATCCCTTCAAAAATCCTGGGTACAGGTTCAAAAAGGGCGTTTAATATCCCCTGGCTAACAGTTATTTTCTTATCAAGCAAAAAAAGAGTCGCGCCCGCTGTGCCAGGATTTCCTGTCACGCATACGAGGTCACCGACCCTCGCCCCGCTCCTGCGTATGAGGCGTTCCTTTTTCACCATGCCAAGTGCAGTTCCCACAAGCGTGAGTTCGTCGTGGGCATCTGTATCCCCTCCAACTATCCGGGTTCCGTACTTTGAAGCGCACTCATCCATCCCTTTTACAACTTCTTCGATAAACTCAACTTCTGTATCCGGCGGTATTCCCATTGCCATCAAAACACCAATTGGTCTTGCGCCTTTGGAAGCAAGGTCGCTCAGGTTCACTGACACAGACATCCATCCGATCTGGCGCCCTGTCATCTGGAGTGGGAAATCAGTTGTGCGGTGAAGCATGTCAGTCGTGACAAGAAGATAATCATCCCCGCCTGTATCAAGCACGGCGCAATCGTCCTCGCCTGCCCCAACAACGATATCGTCGGCTCCTGAGAGTAAACCGGAAATGCGCTGTATCAATGCCCGTTCCCCGATATCTTTGATTTTCATGAGATATTATTCACAACCATTACTATAGAGGATTTCGATTAACTTGTAATTTTCCCGGATATCTGAATTGGTTAACAATATTCAAGCTGTAAAGAATTGCTAATAAATAGCTTCTTTGACAGGATAAACAAGCCCAACAACTATTTATCCGGTAAATCCTGTCGATTCTGTCTAAACGAGTAATGTGGCCTTAAATCCTCTTCCCCCATTTCCCCTGCATCTCCTCAAGCAGTTCTTTTGCCCTGTCAGCCCTTACCTTCTTCTCTTTAACCATTATCTCAGCGATCTTATCCACAAGCTCACCTGTCGCGCCAGCCTGGATAGCAACGTTCCTTGAATGAAGCCCCATGTGTCCTCTCTGTATCCCTTCTGTCGCAAGCGCGCGCATAGCAGCGAAATTCTGCGCAAGACCAAGAGCCGCGAAAACCTCGCCCATCTCTGTGGCAGTCTTTACGCCCAGTATTTTTACTGCTGAGCGGGCTATCGGGTTAGTCTTTGTGGCTCCGCCAACGAGACCGACAGCTATAGGCATCTCGATAGTGGCGACAAGATCGCGATTTGAGTTCTTTTCGTAACATGAGAGCGGCCTGTATGTGCCGCTTCGCGAGGCATACACATGCGCTCCTGCCTCGATTGCCCTTGTGTCGTTACCTGTCGCAAGGACCGCCGCTGTCACACCGTTCATGATCCCCTTGTTGTGCGTTGCCGCGCGGTAAGGATCTGAGAATGCAAAATTATACGCAGCGATTATACCGTCCACGACCTCCTCGCCGCCAATGGCTTCTTTCGTGAAAACTGCCTTGACCCTCATGATGCGCTTGTCAGCGAAATTCGAAATGATACGCAGGTACACGCGCCCGCCTGTCAGCTCTTCGATATAGGGAGCAACTGTTTCTGCCATCGTATTCACAGCGTTCGCGCCCATGGCGTCGCGGCAGTCCACTATCAGGTGTGTGATGACCATCTTTCCGCCAGGCGTATCAATGACTCGCACCTCCACATCCTTGGCGCCGCCTCCGAACTTGACAAGTACAGGGTCAACAACATTTGCGCGCCTGATTATCTCATCCCTCTTCTCAAGTATGCTCATCCTTGCACCTGTGGGGTCTGCGATTCCCACGGTCTGTATCTGGCCTATCATCACAGGACCTGTGTTGCTCGTTGTGAACCCGCCGCCAACGCGTGCCATCTTGGCTGCATTGCTGGCTGCGGCTATTACAGAAGGCTCTTCGATCGCCATGGGGATAAGATAGTCTTTTCCGTTAATGAGGAAATTCACAGCCACGCCCATTGGTACCTCCATCACTCCGATGAGATTCTCAACCATCTTGTCAGCTGCGTCAAGTGACAGCGCGCCTGAAGAGCTGATACAAGTTGCCTCTTCCTGCGTGAGACCTGCAAAATCGGATACTACCTTGAGTCTTTCCTTTGGATCGAGCTTATAGAAACCTGATATCTTGGAAGTTTTTGTCATTTTAAAACACCCTCAGGGGAATGTTAACGGCAGGTTTGTATAAATAGATTTTCAGAAGGGCTTCGAAACGTATATATTCAGAGAGAATTATTAGAGGAAAGCCCAGTTGGGCTGGTAGCTTAGACAGGTAGAGCGTCGGACTCTTAATCCGACGGTCGTGGGTTCAAATCCCCCCCAGCCCGTATCGCCTTTAGAAAAAGCGAAGAAAAACGGTATTATACTTTCCGTTAAGGATTTTGAAAAGAAACTGAAACTAAAAGGTCTCTGTGATAAGACGATCGAGACTTGTATTAGCTGCCATAATATTTTTACCCTTTTGTGGGGGATACTTGCGACGAGATGTGAAATTATATATAACCTTAATGACATGATTAATATGGGTGTATATTTTATGTCAGAAGAAGTGGAAGTAACGAAGACGTTGGATGCCCTAATCACAAAAATCGATGAAATATCCAGGGCATTGAAAGAGAACAAAGAATTAACAGAAGCCAGGATTAAGGAGAACCCGCTGGATGCCCTGACTATAAAAATCGATGAACTATCCAGGGCACTGAAAGAGAACAAAGAATTAACAGAAGCCAGGATCAAGGAGAACCCATTGGCCTATATGGCAGGGGCATTTGCCGGAGGACTGATGTTGGGATACCTGATAGCGAGGAAAAACTAGTGCCGGCGCTGGAATTCCTTCTTGGTTTTTCAAAATCGATTATCCAGGGATTTAACGAAGTAAAAAAGGTTGAAAGTGATGCGATTAGAAACGGCATTGTGGATGGTGTTGAAAAATGCAGCAAGCAGCTGTTCACCATAGGCATTTCGATCGCACTCATAGGAACGGGATTCTTCATTGCCATGTGGGGCATCGCCACCTCCATTGACACGATCTTTGCCATGAAGGGCACAGGATATGTGCTGATCGGTGTAGTGACAGCTCTTCTCGGAGCGCTTGTATACAAAAAGTAAAATTTAGGGTTTTGGTTGCAATTCAATATTGAGTGCCGCTGCATAGTTCTGAACCAAAGCACATTTCTGATAACGAGCATTATCTAAAATAAGAGTAATGTGCTTTTCAATACCCAACTTGGCGATTTCTGCCATTAACTGACAAACACTTTCCGCATTTACCACAAAAACGTGCATCATCTGGATTTTGAGTCCCGTTTCTTAAGACTCTTCAGCTTCATACTCTCGGCTACTGCAATAATATACAGAAATATTTCAGGTTCAGGAAAATGAACCCAATATCTTCCCATCCTTGAATATTGTTATTTTTCCTCCACTCTCGGACACCACTATTCCAATAGCTTTTGTTGCCATTGTCATAGCTGCCACTGAAAAATGCTTTGTCCCCAGGCCTTTGGAGATATCTACCCTGCTCGCATCTGCTGTCAGGAACCTGCAAGCAGTTTCGACCAAACCATCACCGCTTACCACGAAGGCCCCATCCAGTTGAGACAATTCCTTGATGGTATTAGTGAACTCAGGATTTGTGATCATCCGCTCATTTACAGGGGTCCCTTCAACAGGATTATGGATCAACTGCTTTGATCTGGCAAGTACGTCCTTAGAACTTCCTACTATGAATGCAGTGCCAACTGGTTTTCCTTCTCTTCCTTCTCTGGATATCTCCACAGCAATGTTGAAAACAAACTCTAAAACAGGAATTCTAATATCAGTGCCCGCTATTATCTTATCTACAAGGCTTGAAATATCGATATTTTCGTTCCTATGGGTGATATATTGAGACCCCGCCTGTTGCACTTCGGATTTCCCTGATTTAAGTAAACCTGGATCGGGTACTGGTATATTCTCCCCCTGCACTGAAACTTCTTCCCCGACTTTGGGCGGTTCCACCTCTTTCTTTATTCTCAATTTATCGATTGCAGCAGCAGCCTCAATACGTAATTCACGGGATCGATGGTTGCTCTCAAGGTATGATATTACCTCGTACGAATCTTCAACGATCTTTGGATCTTTATTTGCGATATTTTTTATTAGCTTGCATGCATAAATTCTTTCGTCCAGATTCAGACCGCCTAAAGCCAGATTCAGTTCTTTTGTATGGTCTTTAAAGAATTCAGGGTGAAGCATAGCAATAGATTCGAGGATAACATAAGCATTATCTCTAACATTTGCATCTATGTTTCGAAGGCATACAAACAATCCCGGAACTGCAATGTTCATCTTTTCCGGATTTGTTCGATATATCTTGAGAATAATTTCAAGGGCATTCAGGAGTTCAGCAGTATGGAGGTTTTTTTGCAGGCAGCTCACAATTACATCAAGGTAATCTGATATCAAACCTGTGTCTATATCAGCCACAACATTTAAGGCAAAAATAGCCGGTTTTAAGGGTGTTTTATCACAGTTCTGCAAAATAGATATGAGTGACGACGCTATTTCTGACACCAGAGATGGTTCTTTATTGAGTATTTCACCGAGATCTATTATATTAGATTCACTCGCTGTGCCTTTTTCGATATTATTGATTATACTTTGAGCTTTTTTTTTCGGGTTACTAAACAACAAGATTTACCTCTCAGTCAGACTATTATATTCCCTGTTAGAGTATAAAAGTATTGATATGTCCGATAATATTTTTGGTTTTTCGATATCAGGGGTTTTTATAAAACCGAAAATCCATTTCAACTTTTTGATTTTTCAGAAAACAACTAAATCTGCTTGAAATTATTTAAATACATATATATGTTAAATCCCAATTTTAACATAGAAAGATTAAAATAATAACAGTAAATATTGGCACCTAATATATTATAGGAGTCTATATGAGAAACGTTATTGTAAAACAGCTAGATGAAAAAGACGAAGAAATCGCAGATGCGCTTATTGCCATTGGTATGAGCAGAAATATTGCAAGAACACTTAGTTATCTTCAGAACGTGAATGAAGCCACATCAGTTGAGCTTGAAAGAGTTGTCAGGCTGCACCAACCCGAAGTAAGCATTGCTATGAAGCAATTGAAAGAGCGCGACTGGATAAATGAGCGCGAAAAGAAAAAGACCGGGAAAGGGAGACCATATAAGATATACTCGCTAAAGGTAAGCTTTAAAGATATAATCGCTCAGCTTGAAAAGCAGCAGATGGAAGCAGTTGACGAAACGCAGACAAAGATCGAGAAATTAAAAGAAATGGGAGGATATTAATTTTTTTTCTCCCATAATTTTACTTAATACAACCGCCTGCGTCTGTTATTTCGCGGTACTTTTCTGACAATGGGCTTATTCATCCTTCCTTCCGGCATTCTTGCGGCGACCTTCTCAATAACAGGCAATTCCTCTTCAATGATATCCACATTATTTTCCTTCAATACCTGTGAAAAGTTATCATAGTCCTTGCTGGAAAGGATATTTATCGCTTTACCTTCCGCTCCCGCCCTCGCAGTCCTTCCTATTCTGTGGATGTACTGCTTGCTTTCCCTGGGAATATCGTAATTATAGACATGGGAAACATGCGGGATATCGAGCCCCCTTGCGGCGACATCTGTGCATACCAGGACGCAGGCTTTGCCTGAATGGAAATTTTCCATGATATTGTTCCGTTTGCCCTGGGGCAGACCCCCGTGAATGGCCATGGCATCTATATTTGCAGATTTTAAATTTTTTGCAACTTTATCAGTATTTCTTTTGGTATTGCAGAAAACCATTACAAGGTTTGAGTCCTCATTCTTCAGAAGATGCACAAGTAAAGAGAATTTAAGATCCTCCCCAATATCATAATATATCTGATGCAGTTTTTTCGGGTCAACAAAAGATGTAACCGATACCTGAAGCGGGTTTTTCATGTGGTTTCGGGAAAGACGGACAACATCTTTTGTGATGGTTGCAGAGAACAGAAGAGTTTGCCGCTCCTGCGGGCATTTCCTGATGATTTTCTCTACATCGTCCTTAAAACCCATATCGAACATACGGTCTGCTTCATCAAGCACAAGGGTTTTTACCCTGCCCAGTTTGATGGTATTCCTTGCGATATGGTCGAGTAACCTGCCTGGCGTTCCCACCACGACATCCGCTGTCCGTAACCCTTGTATCTGCGGATTGATACCTACGCCGCCGTAGACAGCAATAATTCCCAGGGGCCTGTACTTCGAGAATTGCGTTATAGCCTTTGCTACCTGCTCGGCCAGTTCTCTTGTTGGAACCAGGACCAGGGCCTGAAGCCCTTTTCCTTTTTCGGAACTCTGTATTATACCGGAACCAAATGCAAGCGTCTTTCCTGAACCAGTTGCAGACCCTGCAATTACATCTTTCCCGGCAATGATCAAAGGTATTGATTTTTCCTGTATCTCGCTGGGATTTTCAAACTTCGCATCATTTATTGACCTTAAAACAGGCTCACTGATGCCTAGATTTTTAAAACTTTCCATAATTTCATTTTGAAAAAGCGTAATGCTAATTCTTATTAACCTCTTTAATTCATATTTTAGAACAATTAAGAGCTATAAAAACAACTTTACAAAAGTTTAGGTTAATGTACCACTTAATAGTTATTAAATCCTGATAATAACGGGTGTCCTTTTATACTTATGCCTGTTTTGAAGGTAGTTTCGGGTTATTATCCGCTATTTTTTCTTTAATAACATGAATACAACTATTCCCGCAACTGCAATAAATGCCAGCAGAATATACCATAGATTGAACTCTGGCGAAGGTGCTGCAGGTGTCTGTGCAACCGCTGTCGTCATGATGACTGTCTCTGTTTCGGTCGGGGTTGGCGGTGGAGTGGTGACCGTCGGAGTTTCAACTGGAGCCACCACAATCGTCTGATGGCGGAGGCGAGGCTCCTCTTTAATAGATATCTGATACGTACCTGGCTGAATGAAAGTATAATTAAAAGACCTGTAGTTGTATCTCAGATAGCCTGATGTGCTGTTCCATAAGTTCTGTTCGCTCACGATGGTAAGTGCATTATTATTATACGCCTGGTTCTCCCATATGACATTATCACTGACATTAATATTGAGCGTATTGTTTTCATATTTGAAAGTAATATTGCCCGGCTCAATATTACGCACCTGGTAGAACCCATAATAGTCATCTACCCAGATCCTGTAAACCGAAGGGGCGGCAGCAGCAGCATACGGAGTATTAAAAATGATTAGCATT
Organism: Candidatus Methanoperedens nitratireducens; assembly: GCA_965642175.1. Taxonomy (GTDB): domain Archaea; phylum Halobacteriota; class Methanosarcinia; order Methanosarcinales; family Methanoperedenaceae; genus Methanoperedens; species Methanoperedens nitratireducens_A. The sequence continues at coordinate 281 of CBFFLL010000057.1, read as the reverse complement.
CCAATGAATATTAAAGCCAGAGCTGATTTCGATCGGTTCATAACGTCACCGCAGTTTAATAGTACTTACTAAAATATAAAACTGTCTGTTCCTTGCATATAAAACCCTGAAAAAATTCACATTCGGTAGCCCCATTTTGTCATTATAACTATTATGATAACAACCCGTTAGGAGTGAATGGTCATTAACCTCCAGGATATATCTTTCCTACGCGATATTGAAATTTCCCATAGCGTCATGATTCGCTTGGATTTTATAAATAACCATCAATAAATGGCTTC
>CBFFLL010000056.1:0-15112 GCA_965642175.1 Candidatus Methanoperedens nitratireducens | reverse complement strand
TAGAAGAGGGGGAGGGAGCAATCTCTCCTTCTTATTCGACAATACTTTTCTCTTGCAACGCATGGGACGATTATAAAGTCCGCTACAATGACTCGATACGCCCAGTCGAAATCGAAAATGTCGAAAGACTGAGAAAATGTAAAACCCCTCAAAACGGATTGCCTTCTCGATAGCTTGCTTTTTCAGGAAAGCTTTTAGTTTTTTTATAATTTCAATTCTTTCTTTATCCATTCCAGTATCTCCTCTGCCGATATCACTATCTCCTCCACTTCAACTTTATCAAAATCCGAAACCACATCAGGATCGCGCGTGGATGTATAGGCTGGATTTATCGTGGCGCATAATTCTGTTATTTTCGAAGGCGCTTTAACGCGTCTTGAAAGTTCAACAACATCATGTATTCTGGGAAAATTACCTGTTCTGTCTATCAAAAGCGCTTTCAATGCTTTTTCCACAGCCTGCTGGGATAGGAATGCACAAACGTGATACTCTCCAAGTTCCATGATCCTCTTTGCACTCTCAAGATCTCTGTTTGCCTGTTTCCACCAGTTTTCTCTGCCTTCATAGCTTCTTTAAAGAACCTCCATCTTTATAAAGATAATTAGAGCGAAGCGAAACTATTCATCTTATCGATTGGATTGGCCTACTACATCCACACATCCGAATCCCATCGCGTTCTTCTCCCCAAGCCCTGCATCATAGGCGAACTTCAATAGTTCAGGGCTTGCCTGGATTCGTAGACTCATGAGATTGCATCGCCTGTAGCCTTCTGATATTTTGATGCGCTCAATTACGAAATTTGCTCTACCGTCTGGTCCATCTAAATAAAATTCTGGTTGTTGGAGAAGACCCTCGGAAAAACTCTTGATGAATCTATCATCAGGAGAAGCCAGAATAAAAAAAGCTTTCTCAAAGTATAGACCCGATGAGCCATACGTGTGTGCGACGTCAACTGGCGCAACGGTTGACGTGTATACGCCCTCCAGAGGCGTGACTCTGGGCGCCTTCATCTGCGGTTTAATATGTCAATGAATTTTATTATCAACTAGCACACACTCTCCGCATCGTTTTTTCCCGCAGAACTGCTTCCCGTACTCTACGATGAGCGCGTGGAATTCCTTGTACAGAGGAACATCCTGCGGTATTGAACTTTCAAAAAGCGACTGCAACGTCCCGTAATCTCCCTTGATACCCATGCAACTGCACATCCTCTTCGTATATGCATCAATTACGAACTTTGGTTTGTCAGCCGCATACAACACGATGCTATCAGCAGTCTCCTCTCCGATGCCATTCAATGAAAGAAGCGCATCCCGAAGTTCCTCGACAGGTTTATCAAGGATACCGGGATTCTCATAGAAAAACGTAGAAACAGCTTTCAGTCTCTTTGCCTTCTGCCTGAAGAACCCTGTGCATCTCACAAGCCCCTCAAGTTTTTCAATTTCAGCTCTGGCAATGGGCTCTTCTGCCATAAGCCCGCTCTCCTTCATGTTCCTGATCGCTTTCTCGACATTTTCCCACTTTGTCTGCTGGGTGAGAATCGCTCCCACGACCACTTCAAAAGGGGTATCTGCCGGCCACCACTTTTTATGACCGAACTGGTTCAGGAGTTTATTGTAAAATTCAATAAGATCGGTTTTTGGCATCTCTCTCATGAGAACTTTACACCGAGGTCAGAGAGTTTGTTCCTTATGGCGAGATTAATAAGGAAAGGTGTCATGGACTCTATCATATACGAAGACTCAAGTCCTCCGCCGTCCAGAGGGCGCAGGCTCTTGATCTCCCTTGTCAGTTCCATCACTTTTTGTTTTGCTGCCTCATCATCCCCGCAGACCACGACATCATAATTAAGCTCAATATCCGGGTTCGCCAGTTTCTTTGCAGAGACGTTATGGTATGCAGAGATCACTTTTACGGTCTTTGGGAGGACATCCTGTATTTCAAGAGCCGCGCAGCCATGCTTCGGGGGCGTATACTCGAACCATTTGTTCTTTTTCATAGGAACAACAAGCGAAATGACGATCTGATCATTGAAATCGGTGAGGAGACTTTTCAAAAGTGTTATCACACCGTTATACGGCACTGAAAGCACAACGATATCCACATCCTTTATGCCCATCTCGTTAGAGCATCCCCCGAGACTGCATGACAATCCCTTATTCGAAAGCCTTACCTTGTATTCATCAGCAGCTTTTACCGCCTTATCAGCCTCTCGCGAGCATACCATGATTTCGTGGTTTCCCGCCCAGCGAAGCGCAAAACCTTCTCCAATGCTGCCAGTTCCGCCTAGTATTGCTATCTTCATTTTTTCTCCTTTTCTTTTAGAATTTTGCTCATCATGTGCATATTTTCCCTGTGCATTGAAACTATCAGGTCGCTAAGGACCATCAATATGAAAACCTGTATCCCAGTAACTATGAGCAGGGTGGCAAGTATTGTCAGAGGGATATGGTCTATGCCTTTGAACCATTCATCCACGACATAAATGCCAATAGTTAAACCGCTCAATGTGAGAACACCCCCAATAACGCCAAAATAAAACAGAGGGTTGTGCATGCGGGCAAGCAGGAATATGGTCGAAGCTATCCGGAAGCCGTCCCTGATAGGCTTGAGCTTGGTTGCCGCGCCGCTTACCCTTGAAAGATATGTTATCGGCACCTCAGTGATCTTCAAATTCTTTTTTACGCACTCTACTGTGATCTCTGTTTCCACCTCAAAACCTGTTCTGTTGAGTTCTATCTGTTTTATTGCATCATGAGTGAACGCCCTGTAGCCCGAAAGGATATCTTCAAGCCAGACGCCGTATGCGAACCCGAATATCTTATTCAAGATCCAGTTCCCGAAAAGGTTCACTCTTGTGAAAGCTCCTTTTTGATAATTCCCGATCCTTGTCCCTATAACGTGGTCTACCTGCCCTGATGTGACAGGTTCAAGGAGCTTATAGACCTCTTCGGGAAGATACGTTCCGTCCCCGTCTATCATGACAACATATCTGGTATTAATTATCTGGAAGGCCTGTGTAACAGCCTGCCCCTTTCCCTCCCCGCTCTGAAGTATTACCTTTGCGCCTTCTTTTTCCGCGATTTTTACTGTTTTGTCCTTGCTGTGGCCGTCAATGACGAGAATGTTGGAAAAACCCATTGACCTGAATTCACTGACAATCCCACCGATCGTTTTACTCTCATTAAGTGTGGGAATTAAGATACATACATCCTCTTTGTTCATTCAAAGTCATTATACATCTATTTCTACTTAATAGTTTAGTGATTGGCAAACTAATTTTAGAGTTTGTTCCCAACATAAACGGTGACGATGCCAAAGGTGAGGTCGTAAAATTCAATATCCTTCATTCCTGAACGTTTCATAAGCCCAACGAAATCTTCCCGTTTAGGGAATGACATGACCGATGATGGTAAATAGGTGTAAGGTCCGGATTTTTTAGAGACCAGAGAACCTATCACCGGCAGCATTTTCTGAAAATAAAGATAATACATCGACCTGAAGAAGCGGTTTTGCGGCTGCGAGAATTCAAGCACCACGACCCTGCCCCCTTTCCTGACAACCCGATGCATTTCAGACAAGGATTTTTTGATGTCTGCCACGTTCCTGATGCCAAATGCAACGATGGCGCCGTCAAAACTATTATCTTTGAAAGATAGGTTTTCTGCATCGTTCTGGATGCAGCAGACATTTGTTATGCTGCTTTTCTTGATCTTCATATCGCATAGTTTCAGCATTTCCAAACAGAAATCCGAGGCTACAGCATGGCTTCTTTTTGAGACCTCTATTGCCACATCCCCAGTCCCTGAACAGACATCAAGGATGCGCCCTGATGGCAGTTCTTCCGCTGCGAACCTGCGCCAGTATTTGTCCTGCCTTAAACTCAGAAGGGAATTTAGAAAATCATATCTTTGTGAAATCCCTGCGAACATCTTCTGGATATATTCTTTTTTTTGCACTGTGACCTCGCTCAATTATGTCAAAGCTATCTAAGAATCTCCATGAATATGCGAATGATAAATCTTCATGTTTTATACATTGTATTTTATGTAACTTTAAGTTCATAAACCTATACTGAAACCAAAATTTAAATATCATGCTAAAAGATGTAATATTATTTATTTTTAGCATCAAGTTAATTATAATATTTAATATCTCATTTTGACCATCAGTAAACTAATAAAAACCATAATATACTTTATTCTTCCAGAAATACTCAAAATAAACTCAAAAAATTGTCGATATTCTTATATTGACATAAGTTATACATACAGCGGGCAGCAAAAAACTTCAAGAAATTAATATAATATAAGGAGGAACAAAAATATGAAAACGCAATATGGAATAATTTTGGCGCTTTGTGTAACAGCAACATTTTTTGTAGGAATAGCATTTGGAGCTACCGATATGACGGACAATTCCTCAAATATGTCAACAACAAACATCACGAATACAAATGCAACTGAAGCAAATGACACAGCCTATGTCCAACCAGTAAATACTACTATCGAACCCGCAGAAACCGTTATACATGAAACTACTACGGCACCTGTCACCCCGGTTCAAACGACGATTCAGGCCACCATTCCAGCATCAACACCAAAACCCTCTCCTGGATTTGGAATAGTGGTGACCGCATTTGTCCTATCAATAATTTATGTATATGGAAAGAGAAGATAATCTGTATTTTTCTCTTTTCATATGGATTATAGCATAAACATCTCGCCAATTATTTCATTCAGGTTCAAAATGGCGACCATTGTTGACACCACAATTAAGATTTTGATAAACATTTTTTTTTCAATTAAAAACTAAAAAAGATAGTAATAAAACCCAAAAACTTAAAAAAACTCAATAAAATGTCGATGAATTTATCTTGTCAACTAATATATTAGATATTAGGAGAGCTCCTATAATACCCGTGTATATGTATTAACCCTTCACCCACCACATCTCTTTTTCAGCTCTCCTTTTACCTTATTAAGCCCATTGAAACCACTGCCAAATATCGATAGTTTCTTTAAACCAGACTACCAATAAGTATCCACATGGCAATCCATCCTATTGAATACCGCTACGGACATCCTGAAATGAAATCTGTCTGGAGCGAAGATACGCGCCTTAATAAAATGCTGACAGTTGAAACAGCCCTGGCAAAAGCCGAGGTCAAAGCATGCTATATACCGAAAGGAGTTGACGATAAAATTGCCCGCGGCGCGGCAAAAGTGAAACTTGACCGGGTGAAGGAGATAGAGGGCGAGATACACCACGACGTGATGGCAGTGGTGCTTGCGCTCTCTGAACAGTCCGATGATGCGGGAAAATGGGTGCATTTCGGCGCCACCTCAAACGATATCCTGGATACTGCCACAGCGCTTCAGATAAAAGATGCGATACAGATATTCAGGAAAGAAACTGCAAAATTACGATCAGTACTTGTGGATACAGCTCTATCGCACAAGAATACAGTATGCGCGGGGCGCACTCATGGGCAGATAGGCGTACCAACAACATATGGTCTGCGCTTTGCGATATGGGCGTCTGAGATCGACAGGCACATGGAACGCCTTGACCAGCTCACGCCGCGCGCCACAGCAGGAAAGATGAGCGGGGCTGTTGGCACCCAGGCAGCGTTCGGGAAAAAGGGCATCGAGATACAGAAAAAGACAATGGAAGCGCTGGGTATCGAGGCTGCTGACGTCTCGAACCAGATAATCCAGAGGGACAGGCATGCCGAGTTCGTGATGTGGATGGCAAATACGGTCACAACACTTGACAAAATATGCGTTGAGATAAGAAGCCTGGCAAGAAGCGAGATAGCAGAGGTGGAAGAGAGTTTTGGCAAGAAGCAGGTGGGTTCATCCACTATGCCGCATAAGCGCAACCCCATAAAATCGGAGCAGGTATGCGGGCTTGCAAGGATAGTGCGTGCGATGGTGGAACCTGAACTGCTCAATAACACGCTGTGGGACGAACGCGACCTTACAAACTCATCATGCGAGCGGATAGTGTTCCCTGAATCCTGCGTGCTAACTGACCATGTGATAAGGCTTACAACAACCATTATCCAGAACCTGCGCATCTACCCTGAGAACATAAAGAAGAACCTGGAGCTCCTCAACGGCCTGAACATGGGTGAAGCCGTCATGATAGAACTCACCAAGAAAGGCGTGGGAAGGCAGGAGGCACATGAGATCGTGCGGCAGTCTGCCATGACCGCGCGCGAGACAGGTGGGCAAATGAAGGACGCGCTGCTTGGCAATGAAACAGTATCAAAATATTTGAGCGAGAACGAGATCACAGGGATAATGGACCCGGAAAAATATATAGGCACAGCAGTAGAACAGGTGGAATCCCTTGCAGCAAAATTGAAAAAACGAAAATAGATCTTATGAAACCGCAGATTTTATATATTAATTAAAAAAGAGGAACAATAATTGTTAAGAAAAGCAACAATCAAAGACGTCGAAAAGATGTGGAAGCTCATAAACAGTTACGCTGATAAGCGCATGATGCTTCCCAGATCACTGAGCGAACTATATGAGAACCTGAGAGACTTTTTTGTGGTCATTGAAGATGATAAAATGGTGGGCTGCGGTGCGCTCCATATAACATGGGAGGACTATGGCGAGATATTATCTCTTGCTGTTGAACCTGCTCTTGCAAGGAAGGGGATAGGTTCGCAAATCTTGATAGCATGTGAGGGGGAAGCAAGGACTCTTGGATTGAACAAGCTCATCACGCTTACTTATGTCCCGGAGTTCTTTGAGAAACACGGTTTTGTCAGGGTAAAAAAGAGCACACTGCCCCACAAGATATGGAGCATGTGCATCAAGTGTCCCAAGTTCCCTGAGTGCGACGAGATACCACTTGTTAAGAAGATAATTTAAAATACTTCCATTAGTCATCGGTTATGAGAAAAACAGTGGGATGGAACACGGATTGCACGGATACGCACGAAATCTTTTTAATTACATTAAAATTTAATAAGTTATAATAATTTTTCAGTATGATATTTCTTAACGCATTTGCCTCAGGTTATCCTGGGCATGATTCGGGTATAATCTTGGAAAAGTGCCTTATATCACAAAAACATTTTATTCGTTGAGGAACGAACCAACTAATACCACCAAACCACCATCCTATCCTATCCAAAAACATTTCTTTTTTTGGTTTGTTCCTCCAAAATTTACCCAATTCTAAACGAATATATCAGGAAATCAAAAAAACAACAATGCCCTTCAGGCCCCATTCAAAGATCTTATTTCCCATAATAAATACTATTTATCAATACATCAATAATATGATGATATGAGAACCCAATGATATTACAGGAATGACCCCAATGAAAAAATACAACTGGCTGCTATTTTTTGTAGGAGCCCTGATACTATCTTCAATACTGCTCTATGTCCTGCATTACCTGATCTTTAGAGATGTGAATCATATTTTCATTTATATGATAGGGGATATCGCATTTCTTCCCATCGAGGTCTTACTGGTCACTTTGATAATACATCGCCTGTTGAACATGCAGGAAAGGCGTTCAAAGATGAACAAATTGAACATGGTCATTGGGGCTTTTTTCAGCAAGGTCGGTACAAGATTATTGACTTATTTATCTGACTGTGACCCAGACCTGGAAAGCATCAGGAAAGACCTTATTGTCAGTAAGGAATGGGGAGACCCGGAATTCACCAGGATCAATGAACTCCTTAAAGCTTATGATTACGGTGTTGATATGGAGAAGGTCGATCTTGAAGGGGTTCGCGAATTCCTTACCGGGAATATGAATTTCATGATCCGGCTCTTAGAAAACCCTGTCCTTCTGGAGCATGAATACTTCACAGAGCTTCTCTGGGCGGTCTTTCATCTTACTGAGGAATTGAACAACAGGGAAGATCTGAAGTCTTTACCTGATACAGATATCGAGCATCTCTCCGGAGATTTCAAAAGAGCATACGGGCTTCTTGTCAGGGAATGGCTTTTCTATATGAAACATCTGAAAGATAGATATCCCTATCTATTCTCCCTTGCCATGAGGATGAATCCCTTTGATCAGGAAGCATCAGTGATAGTCAAATGATCGAGATAAGTCACGGAGTCGGCTGGCTGACAGGGTGATGGCTATAACTTTCAAGTTCCGCGATCTCCTAAGACCGCGCATAGATATTCTGAAAGGTGGGTATAAAACCCGGATATCATGTCCTGGATTATGGGTGCGGGTCAGGCAGCTATCTCATCGATACTGCCGGACTTGTCGGCGGATCCGGTATGGTCTATGCTCTGGATATCCATCCCCTTGCTATCCAAATGGTCCAGAACCTTCCCTCAAAAAAGAAGTTAATGAATGTCACGACCATACATTCAGATTGCAGGACAGGCTTGCCAGATAAGAGTTTGGATGTAGTTCTGTGGTATGATGCACTGTTGATAAAAGGCGACAGGACATATAGTTTCTTGAAAGAGGCATGATTGTTTTTCTACAGGCAGGTTCGGGTCATTGCCCCATTCTCCCCATGAACCATTATAAACCCTGATTCCGGGATATCCAATATGAAGTCGTTAACGATGACTTTCCCATAGCCCGTTTGAATAGAACGCTCAATAGCATTCCGGATACTATCAGTGTTATCCAGTCAATCGAGATAACAACCACTTCGAATCTATATTCACGGTTGATCCCATATACAATAGAAAATATGATAAGAGAGAGCATTGTCAGGATAAAACTTATGATGAATATCCAGCGAATTGCTCTTTCTAACCTATCAGTTCCCGAAAAGACCGGAGCTATGAAGAGGAAGGAAGCGCTCATAATCAAATAGCCTATTTCTTCAAGGGCAATAAATATTCCATGTGGATTATACTGTGTTAATATCGCGATACCGAAAGTTACCACGGTCACTACAGTTGTAAGGATTGCAGAATAAAATCCAAACAAGTTTGCATTATTCATAACTGAGTCCGCAGTCATGGAGGTTGTACTTTGATTATTCATTTGTTCTTTTAATTTTTTTTGATAAACAAACTTTTTCACATGTTCCGCAACCGATACAGTTATTATCTGCATAAAAATGACTTTTCAAGCCAAAAAATTCTCCGATAGGTCGAAAAATTGAATTCAAGAAAGGAGCGATACTCACTATTAGTGGGGGAACGGGATCTGTAATAGTGGTATCTTTTTCTCGACTAATTTTCTTATTTTTAATTATTTTATGGATTACATCAAGATTTTCATCAATAACAGATTCAAAACGTTTTATTTCTTCAGTTGTTGGAACTTTATAGTCATACTTCGGGTCATTGCTTGCCATCGTTAAAGCAAAATGCGAATCTAAATGTCGGCCTTTTTTCTTCAGTATTTTATCTATATCAGTAAATGCGGTATGAGGGCTGCCAAGTCGAGTTGCTATTGCAAAAATATATTTTGTTAAATCTAATTCTAGTTTTTTTATAAAATATTTTACTGGTGTTGGAATGGCCATGTAATGGATTGGAAAAACAAAACCAATTGTTTCTGCATTTGTTTTAATATTATTATTTTCTAAAAGACTGACAATAGGAATAATTTTGGATGCTGGTATTCGTTTTTGTAATTCTTTTGCGGCATACAATGAATTGCCAGTTCCTGAAAAATAATAGATTTCCATAGTCAATTGATATGCTCCTTTATTAGCTCTTTTAAGTAATACAGTTAACAATCACTTTCGCCCAACTGGTAGCACGCTCCATCTCTCCCTCTTTCAGCGGACCTTCTTTGCCTTTTACGAAAAAACCCTCCGGTGACGCTATGAGAGTCCCGCCATTTCTTTTCAGACTGTCAGCGATTCTTCCTGCGGCATAGCCAAAGATCCCGACCCATCTTGTCGAGAATCTGGTATCGAACGCAGCCACATTGATGCCCCTGATAGCAGGCTCCGGAATTTTGTTAAGGAAGTCTTGAATCGCCGGCGTGGGTCTGCCCCCCTGAGTAGGAGAACCGACGATCAGTAACTTCAATCCCGTTAATTGTTCTGGCTTCACATTACTTACCCTGAATATCTTGACATCCTCCTGGGAGCCAAGAGCATTTCCAATCGCCTGGGCTATTTGCTCTGTATTGCCAAAAACCGAATCGTAAATTATCAATACTTTCATCGAGATATACCCCCAATCCGATTCGCCTCTGCTTTTGAGACGCCCTGCCCTAACTGGAAGAGGCTTCGGGCAATCAGGATGTACCATATCGCCATAAACACGACAGAAAAAATCGAGATGTAGATACCTATCGTTGGCACATATAGGCCAAATCCGATTACACCTGCCAGAATTCCTGTTATGAAGAAGTTGGGAATGATTGTCATAGCAGGTTCGCAAGCATACCACACCGTATCCGGTTGACAAGGTGACCAATGGAAGTAATCAATATGCTGCCTGGCTTGACATTCCCTTGAAGTGTTTCAAAGTAACCATGTTCTATACTGGCCAATCCGGCAAGAATGCCAAATGACGAGGCTACTATTCTTATCGCGCTTTTCATTTCCACTCCTTATCCCCTTTTGGATGCTATTATTCTGATTGCGTTCCTGACGCCAGGACCGTTTCCTTCAGCACATCTGCGATTGCCATAGCCCAGGAAGTGATTGCATCCCAATCACGAAATTCGCCCAGAGGTGCTTTGACGTTGTTGATCATCCATTTCTCGATAAAGTTCAGCTTCTGCTTATGTATCGCTCCATGAAAGACAGCGATGTCTCTTGGCTGGATGCTGTCAGCGATAGGCTGCAGCCCTTTAGGGAAGCGCCAGCCTTTTGTCAATTCCACAGGATCTCCCTTGCCCGTTGGTCCACTTGAAAACAGCCACACCATCTGCTCTGCCAGCACTTTCTCGTTGACCTTCAAGAATTTCGCTGCCTCTTTGCGCCACCCACCCATGTAAACCGCGCTCCCCAATATAACTGCCTTATAGGAAGACAGGTTGGTGACGCGATCCGCAGGCAGCACATCGATATGAAGACCTGCCTGACGAAGCACCTGTCCGATTTTCTCGGCGATCTCTGCTGTTGCACCGTATTTGGTGGCGTATGTCATCAGAACCCGAGTATTCATTTCATCCTCCCTTTATGACCAGCAACTGTCCACCCAACTACCGATCAAACAGAATTATATTTGCTCTAACCATTACAGATATGTTTCATACATATATTACTTTTACGAAAGCGACCTGCGGGAGCGGAGCATATATGCACTGTTGAACGCTGGCAGGGACGAATATCGGTATTATTTTCTCAAAATGAAATCAGAAACCTTCACATCAGGATGGTGATACCTTATGGTCATTTTATCGGTTGCGCCTATGCCTCCCTGGATTGCCTCTTTAGGGCACCAATTAACGCATGCCAAACAACTCTCGCAGCGGTTCTGCCATAAAGGCCTGTTATTAACTATTTCAATATCACTCACGGGACAAACTCTTGCACAAATTCCGCAGCCATTGCATTTCTCATCGGCAAAAAAGCTTCTATCTGTTATGGAATGAGTTCTTCAAAGGGTAGATTTGATGAGTTTGAAAGTCTGTTCAACAGTCTTAATGTTTCTCTTTTTAATCCCGGAGTAAACGGAACCATAATTAAATTGTAGAATACAGTATTTTCAAATTTACCTATTTTTCGGGCATTGACATATTGATAAATAATTTCAAGCTTTTTCTTCCAGTTATTGAACAACTTTTGCTGTTCTTCCATATTAGTAGGACTTGAATTATCAGGCATTGGCACAGTAAACCCTGCTGAGAGTTTACCGCTGCATGACTTGATAATTTCACCCAATTTATTGATCGTCACACGCGACCAACCCTTACATGTGCATACTGAAAATATGTACTTTGAACCAAGATTTTCCATCTTCCCAACAAATCTCCTGACAATAAGCGGCATACCGTCGAATATTGCATGATAAACCGGGAACACAATCCCGATCACATCTGCATCGGTTATGATTCTTTCTTGATAATAGATCTCCTATGTTTTAGAATTGAATAAAATGTATCATAAATTGAATGGTGCTCTCTGTGGGTTTTCAAATAATAAAATAATAAAAATGCTCAAATTTGATTCAATAAGCTTTATATCTTTATCTGGAATTCATACAATCATATGAGGACAAAAAGCCTCAAACAAACGAAAAATGACAGAAGAAAAAGTTATTGCTTACATCAAGAAATGCCTTGAAGAAGGCAAGATGCCAGAAGCCATTGACTCTGCCAAAGTCACCGGAGTTACGCTTTCAAAAGAGGAACTGAGAGCTTACATTCACAAGTATCTTGAAAATGGCTGGATACTAAAGGCCGTTAAAGGTTCAAAGGCAGCAGGAATTGAACTTACTGACGATATCCTTGCGGGCTATGTCAATAAATATCTTGATAATGGCAGGATATACTCTGCAATTGAAGCATCAAAGTTTTTCGGTATCAAGCTCCCCAGGGAAAAGCTCGTTATTATTGGCAGGGATTGCCTGCTCAAAGGGAACCTGACTTCTGGTCTTGAAGCCTACGATCTTATTAAAGAAAAACCGCCGGTTGAGGAACTCACGATCTGCGGAAGCATTTGTCTCAGTGTTGGACATCTCTCGCCTGGACGCGAAGCATACAAACTGGCTGATAAGCCCCCTCCTGAGAATGAACTTATCATCTGCGGCAATAAGTGTTTCAAATCCGGATGGACTAATGCTGGTCTTGAAGCCTACGAATTGGCCAAAAAGACTCCCCAAAAAGAGATGCTCCGTGAATGCGCTGAGATATGTCTTATTGGAAAAAATATTGACGAAGCAAGAAGAGCCCTTGTTGCGGCGCAGAAAATAGAAGATATTGTCGTAGCTCAACCAATTGAGATAAGGGAAACCTCAATTGGGGAGCTGGCGGCATCAAATGAGCTTGAGGCATCATGGAAATGCCTTGTTCCAGGAGCATGTCTGGATTGCGGGAACGTGAAAGAGTTCAAAGAGAGGTTTTTTATCCTGACAAGGTGCCCTGAAACAAAGGAAGAGGAGGAGTGGCTTGATGAGACCATGAATAAACAATATGGAGTGGAAAATTATGCAGTTGGGGTATTCAGTAATGACAGAGGACTTATTGACTCAGCCGTATGCGGCAGGTGTGGGTCATGGAATATCGATTTTGATGCGTAAAACAAATTCGTCAGTCATCGGTTAAGGAATTTAACATGCTTGCTCGGTACAGTTATTCAAAGAGTTATTAATTTTTTATGTTTTTGATGGCTTCTTTTTCGGTTTTACCCTGGGCAGGGCACCGCGAAGGACGTAAATATTTTTCTTAGAAACTTTTATCTATTCATACGAAAATCATACGTATGAGCTGAAATGCTAATACAAAAAATAGTTATGTCACCCGAAGTCGCTGAAAAAATCAAATGTAAACATGGTCTAGATCCGATTGTAGCAAAGAATGTTTTGGAAGGGATCAATTACATCGAAAAAGTAGGGGGAGGCAGTTATATGGCAATCGGATTGTGCTCTGCCGGATACGTGACATTATTTTTTGAATATGAAACTGGAACGGCTGAAGTAAAAACCGCATACAATTCATCAAACTGGCAGATTGATCTTTATAAAAGAAAGCGAGGATAATTATGAAGGCTAAAAAGAAAGAAATCGATTATGAGAATATCCAGCCTGAGGATTTGACAGGCGAAGAGGGAATTTTCAAAGTTAAACTGGACTCAAAAACCCCGGCATATTGCACGGACTGCCGCATAAAAATGGAACCTGCAAAGCTCGATGTAAAGAGAGGCGATATAATGATAATGAATGTAAATGCCTATAGATGTCCGAAATGTGGAAAAGAGCTTTTAGATGTTGAGACTGCATCACGATTAGAGCGGGAGTTTGCTCTAAGGCATACCGATGAGATAAAGGGCTACGAAGTTAAGATATCCTCGGATGGGAGGAACTACCTGATACGATTCCCGAAAGAGCTTTCCAAAATGCTTGCCACTAAAAAATTCGCAAAAATACTGCCTGTGGATGCTGATGAGTTTGTTGTGAAGGTCGTTTGAAATATCAGTTTCATTTTTCGATTCCTTCGACCCGCGCCGTGCATCGGGCGGGCGGGGTTTGCGGCATCTCTATGCACAAATAATTCAGGCTGTCCGGCGCCACGCCGCCAGGGGATGCGCTGCGCAGGGGGGCATGGGCGCGCGGAAAGGGGGCGCAGATTTGCGTTATTTGAACGCTTTGCGGTTTTAGCTGGGCAGGGCACCGCAAAGGATTAAAAATTTGAGAAACGCGCCAGTATCATTTTTGGGACGGCGCCGGGGGGAGCACGAGGTGGAGGGGAATGAATATGGAAGAGGACGCTAATAATATAACGGATAAATCACAAAGAATATATACGATATTAACACTCTATTAATACTGCATTAATATGGTCAAAGCGATAATAAACATAAATGATAGAGCTAACAGGGTTTTAAATATAGTTAAAGCAAAACATGGACTGAGAACCAAATCGGATGCCATCAATAAGGTCGTAAATGAATATGGCAGGTCACTTCTTGAACCTGAACTCAGACCTGAATTCATTGAAAAGATCAATAAAAGACAAAAAGAGAAAACAGTGAAGGTTGCGGATTTTAAGAGCCATTACGGTTTAGAGTGACATGTATTCCCTTGAAGTTAGGGAAAGTGTTGATAGGATATTTTCCAAACTCGCTAAGAAAAATCCAAAACAGATGCGAATAATCGATAAAAAAATAAAGCAGGTTCTTGAAAATCCTTATCATTTCAAACCATTGAGGGTGCCAATGCAGCATTTACGCAGAGTTCATATCGATAAGAGCTTTGTTTTGACATATTCTGTGGACGAACAAAACGAGATAGTGATCATAGAGGATTACGATCACCACGATAACGTCTACATTTAGTCTTTTTTCTGTTAAATCCTGTAAAATTAATTCAGGCTGTCCTGCGCCGCCGGGGATGCGCTGCGCATGGGGGGCATGGGAATGTGTGTGGCGGGGGCGCTGGGAAACCATGTAGCAATAAAAGAGCAGGGCATTTTTTAGACGTTGGGGTCAACTAATCATGAGCCAATTGGCTCATAGATACTGTATGA
>CBFFLL010000055.1:0-15156 GCA_965642175.1 Candidatus Methanoperedens nitratireducens | reverse complement strand
AGTCCTATTGATTATCTCGTTTTTTATAATGTTCCTGATGAACATCAGGATAAAGCAATTGAGAAAGGAACTTAATGACCTGAGGGACAGGGTTACAATAACTGGTGAAGAATTGTTCCGCTTGTCACAGGATATAGAGGATTTCAAGAAAATCAAAATTTAAATGAAGTAATATGGAACAGATACGCGAAAAAGTGCGTAGATTCCTGACTGAATTTAAATCTCCTCAGGAGAAGGATATTCAGGATTTTCTAAGCTATATAGCTTTAGGAAATCCTTCTCTTGATAAGGATTCATTCAGAACAAGCGTGCTTAAGGCAATAGAACAAAGAGATATTTTAAAAGCCTATGAAATAGAAATTTTTTCATTGGCAAGAGATTCAACTGTCTTTGCAGAACTTGAGACTAATTTTAAAGAGGCAAAGGAAGGACATGATAACCTTGAAGATGTTGAAGATGAATTAAATAATATAAAAAAAATACTAACGTCTTTAAAAACAATAACTGGGGGTGAAGAGCCATCTGCTAAAAAACCCGCTGAACTACCTAAGATAGAGGAAACATCACAGGTTGAGCCAGATGAAGTGGAAAAACCAACGGCTATTCAACAAGAGGAAATAGACGGTGGTGAATTAGAAGAGATCCCTGAGCAAATAGATGAAGAAATAGAATCATTAGAGGAAATCCTTGTAGAAGAATCTAAACCTGAGACTAAAGATGTGGTTAAAATCTCTGAACCAGAGAAAATAGAAGAGGTTAAAACCACTGAGCCAAAGAAAAAAGAGAGATTTAAATTCTCTGGACCAGAGAAAATAGAGGATATCAAAATCTCTGAATTGGTGAGTCCGGGCCTGCCTGATAGTGCGGAAGCTATTATGCGCCGTCTAAACATGGACAACACCAAGACCATCCTGAAAGACCAGATGACACCTGAAAAACAGGCGGTCTTTGAACTTCTTGAAGAAAAACTGATGTCCGATGTTGAGACCCGAATTAAAAAACTCAAAGAATTGCAGAGCAGGGTTCTTGAAGACGAAGAAAAACCAAAATCATTTGTTACTAAACTTTCAAAATTCTTTACAAAAGAATTGGAGGCTATAGATTCATATGATCCTTCATTGCACGGTCCGCTGGTGACATTCGAAGGCCTTGAAGGGTTCAATGAGGTCGAACGCTACTGGGTAAATGAACCGTATTGTTTTGTTGTAATATTATTCGATCCAGAGAATAACATCCAGCTTTATTATGCTGCAGAACCGGTGCTCTCCGAGTTCGAGGATTTGTTCCTTAAAGAGATCAAGGACAGGCTCAAGGATGTCCTTCTAGTTGAGACAGTTCAGAGAGAAGAAGATAAGAAAAAGATACTTACATCAAAGGTCATCCAGCTGGTAAAAGATTATGCCCTGGATATAAGCCCGATCACACTTGAAAAAGTATTGTACTATTCGCGAAGGGATTTCATATATTTCGGGAAGATAGATCCCCTTATGCACGATGACAGGATCGAGGATGTTTCTTCGAATGGATTTGATATTCCAATATACCTTTACCATAAGAAGTATACCAACATTCCTACCAACATTTACTATAATGAAAACGATTTGAATTCTTACGTTATCAGGCTCGCACAGAGATGCGGCAAACACATCTCAGTGGCAGAACCAATGATCGATGCAACAATGCCTGACGGTTCGCGTATCCAGATGACGCTTGGAACTGAAGTTACATCACGTGGATCAACATTTACTATAAGGAAATTCAGCGAAGTCCCGATAACCCCGGTTGACCTGATAAACTGGAATACATTCTCGGCAGAGGAAATGGCATATCTCTGGACGTGTATCGAAAACAATAAAAGTTTAATATTTGCAGGCGGAACAGCTTCTGGTAAGACTTCATCTCTCAATGCCGTCTCATTGTTCATACCTCCGCAGGCAAAAATAGTAACCCTGGAAGATACGAGAGAATTAAAGC
Source organism: Candidatus Methanoperedens nitratireducens (assembly GCA_965642175.1). Classification (GTDB taxonomy): domain Archaea; phylum Halobacteriota; class Methanosarcinia; order Methanosarcinales; family Methanoperedenaceae; genus Methanoperedens; species Methanoperedens nitratireducens_A. The sequence continues at coordinate 13,182 of CBFFLL010000055.1, read as the reverse complement.
TCCCTCACCCCAACTGGATCCCCGGAGTTACCAGGGCTTCATTTACCCCGGACGGCAGGGGCGGTATAGATATGTATGAACTTCTTAGGGCTGCACTGAGACAGCGTCCCGAATTCCTGCTTGTGGGTGAAGTGAGAGGCAAAGAAGCTCTCACGCTGTTCCAGGCGATGAGCACAGGTCATACTACATTCTCGACAATGCACGCTGACTCGGTAGCAAGCGCCATTCATCGACTTGAAAATCCGCCTATTAGCGTACCCAGGACAATGATACAGGCTCTTGACATAATAAGTATCCAGTCGCAGACTTACATTGGAGGAAAAAGAGCGCGTCGCAATATGAAACTTGTAGAGATCACAGATATTGACCCCACAACGAGGAATATCAGGACAAACGATATCTTTTTCTGGGACGCTTTGACTGATAAATTCCTCAGGGTTGGCGAATCCAAGGCTCTTAACGATATTATGGTCAGGAGAGGGTGGAGCCTTTCAAATCTGAAAAAAGAATTGTCGAACAGGCAGAAAATACTGGAGTTCATGGTTAACAATAAGATATCTGATTTTAATGCGATATCTACTATCATTCATGACTACCAGTCCACTCCAGAAAAGATTCTTAATAAACTCAAAATAACGGAACAATAGCATGTCAGTGAATAAATTTAACGTGGATATAGATTTATTTTTTAGAAAATTAAAAAGACTGCCGTTTTTCCTTATAGGAGATAAAATAAAAGCCAGGATGGAAAAGTTCGAAGGCCTGAGGACATCATTGCGGCAGGCGCGCATTCCGATGTCTTATGAAATTTATATTTCAAATGCCATTTTTTATTCACTTATAGCTGGTATTGTTGGAGCCCTGATAGGATTATTATTCGCCTACATTGTTGTGTCAGTGGTCGGACTTCCAGAAAGGCTTACGCGTCTCACATTTTCTGAATCAACTGCATGGCTTCTCGGGTTCAGGAATATAAGCATCTCATTATTTATTATGGTCTTCCTGACAGCTTTGTTCGGGGGCATAACATATGGTTTATTTCTTCTTTATCCGACTTTTCAGGCGGGGGAAAGAAAACAATCCATAGACCGGAACCTCCCTTACGCAGTAACTTTCATGTATGCACTGAGCCGGGGCGGCATGAATATTATAGAAATAATGAGATCCCTCAGCAAGGCTGAGAATACTTATGGAGAGATCTCCATGGAAGTCGATGTTGTTCTTCGTGATATGGATTATTTTGGGAGCGATCTGAAGACTGCCCTTAATAACCTGTGTGAGATCACCCCTTCTGATAAATTAAAAGATCTCATGTTTAACCTTCTTACAGTAATAGACAGCGGTGGAAATATCCCGACGTACTTCAGGGATAAATCCGAACAATATCTTAATTCTGCCAAAATCGAACAGAAAGGATTCCTTGAAACACTGGGTTTGATCGCTGAATCATACGTCACAGCTTTCATTGCAGGCCCGTTGTTCATAATTATCCTCGGCGTCATGATGGCGGTAATGAGCAATGGAAGCAACACAATGATATATGCCATAATTTACGGCATGATACCTATAGGATCTCTGATGTTTGTCGTTATGATCAGCATCATTACTCCGGGTTCCTCAGGCGAGGCGCCGCTTTTACCCACAGATAATTATGTTGGCGAGATAAATGTACCGGATTCTGAAGAAAAGAAGATGTTTTTATCCTTTATTAAATCAAGAGGGCAGATCGCGCTTAAAAAAAATCTTCGTGACCCTTTAAAACCGTTCAGGGAAAAACCAGTTAATACGCTCTTAGTAACTATACCGATAGCTCTCATTTATCTGATAATTACTCTTGTTGACGGTATCAAGTCGCCAAACCTTGTCGATCTTATGGACGATCCTGTTGTCTATTCATTTTATATTATAGCGATTCCACTTCTAATTTTCCATGAGAAAAAGAAGGGGTGGGAAGAAAAGATCCAAGCCCAGTTCCCTGATTTCCTGAAGAAACTTGCCAGTACGAATGAAACAGGCATGACGTTGCGGGATTCAATAAAACTGATGACTCGTTCTGATATGGGTATGGGCAAGGAGATAAAGAAAATATATAATGACATAGATTGGGCGCTCACTATCAACGAGGCGCTACGGCGCTTTGCTAATCGCGTCAGGACGCATGTGGTAGCGCGTTCGATAACTCTGGTGACAAAAGCCAACGATTCAAGCGGCGATATCGGGGAAGTTCTCAACGTTGCAGCCAGGGATGCAGCCGCTGAACAGGAATTACAGAGCGAGCGCAGGGTCAGTATGTTCATATATCTAGTAATTATATATATATCGTTCCTTGTATTCATCGGGATCATATATGTGATCTCCTCCACATTCCTTGAACAAATGGTAAAAGCCGGGGAAAAAACAACAGCAAGCGGTGCACGGGCGATTGCCATGAGCCTTTCTCGAGAAGGGCTGGCTGATTATAACCGCATCTTTTTCCACGGCGCCCTGATACAGGGAGCTTCCTCAGGACTGATCGCAGGGGTAATGGGAGAAGGAAGCGTGCTCTCAGGATTGAAGCATTCAGTGATAATGGTGACTATCGGATATCTGCTGTTCACCCTGTTCGTTCTTTGAAGGAGATATTATGGATGTGGGAGAAATGGAGAACTTGAAGCATGTGGAAAGATTAAAAGTATCTGATCTGATATCTATATCCCTGCTCTACCAAAAAGAGCTGACGATTGGTCCCGAAAGTCTGTTCAATAGTACTTTTTGACACCAGTGTGTAGAAATGAGAGGTGCGGTCTTTGGGTCGGAGAATTCGCCCCAATCGTTGTGCTTCCTCCTGGCGCGAACCAAATGTACCTGATACCTGGATCATGACACTGGCATCAGGCAGATCCACGGCAAAGTTTGCCACCTTGGATACCACAAGTATCTTGATGCGCCCCTGTCTGAACTCTTCATAAAGTTTCTCTCTTTCATCATCCCTGGTCTTGCCTGTGATAATTGGCAGCCCCAATTCTCTGGCAAGCTTTTCTACCTGCGAAATGAATTGCCCGATGACCAGGATGCTCTCACCTGCATGGTTGTCTAACAGTTCACACACAAGGTCTTTTTTGCGCTGGTTCTCTGCCGCGATGCGAAACTTAGCGCGTTTATCAGCATGGGCATACTTAAGCTCTTCTTCAGACGAAAGAGGAACGCGATACTCGGTACAGATGGCTTCTGCAATATAGCCGCGACTCTCAAGCGTCTTCCATGGGACATCATATCGCTTGGGACCGATCAGTGCAAAGACATCATCCTCTTTACCATCTTCGCGTACCAGTGTTGCAGTCAGCCCCAGTCGCCGTCTGGCTTGAATTGCTGTTGTTGCACGAAATACCGGAGCCGGGAGCATGTGTACTTCGTCATATATAATGAGCCCCCAGTTATGCTCGGTAAAGATGTTCAGGTTGTGCAGTGGCTCGTCCTTTGAGCGGCGATATGTCAACATCTGGTATGTGGTGATAGTAATTGGCTTGATATCTTTAACACGACCAGTAAACTCGCCAATATCCGTTTCTTCTATGTGAGTCTTAGAGAGAAGTTCGTTGCGCCATTGCGCAACCGAGACATTGTTTGTGGCGATGATAAGAGTGTGGCTTGATACCTGAACCATAGTTCCAAGTCCGATGATCGTCTTACCTGAACCACAGGGAAGAACAATCACTCCACTACCCCCTGTCTTTTGTCCTGCACAGTAAAACATATCTACCGCTTCTTTTTGATAATCGCGGAGGTTAAACGATTTACCATCAAGGTCAATGCTGCGCAAAGTGAGATCGAACCGTTTTCCATCCAGATATCCGCACAAGTCCTTGACAGGGTAGCCTGCCTTTATCAATGCGTGCTTAAGATCTCCGCGTTTTATTTCCGGTATGAAAATGCCAGCTTGACCGTCATTATCCACCCAAAAGTGTTCCAATGACTTATTGTTAAGAATCCGTTCCAGGATACGGGGGTCTTTTACTTCAAGCTCTAAGCGATCCTGTGCAACTTTCTGTAATACCAATTTACCATAGGTATCATACCACTCCCTCATATCGACAATGACATTTGACGGAATTCCATAACGTGAGAAGCTTTCAAGCCCTTCAACAATCCCATTAAATTGCACACCCAATGCTGCCGCATTCCAGAGTGACAGGGGCGTGACCTTGTAGGTATGGATAAACTCTGGCGATTTCACCAGTTCAGCAAAAAGAGCTAAAAAATCACGGCATTCTACATACCCCGGATGCCCAACCTCAAGCATCAAAGTGCGATCGCTCTGGATGATGAGCGGCTTTTGCGAGTTCATGCAATATCCTCGACCTTGATGGTGTAATCCTGATTCAATGTCTTACTGAATTTCTTCACTTCTGATTCGTATTGACTGGCAAAGGTGAGTGTCAATTTGCTCCAATCTACAGCAATAGGGCATCTGGCAGCTATAAGTCCTTTTTGGAATTTTTCCATCAATTCTTTTGCTGGAAAGTTATATGTGATCTGGACTTCCCGCTTTATTGCCACAGGTTTCTTTGCTTTTGCTCTTGCTAATGATCTTGAAACGCTCGACTCTAGTTTAGGAAAGAGGGTGTGTGCACCGTCTGGAAGAGGCGCAAGAGCCAGAGGGTGATGTTTTATGCGAAGAGGGATCAATTCCTTCTGCTCAAGATGCATGAACAACACGTTGGGTGAGTGCACGATCCTCATAGTGGGTGATATACTTTCGATCGTAAATTGGTCGATATCGGGCAAATCTTTGTCTCCCTCAAGAAGCACAACATTCTCATACAGGGTAAATGCTTCTGAAACCCCGATCCATTCTTCAAGTTCGATCCGGACATTCTGCGGCAGTTCCTTGCCACTTATACTCTCCAGGAGCTTGATCACATCAAGGTCTTCCTTTTGGCTCAATTGGGTCAGGACTTTCTTTTTTTGAAGTTTCAGGATGCTTGTTTTATCCTTTGCTATAACGTCTGCAAATTTTGTCAATTGAGAAAGTGTCCGGACAGGATATAATTCAGATTCCACATGCACCTCAAAATTTGGCTGCACGATTACTCTGGGTTCTTTGATCTCACCGTTCATCACACGCAAAAACTTATCATTGACCCGGAACGCCAGAAGCTGATCCATCTCGGGCATGGATCCCTTATACTCTGCCCTGGAATATGCCACCTCGATATAACCTAAATTAAGGGGCAGTCCTTCAAGGAATCGTTCCACATAGCGACCTTCGACCCGCAGAAACCCATCCGCATCACGCTCTGAAATATGTGTCCCCGGACCCCATTTTTCCGTTTGCTCATGGAAATTGCCATATCGACCCTCCTTTGCATCACGTTCATGTTCATATTTCGGCTTCTGTGGGATAAGAAAGAAAGGATGATGCTTTTTCAGGTATTGGATCAATGATGAGGTAGTGTACCAGACACCAGCTTTACAGGTTTGCAGGATCTCAATAAGAAATCGCCTTGGACTGGCAAAATCCAATCCAGGCATAATACCAGTCCCTGATCCCCAGGTCGAAAACCCGGATAGTCTGCCCAGCACACTTTTTATATAAAACTCATTATTACCACCAATATAATTTTTTACTAATATATCCTGAAGCTTCTTCTCCTGCTCTATAACTGGTAGACCAATGAACTCTTGATATCTATTGGTATCGACTTTTATGTAATTATCAGGAAATGATGGTTCTTGACTGGTGTATCCGGCATATGTCCCCTCAGTGTCATATTTAACGAACTTTAATAAGAGAGCCAGTTCATCGACATAATTTACCCAACTTGAAAATCCAGATATTATTACTTCTTCTATTGCAGAAGAATGGCTCATCAGTTTTGCCAATCGCTTTGTGTCAGATGCGCTTAACTCATTGCTTCGGTGTGAGCGTTTTACTTTGTTGTCCTGAACATATTCAATAAAAGCATGCAGATCACGACGCACATCAAACGGGTTGGAAAAGACGCTCAGTTCATCGATATTTGTGGGAGCCAGATTTGGTTCTGGTTTCATCATTTTGCCCCTGCCTTCTTGATCACATGCCCTGACTTCTCCACAAGTTTTTGTATCGCAGGAAGCTGGTCACATGGAAATGCGATATAATCATTCGGAAGCGATACAAGGATATTTGGATCAGCAAATGATTTTCCGATCTGCACCTTAAGGCTCAGGTCTTTTACCCGTGCGATCATCAGGTTCTCGTGAATTATCTGTTTACCCCATCTCTTTTGCGCCAACTCGATCGCGGTTCTAAAACCGGATGAATTTTCTTTGAGCCACTTATAAACATTATTTTTTCGAAATGTCTCTGGCGCATTCCCGATCTTGATGAGGCTGGCGGTCGCTCGCAGTTTGGAATTATGGACATCCAGAATTGAAACCGAAGCTAACACTTCCAGTACAGTATATGGGATGGTCATCAGATCAAGAATTACCGTACCGTCGGATTTGGCCTGTAAATAATGCTCAGGCGAAGTTGTATCTTCCATGAGATCTTCAGGTAATCGGTAGTATGTCTTTCCATCTGCCACAACTTTTGCCAGGCAGCCCCATTCCCAGCCTGCCGCACAGATATGTTCGGGGTTATCCTTCTCCACCCCTATAAATATCTTAAGCATCACCGCGAGAGCATCTGCTGGCAGCCATTCATGCTCTTGAAGTTGTGAAAGTGCATAGAGTGTAACTTCAATAGGAGTCATATCGCTATCTTGCATACTGGTTTTTTCTCCAACTGACGCAAGCCAGCAGGCTTGCTGCCATTTTAGAAGATGACTTACTCTGAATTTTTCAGCTCCAATTGTCAGATCGCCATCTTTGATCGTAAGTGTGAAAGATCTTTCATTTGAAAAAGGAGATTGTTTTTGCTTCCCCCCAATGATCTCCAGCAGTTTATTACGTAGTATCTCGCTCTTGAAATTCCCGGTTTTGTTGATTTTTGATGCCTTGACAACAGGTGGAAGAAAATTTGCGAATTCCGGGGGAAAACTAAATCGCAGTCGTTCCATCCTGGTAGATGTGAAGGATATATCTCGCTCTATAATTATGAGAACACCCTTTCGTACCAGATTATTCTTCACATTTTTTAATGTTTCTTTGTACCGCTGGTTAAACGTCCTGTTATCATACCCACCCGCAGGTCTTGTGCAACCGTATAGTCTCTCGAAGTACTCGATATCAACTTCTTTGTTTATCTTTTTGAGTAAATGGAGGAATACAATTTCTTCATAGGTCAATGAGTTCAGCGCTTCCTTTATGCCAATCGTGGAGAGAAAGAAGTTTTCAAAGATATCAGGAGAGGTCGCTTCCTTTTCAGGAAAACCACGGCTTTTGCAGATTGCCTTAATATCGGAGTCGTTGAGAGCATTTTTGCACATCTGCTTTAACATAACTTGCATTATCATTCAATCGCACCTTTTTGTATATATTTTTGTTGCTATCATTTCAGGTCTTGGCGCGAATGATATAGCCTATTTTTTTCTTTGTTAATCTTACAACCTTATTCCGTTGTCCAAGCAATATCGAAAGTTTCTTGTAATTGAGGGTGCTTTTATATTTCATCAAATATTTTAGAGGTAGAGGACGTTGATTTGATATGAAAATAAACAATAATATATTATTTATTATATTAATATTTATGTCTATATTAATTATGGGTTGTGTAAATGAAGATCTAGAACAAACAGATCCGGTCAATAAAGGGATAACTAATGGGATTACCGATTCGGAAATAATTATCGGTTCTTCATCTGCTTTGACAGGACATACTGGTTTTTTAGGTACACAATATATACGTGGTTCCCTGGCATACATCAATGAAATCAATGATAATGGAGGAGTTCATGGTAGGAAAATTAAACTTATATCATATGATGACCAGTACGACCCTGTAAAAACGGTTTCCAATACTCAAAAATTAATATTTGAAGATAAGGTCTTTATCTTATTTGATTATGTTGGCACTCCCACAAGCGTCAGGATTATTAATATCGTCCAGGAAGCAAAAATCCCTGTGCTGGGATTATTCACTGGAGCGGAAGAACTGAGGACTCCGTTCAGACCTTATATTTTCAATGTCAGGGCATCATACTATCAGGAAACCGATGCAGCAGTGGATTATTTTGTTGAGAAATTGGATTTCAAAAAAATAGCTGTTTTTTATCAGGATGATGCTTTTGGAATGGCTGGATTAAAAGGAGTGGAAATTGCATTGAACAAATACGGTATGATGCCAATTGCTACAGGCACATATGTTCGCGGTTCAGAAGATGTGGAAAACGCCCTGGTCACGATCAGGAATGCAGATCCCGAAGCTATTGTGATGATCGGCACATACACACCACTGGCGAAATTCCTAAGACTTTATAAGGAGCAAGGATACCACCCTTATTTTCATAGTGTATCTTTTGTGGGAGCTGATGCATTTGCTCTGGAGCTTTCCAGTAATGGGATTAGAACACATGACAAAATAATTGTAACACAGGTTGTACCTGACCCCTATGAAACATCCGCAACTTATCTTCAAACTGTCAAGGATTATCGGGATCATACTGCAAAATATTTTCCAGAAGATATGCCAAATTATGTTGGCCTGGAAGGATACGTAAATGCTAAAGTGCTGGTAATAGCGTTGAGTGAAGCAGGAAGAGATCTAAACAGGGATAAATTCATTGAAGCAATTGAATCAATGAATAATTCTGGCATTGGTATAGGAATTCCAGCTAAATACGGACCTGATGACCATCAAGCCTTTGATAGAGTATACTTTTCCCGTTTAAATAATGGGAAGTTTCTATTATTCGAAATAGATTGAGATTGTATTATGAAATTACAATATAAGTTGTTTATTCTTTTTGTGATTTTACTTCTAATATTTGGAACTTCGACCATTATTTCAACTTCAACAATAATAAAGAAAGAATTAGAAAGCAGGTTAATAGCCAGGGAAAAAATCGGATTGGAGGTTATGGAGCACAGGATATTCCCGCATCTTGCGAATAAGGATCTCGAAAAAATAACCAGCATCTTATTTGAGGAAAAAGAGATAAAAACAGAGTCTATTTTATATATTGTAGTATACGATAAAAAAGGAACCATCAAAGCGCATACGTTCTTAGATGAGATCCCTGAACATCTAAACTCTGAACATGTAATATACCTGGTTCAAGATGACACAACGGATTTTTCTACGCATGAATTTAGAATTAACGACACTCCAATTATCGAAATAACCACCCCAATAAAAGAAGGGGAATACGAAGCCGGATTTCTAAGTGTCGGATACAAGAAAGAGTATATTGATAGTATTATCTCCCAAATTATTAATACAATTATATATATAATAATCGGTTTAACATTTTGTTCAATAATTCTCAGTTTATTTTTGAGTAGATTTATCGTTAAACCAGTTAAGGAATTGGCAAAAGGAATGGAAGAAGTTAGTAAAGGGAATCTTGATTATAAAATAGAATTTAACTCAAAGGATGAAATAGGATATCTTGCTGATTCTTTTAAAAAAATGACCGAGGACCTTCAAAAAACAACGGTTTCAAAAGATTATGTGGACAATATTATTAGAAGCATGTTCGGCACTATAATCGTAGTCACGCCAGAAGGTGAAATACAAACAGTGAACAAGGCTGCATGTGATATACTGGGTTATGAAGCAAATGAACTGGTCGGGCAACCAATAAATCTTATTGCGAAAGATCTCCAAATTAAAAGTTCGTGGTTTGATGATCTCATTGAAAAAGATTCTTTCATCGATATAGAAACGAATTACCTGGCAAAAGATGGCAGAAAAATACCCATGCTTTTTTCTGGCTCAGTAATGCGTAATAAAGGCAGCATTCAGGGAATAGTATGTGTGGCGCTTGACATTACAGAGCGAAGGCGAGCCGAGGAGGAGATCCAACTATTGCTAACATTGATCAAGACAATCAGCGAGTCAAAAGATTTAAATACTGCATTGAGGATAGCTTTAAAAAAGGTGTGCGAAGCTACTGATTGGGATTATGGGGAAGCTTGGATTCCCAGCTCTGTTGGAACAATTGAGCTAAGCCCTGTATGGTATTCCAGTTCTACAAGTCTGGGGAAATTCAGAAGACTGAGCGAGAATTTTACTTTTCCGCTTGGCGTTGGGCTGCCCGGGCGCGTCTGGTCATCAAAGCAGCCTGAGTGGATCCCTGATGTTGCAGGAAGTCCAGAAACAGTTTTTCCTCGTGTTCGGTTTGCTATGGAAGCCGGGCTCAAAGCTGGTTTGGGCATACCAATCATCACAAGGGATCAGGTACAGGCTGTGCTTTTATTTTTCATGTTGAAATCCCGTGAGGAGGACAAACGACTGGTTGATATAGTTTCAGGAGTTGCGGCTCAATTAGGAACGGTAATTCAGCGTAAACGGGCTGAGGTGGAAATCCGAAAGCTAAACACAGAACTTGAAAGACATGTAATTGAACTCGAAGAAGCTAACAAAGAACTTGAAGCTTTTTCATATTCCGTCTCCCACGATCTAAGGGCGCCGCTTCGAGCCATTGATGGTTTCTCAACTATGCTGCTGGAAGATTACAAAAATCTACTTGACAAAGAAGGCAATCGCTTGCTGAATATAATTCGAAGCAATACACATAGAATGGGAGAGCTCATTGACGATCTTCTTACCCTCTCCCGCTTAGGGCGCAAGGAAATGGCGCTATCTGACATCAATATGGATGAACTTGTGAAAACGGTGATTGAAGAACTCAGGGCATCTGCTCCTGGAAGAGTGATACAATTCAACATAAATACGCTTCCTTTTACCTATGGGGACCCGGGAATGATCAGCCAGGTATTTTTCAATCTCTTATCCAATGCTTTAAAATTCACAAGAACAAGAGAGAATCCAATTATTGAAGTTGGTGGATATTTCGATAAAGAAAAAAATGAGAATGTTTATTATGTTAAAGATACGGGTGTGGGATTTGATATGCAGTATGTGACTAAGCTATTCGGAGTGTTCCAAAGATTGCATAGTGATGATGAGTTTGAAGGTACAGGTGTTGGGCTTGCCATTGTCTGGCGCATTATTCACAGGCATGGCGGAAGAACATGGGCAGAGGGAAAAGTTAATGAAGGAGCAAAGTTCTATTTTACATTACCAACAAAGGAAAAGATTGTATGAATTTAAACGATATTGAAATTCTTTTAGTTGAAGATAAGCCTACTGATGCGGAACTTGTGCTCAGGTCCCTGAAGAATATTACTAAAAAGTTTCATGTAGTGAGGGATGGGGCTGAGGCGTTAGAGTTTATTTTTGCCACTGGCAAATATGCGCAAAGGAACATTGAGAACGTACCGAGCGTTATTTTACTTGACCTGAAACTTCCCAAAGTGGATGGAATTGAGGTGCTCAGGAGAATTAAATCAGATGATCGGACAAAAATGATCCCTGTTGTTGCGCTTACATCTTCCAGCGAAGACCGAGACCTGAGTGATTGTTATAAACTGGGCATAAATAGTTATATTGTCAAACCAGTTGATTTTGAAAAGTTCATGCAGGCGGTAACTGATCTGTGTAAATACTGGCTATCGATAAATATACCACCACGTTGAACTATTTTTCACGAATTGAGATTAACTTGTACCAGTAGTATGCCAGAAGAACCAGTAAGAACAGTGAAAATGTTAGTGATAAGTAGTGAACTATTTGTATCTCCTGCTCAAACCGCATAAAAGCTGATGGACATCCAAAGATCTCGATTAACTGAAAAATAGTATGGAAACCCACGAAAGCGCCTGATACAAAAACGAGTATGAAATTTCTGGTAAGAAATTTTCGGGTAAGAAATGCTCTGGCTCTAAGAACGTCATCATCCATATGTCTCCACGAAGACCACGATAATATAGATAAATATAATCCAATAAGTGCTATTAAAACTGTTATTCCAAGAATAGCCGCCTGTAATTCCTTAAACATTCATATTCAACTCCAAATTATTATCTTAAATAGTTGCCGATTAATTCCGCAATAATTCACGTTTCTTTGAAACATGAGTTATCACTGCGCTGACCGCTTAATACGTCCCGAGCGGATCGAGCTTCAGTAATGGCGGAGTGCCATCTTTCTATCGTTCGTCTATTAATCCATCGTTTGAAGGGGGAATAACCCTTCAGTTCTTAAACTGAAAAAACTCAATAAACTGAAAAAACTCAATAAACTGTCATTGTTAATATATATCATTATTTTCATTATTTTCCTTATGTATTTATGAAGAAAAGGGTGGGAGAATGTTGGAAACGGCTGAGGAAAGAATAAAACTATTAAAAGCTGGTTTTACTGGTAAGACAATTGAGATGTTATATCTAAAAGGTAACAACATAAAAATTGTCTTAACACCTACCATTTTTGAGTTGGTTGAAATTGATTGAACTAATTCCAGTATATACTGGACAATAAGCTCTTGATAAACCTACCATAAATTTGCATGGAAAATCCCGGCATTGAAGACAATTTTCGGTTTTCTTCTTTTCCGCACAATTAAAAATTAAGCACTTATTATTAAGTGTAGTTTCTCTCTGGCATCCAAGACATTTCTGATTGAATTGCATACATGCTTCACAGGCAAGCCCACATCTCGCAATAATACTCTCCATGTGTTAAACCATTTTCCCTTTTTTTGTTTGTTGATTTTGTTTTATAGTATTTAAATCTAATGAGCATGTAAATATTTTATAACTGAACGTTATCTATAATATATTTGCCATTTTGAAGTATTAAAGTTAACTTTGGGCTCTGTTGAATGAATTAGAATCTTCACGTCCTTTGGGTGCAGGGGTAGCAGACGCCCGGGCTTTCAAGATGGTGAATTTCTTTATATACATATCATTATTTGAAGTGCGAAAGGGTTCATGAGAATGAAGAAAGGAATAAATAGTAAATAACTCTTGGAGACATAAGATTTAGAGGAAATAAGTCATGGGATTATTCGATAGTTGGACAAATGCTCGACAGGATTTTCAAGAGAAATGCATCCACCATGGTGCTAAATCACATTCATTAATAATAACCGATCAGATATATCCGCCTTGACCATGATATACACAAAATACTCATAGTATCATATACCTGTGGTCAATAGTCCCGGACGGATTCGAACCATCGTCTCCGGCTCCAAAGGCCGGAAGGATTGA
>CBFFLL010000054.1:9843-15167 GCA_965642175.1 Candidatus Methanoperedens nitratireducens | reverse complement strand
ATGGAGGTTATAATTAATGACGGATTTTGATGAAATGGTCACTGGCGCTGTGGAAAAAGTTATACCGAGCGTAGTTAACATCAGTGAAGTAAAACTAATGAAAGATGCCTATCTGCATGTGCATCCTGTTCCGGGTGTGGGTTCAGGTTTCATAATAAATAAGGATGGATTTATACTCACAAATGCCCATGTGGTGCTGGGTTCACAGGAGATAAAAGTGGCTCTGGAAGACGGAAGGATATTCCCAGCTGAAATAAGAGGTCTGGACACTATGAAGGATCTTGCGGTGATCAAGATCAAAGCCAGCAACCTGCCGGTACCAGAGATCGCAAAAAACAACGATCTCAAGATCGGGCAGATGGCAATTGCTATAGGCAGTCCTCTTGGCCTTGTGGGAGGGCCCACTGTCACAGCAGGTGTCGTAAGCGCTGTGAACCGGTCGATCCAGACTGAGGCAACATTCATGGAAGGATTGATACAGACCGACGCCGCGATTAATCCAGGCAACAGTGGAGGTCCGCTGATAAACAGCAAAGGCGAGGTGATAGGAGTGAACAGTGCTGTCATTCCCTTTGCACAGGGCATCGGGTTCGCCATACCGATACAACCTGCAGTAGAAATTGCAGACCAGTTAATAAAGCATGGTGAGATCGTAAGACCGTGGATCAGTATGAATGCCATAGATGTCAATCCAAAACTGGTGGCATATTATAACCTGCCCACTACTAAGGGGGTAGTTATTACTGATGTGGTAAAAGGAAGCGAAGCTGATAGATCAGGTATAGAGATAGCGGATATCTTGATCCGGATGGATGAAATAGAGATAAATAACGTTAGAGACCTTATCAAAGTACTCAGTAAACATAAGATCGGTGACGGAGTAACTATGGAATTCTTCAGGGGGCACGAGAAAGTAAAGCTTAAGAATGTGCTTGAAAAGGCGCCGTCCATGCAGCATCCACCGACTCCCGGATAAAATCTCCATGAGGTATCTAGCTAGATAAACTATCATCCGCAGCTTCACGCAAATGCGAATTCAGATTGTCTGCACTCTGGCTCAAGAGAGATGACGGAAAGCATCCATCATTATAAAGATGATATAATTCAAGCCTTCATTTTTTCCTTTATCTGATGGCTCTTTGGTATTCTAGCGATATATTCCATTTTTCTTTCATCATGAAATAAGACAAATGTCATAAATCGTTAAATGAAGGCCAAAATTATCATATCTTGAATAGGAAAGGTACAGATGATATTGCAAACAATCGTCTAAAGGTATCGTTTCAACTGGTAAAAAGCAAAAACTGCCAAAAGTGTGAGCAGTATGAGGTAGGGGAACTCAATTATCATGTCGTATAACGATAACCATGTATCTTTGAAAACAAAGCCGATATATGCGTAAATTGAAGTGTAAAGGAACTCACCTGATGCTGAATAAACAAGAAATTTCCTGAAAGAGTATTTAGTGAATCCTGAGATGTAGTTTAACGGTGCGCCGAATCCAAGCAATACAAAACGGCTCAGGAATAAACCCAGCGCCCCATATTTATTAAATAAATCTTTTCCGAATTCATATTTTTTTTCGATTTTTTCGTACTTGAGCAATTTTTCAGTGAAACCTTTTTCAAAATGTGATGCTGTAACATATGTTGCAATGTCTCCCACGACCAATCCAAAAAATATCAGGGTTACGATGAAAAAATAATCTTCGATCGTAACCGAAAGCGAGCCAGCCGCTATGATGACAAATGTTGCCCCAAGCGGGATGCCAAACGGTGATATAAGAGCTATGATAAATAAGAAAAGAGGTATATTCGAGGATAAATCCATACTTTATGTTCCCTATTCCCCCGATAGGCGGTTCAATCTCGCAACCACCTCGGTGCAGTTAAGGTTGTTTTCCTGGCAGAGCTTACTGAGGTGTTTCCTGTCATTTGTAAATGATCCCTTAATCCCGAGTTCATTATAGACGAGATCTTTTGAGATGCCACTTCTATTAACAATGAGATTGATGGTCATCCAGTCCTCTATTGTTTTATTACCGCTTTTCAGGTATTCACTGTGCTCTTTCCAGGTTTCATATCTATGGATGGTCCTGACAGTGAACAAGATGGTTAAAAGGACTAATATAATTAGCAATAAAGACCAGAATATGAATTTTTTCTTGTCTTTCATTAATCAATGTTGGACATCATAGTAGAAAAACATTATTCACACCAATTCCATCTCTTGATTTTGTGAAAACTGAAGCTGCACTAACATTTAATAGTTGATAGATAATCTTAGGTATCACTATGATACCTGGAAGTAAGCAAGCCGATGATGCGAAAGGTCGTAAAGATGGGACAATGCCTGCTTTTAGACCGGATTTTCATTCAGAAAAGCATGTACGTTGTAAACATTGTGGGGAGACCTATACGGAAAAAGAAATAAAGTGGGATCCAAAAACTGGCAAGTGGGTATGCAAACACCATCCCAAATGTGGAGGCGTCGAGTGGCATCCATTTTAAAAATACATAATGAATCTTTGATAACCAGCTAAAATCTGACCTGGATCAGATATCTTGAAGTACACTCACTATATCTAAACCGTCAGCATTCATTTTTTATGCCTCCTTACCAGCAGAACACATGCAATTAACCCGGCTAATGCAATAAATGATCCAAACCCTGGAGCCTGAGTCCCTGATGCAGCAACGGTTGTGCTCCCGGGGGTTTCGGCAGGAGTTTCTGTTTCCACAGGGGTCGATGTTGGCGCAAGGGTCGCTGCGGGTGCCCCTATAGCTCTAAGTGCTTCTCCGGGATCAGAAAAATGGTTTGGTTGGTTCTCAAACAAAGTTCCATAGTCGTTTCGCGCTCCTCCTCCTGAAGCTCTGATATGGCATGTACCGCATGAACCTTCGCCGTATACAGCCTTGAGATTTTCATAATACTGCGGCCGTGCAAGAGACTCTGGTATTCCTATTAGAATTACCAATGTTAACATTAGCAATACGACTACTGTTTTCCTATTCATATATCGTAACTCCTATTTCTCTCGAATTGATATCTTCATGTTTCATGTTAAACCCTTCCTTCTCTTTCAAACAAGAGTTTCATGAATATAAATTATTCGTATCTCAAAGCATCAACAGGCTTCAATTTCGATGCCTGGTACGCAGGGATTATTCCTGCAAGTATTCCCACGGTGACAGATACGGATAACGCCATAATAATTGAATTCAATGATACTATCGTTGTACCTCTCATGAGAGGAAGATCCCCTGCAAGCGATGGCAAAAAGCCTGAAAGTATCGTTCCGACGATTATACCTATTACTCCTCCCACAAGTCCTATAAATGCTGCATTAAATAAAAATATGAGCAAAATGTCATTATTTCTGGCACCAATAGCTTTCATTATTCCTATCTCTTTGGTTTTTTCAAGCACTGAAGTGAACATGGTATTTGCTATCCCGACAGAACCGACTATCAAAGAAACAGCAGCAATTGCCAGAAGAAATGTATTTATGGAGCTCATCGTATCTGCTCTTGTCTGCTGCATTTCCTTCCTTGAAGAAATTGAAAAATCCATGTTTTTTTGAGTAACATGCCTTGCGATCATGAGTTTGCTCTCGATCTTTGCTATCACTTCTTCTAACTGGTCTTCGTTCTTGATCTTAACAACTAAAGAGTCATAGACATCATTTGTCTTCTCATCTATCACCTGATATGCCATTTGTATCGGCATATATATATTTGTGCTCTGGTCATCAAGAATTCCAACAACCCTAAAAGCGCTGCCTTCTATCGTGATCATCTTATTTATTCCGACAGGTTTGTCAAAATAAGAGGAATCAAGTCGTCCCCCTATCACTATAACATTCTGGTCTGCAGAATCAAGCATCCTGCCTGTTTTTATCTTCAGCGTAGTAATTTGGGACCATACTTTCTGGTCAACGCCTGTTACTGATAGCTTGCCTTTTTTACCAAGATACGTCACGTCCACGTTTCCTCTGATATTCGTATCAATTAACGCAATTTCAGGTATGCCCTTCAATGCCTGAAGATCACTCCTGGCCAATACTATTTCTTTGTCAGTTGCCTGGGCTCCTCCAGAAGTACCTCCTCCGCCGCCCCTCATATTAAACATGCCCCCCCCTCTGGAAAAACCAGGAGAGATAGTTACAATATCCCCGCCAAGACCGCTCAACTGGGCGTTCATTGTTTGCTGCATCCCTTCACCCATAGATACGATAGCTATCACTGCAGCAACGCCTATAACGATACCCAGTATAGTAAGCCAGCTTCGCAGCTTGCTGTGAAGTACCATATTAAAAGCATGCTTGAAACACTTTTTGATCTTCATTTTATCTCACAGATATCATTTCTTCTTGATCTTGATCAGGTCCCCAATATTAAAATCAGGATCAAGCAATTTCTGCGTTCTGTACTTTCGATAGGCTCCAAATCCTGCAACAAGCACTACTATTGCGATAAAATACCACATGTAAGTCGAGAAAACACTTTCTTGTTGTGCCGCGCCTCTTCGTGCCAGCATTGCGGTTTGTCCGGCAGTAGAATTCATGTTTTGATTTCCTAATTTGACTTCTTTATCAATTATATTTCTTTCTCCCATAGTGTCAGTGTAAGCGATCTGCATGAGTACTGAATCAGATGAGCCACTCATTGAACTATTCATTGATCTTTGCGCAGACCTTTCCTGGATGTTGGCGTCGGCTGGAGCAGTTCTATTCTGGGAAATCATAGTGCTGCCCGCGGATGATTGTAATTTGAAGCTTGCAACAGTGTAGTCCCCTTTGTTCAGATTTCCGATGATGATTGAATTTGAACCGGTTACTCTCCAGTTCCTCTGCTCAGGAATGATCACTGATACTGAGTTAGCTGGATTGCTTCCTGTATTGGCAATACTAAAAGACATCTCGCCACTTGCACTCTCAGAAAAAGCCACATCAAAATTTGTTCCACCGCCAACATACACTCCGGCTATGGTGGATATTTTTTTCTCTGTTTTTGATACAGGATCTTCATAAGTCAGGTATAAGTTCAGCTTGTATAGTCCTGGTATTGTATTAGTATCTGAAATAACCTGATAATCCAGATCAGCGCCCTCTCCAACGTCAATGTACTTAAGGTACCTTGTATTGTCGCTTCCCACAGGAAGAATAATATTCTCCCCATTCTCCCAATAGAATGTGAGGTCTCGTAATGGTGCATTTCCGACATTATTTACTGTGAATTTCAGGCCGGTCTGCTTCCCCGGGACAAGAATGGTCTTATCAATACGGATCACTTCAGCGCTTTGTTTACTCTTAACATCAAGTG
>CBFFLL010000054.1:0-9833 GCA_965642175.1 Candidatus Methanoperedens nitratireducens | reverse complement strand
GTACTTGACTTTTAGTTCGTAACTTCCAGCAGGAGCATTCTTATCTACCTGCATCCTGTACTTTATGATATTAATATTCTCAGTAGAATCCGGTTTAAAACCTTGAAGTATTCCGGCGCTACGATCTGCGCTTTCACCAGGCACAAGCACAAAAGGATACTCAGGCATGACTTCTATCATAAGATTGCTTATAGTATCGCTTCCGATATTCGCAACACCTAAACGCACTTCTACGATATCACCTGCAATAGCAGGATCGGGTTCATAGTTTGATACGCTTATTGATATAACTGATGCGTCTACTAAACTTCCCATCTGTGCATAAACTGGAGAGATGCAAACCATCACTGCCATGATGATCAAAATCGAATACATTGTTCTTTTCATTTCTAATTCACCTCATTATTTTCAGATATTCTCAAAATTTTCCCATCTTTCAATTCAATTGTCGTGCGGGCATATTTGGCAAGGTTAAGGTCATGAGTGACCATGATAATTGTTTTTCCCTGCTCTTTCCATAACCTGTGAAGCATCTCCAGGACTTCTCTGCCTGTAACACTGTCCAGTGCCCCGGTCGGCTCATCCGCCAGGATTATCTCAGGATCGCTTACAAGGCTTCTTGCAATGGAGACTCTTTGCTGCTGACCCCCGGAAAGCTGTGATGGACGATGATGTATCTTATCACTCAACCCCACCAATGCCAGTATTTCTCTTGCTCTCTTTGCTGCGTCCCTGTCGTTATATTCCTGGAATTCCAATGGAAGCATCACGTTCTCAAACGCAGACATTGACGGGATCAGATTATATAATTGGAATATGAAACCGATGGTCCTGCCTCTTAATGAGGCAAGGTCTGATTCGCTTAATTTGCTGATGTCCTGCGATTTCAGGTAGATGCTGCCTTTTGAAGGGATGTCAAGGCAACCTATCAGGTTCATCATCGTTGACTTGCCGCTTCCCGAAGCGCCTATGATAGCCACAAAGTCTCCTTTCTTTATTTCCACACTTACTCCTCTGAGTGCCGGCACTTCAACTTCGCCCATCTTGTAAATTTTCCATACATTCTCCAGATAGAGAAGTGTATTATTCTCTTTTTTTAAATCCATCTATTCACCTGTCATTTATTATGCTGCTTTACCAGGTAAGCCAATCCGAACACTACGAACAAGGATGCACTGATCTCGAACCCTGGAGCCGCTTGAGCTCCCGTTTGAGATGTGGCTGCTGGCTCGCCAATGGCTATCAGCGCTGCCTGGGGATCCAAAGCGTGATCCGGCTGTTCTTCAAATATTGATCCGTAAGAGTTACGCAACATCGTTCTATTAGAATTACGTGAGCCGGAAGTCCTGTTAAAGCCGCGCGTGCCATTTGTGCTGTTAAAGTTGCGCGTATCATTTGTCCTGTTGAAGCTGCGCGGTTCAGAAGTTCCGTTGGAAACATCTGGTCTTGACGTTCCATTATAATCCCGCATCCCATCGCCTGAAGCCATTATATGGCAGGTGCTGCATGATCCTACCCCATACACTTCATTGAAAACGTTAAGATACTGTGGGCTGGCAAAAGACTGTGGAACTCCTGAAAGAATCGCCATTGCAAAAAAAAGCAATAAAATTCCGGCCCTCATATTCAGATAACATTCCTCCTATTGCTTATCGTTTCCTGTCATATTTTCATTTGATGAAATTATCTTCCAAAATGTCCTGACATTTTATGTCTGCCATTTCCTGCGGGCAATCCAAGCTGTTGACTTAGCTCATTTACTAGCGTATAATTTCCGTCTTGTTTTGCCTGATCAAGCTGAACAAGTAATTTGAACTGATCTTCAGTTGTAATCTTTGATACCAGCGGAGATTTTGAATTTACTGCAGCTGTATTCCATGCATCATAGTTTCCATCTTTTATAGCCTGGATCATTTCTGCATTCAAGGCTTGTCTTCCGGAAAACGTTGTTCCTTGCTTTTCAGACATGTTTCCATGCCTCTGGGACATTGTCTGGTATCTCTGCACAAGCATATTGAAGTTGTCCTGCGTAATTTGTGCAGACATCGTTGCTTGCCAGGCATTGAAGTCGTTCGCTTTTATTGCATTTGTTATGTTATCTCTGCTCTGGAGATCAATTCCCGGGAATTTCCCCCCCATAGCTGCAACTGAACCGATGGTTGCTACAACTAATGTAATAGCTAGAAAACCAAATAATTTTTTTCTATTCATATTTGAGTCACCTCAAACATTATAATATCATAACCCACTTATAAGATAAAAGAAGGTAAAATGTACACTTTAAGTCCACATTTTTTATTAATGTCCGGGAAAAATAGAGATATATGCCTCCATTTCATCTGATAGACCCAACAAGGCTGGTTGTGGAAATTGGCTATACATTAATAATAGTTTTTCTTTGTTTTTCAATATATTATAAAACCAGAGACTTATATGATCTCACAAAGTATGAAGGGATAAAATATTTCAGGATCACGTTCCTGTTCTTCGGTTTAGCCTTTCTTTTCAGGTTCCTTTCCGTTCTTGCAATGCTGATGGAGCTTACATTTGATTTTGATCTATCAATGTACCTCTTCAGGATACTACCTCTTGTTTTCAATGGATATTTCAGTACAATGGCTATTCTTTCATTAACATACAGTCTGATCTGGAAGGATCTTCAGATAAAACACATGTTGATAATATCCAATGCTATTGCCATCCTGATATCAGTTATTGCATTTTTTTCAAGGTCTAACATTATTTTGATAGAATCTCAGGCAGTATTGCTAATTTTGACAATGATAATTGCTTTCATTGTATATCGAAAATCAAGAAAGATCTCTGGGCTTTTTATCATATATGTTTTGTTTTTCCTGTTCTGGTTAGTTAATCTACTTGCCCTGGGTCCTCGAAGATTTCTTCCGTTTGAATTACATACAATATTTCAGGTCATATCGATCGGATTGATCGCAGTAATATACTTTAAGGTGAGCAAATGGACAATATAAAGCGAAGAAGAGATATACCTTAAGGTGAACAAATGGACAATGTAAAGCGAAGAAGAGATCGCCTGGAGATGATATTTGATATTTTGAATCTTATCAGGAATCATCATAATTCCATAAAGCCAACACCTTTGCTTCGACATTCCAATCTTTCGTCTCAAAGTTTTTCAGAATACTTGAATGAATTATTAGAAAAGGGTTTCATAAAAGAGATAACCGATGATAACGAAAGGAAGTTCATTACATTGACAGATAAAGGATTTAAATATCTTGAAAAATACAAATTGATATTAGGTTTTATTGAAGAGTTTGAGTTATGATCTAATTCAGAAGAATATTATGAGGATCATGGTGCATACAATGAATAATAAAATAAATAAAAATGTTGTTTTGCTTATCACAACGATGAGTTCTTTTCTTGCGCCCTTTATGGGTTCATCAGTTTTCATAGGGCTTCCTCATATCGGGAATGAATTCTCAATGGATGTTGTCATGTTAAGCTGGGTCTCTACAGCATATCTCCTTGCTGCTGCTATTTTCCTTGTCCCGTTCGGAAAGATAGCAGATATTTATGGCAGGAAAAAGATATTCCAATACGGCATAGCCATCGATATTATCGCCTCAATTCTTCTGGTTTTCTCGTTCAACGAGATGGAGCTTATCGCCCTCCGGGTCATTCAGGGTATTGGCGCAGCTATGATATTCGGAACTGGGGTGGCGATCCTCACCTCAGTATTTCCGCCGGGAGAAAGGGGTAAGGCGCTGGGGATAAATGTCGCCGGGGTCTATCTGGGTCTCTCACTTGGACCTGTTGTGGGCGGGTTCCTGACTCAGTATTTTGGCTGGAGGAGTATCTTCGCATCATATCTACCCCTTGAGCTGATAATATTAGCCTTAACTCTCTTGAAAATGAATGGGGAATGGGCTGATGCTAAAGGAGAGAAACTTGACATAGTCGGCTCCGCCGTATATGGATTATCACTTGCTGCGATGATGTATGGTTTTTCGATCCTGCCTGGTATACAGGGAACTCAGTTGATCCTTGCAAGCATACTTGGACTTGTGGCTTTTGTTAAATGGGAAATGAAAGCAAGATTTCCTGTGCTTGATATGAATCTTTTTTTGAAAAACATGGTCTTGACGTTCTCTATGCTTGCGGCTCTGATAAACTACAGCGCAACGTTCGCAGTCGCATTTTTCATGAGCCTCTATCTGCAGAACGTTAAAGGATTTGATCCACAAACAGCCGGATTGATCCTTGTAGCTCAGCCTGTGGTTATGGCAGCATTCTCACCTGTGGCAGGAAGGCTTTCTGATAAGATAGAACCCAGACTGGTTGCCTCGGCAGGGATGGCTTTCACGACAGCAGGGCTTTTATTTCTTGGCTTCTTAAATGTTGGGACACCGGTAGAATATATTGTGGCAAGTCTTATCATACTTGGTTTCGGGTTTGCCCTGTTCTCATCCCCTAATACGAATGCGGTAATGAGTTCAGTCGAAAAAAGGTTTTACGGAGTAGCTTCAGCAACTCTTGGGACTATGAGGCTGACAGGACAGATGCTCAGCATGGGTATCGCGACCCTGATAGTTGCCGTGTACATGGGAAACGTGCAGATCACTCCAGAATATTATCCGCTTTTCATGAAAAGCGCAAATGCAGCGTTCATGGTTTTTGCGGGGTTTTGTTTTGTCGGGATATTCGCATCGCTTGCGAGGGGTAAAGTAAGATAACTTTTGATCGAAAGGGAGGCATGCGGTGGCATATCTTGATGGCATTATCGGAGGGCGTTTCAATTCGGTGTTGGCAAATAGGAAACGGATTTTTATGAGAGTAAGTATGATGTTTCAATAGTGTTTAAAAAATTTATTATCAATAGGAGATTTATTAGATGTATGATTTAATCATCATAGGAGGAGGCCCTTCTGGGTCGGCTGCTGGTAGAACTGCGGGGAAAAAAGGTTTGAAAACGCTATTAATTGAAAAAGAAATATTTCCAAGATATAAGCCATGTGGAGGAGCGCTTTCCGAACATGCGATGTCGTATCTTGATTTCGAGATTCCTAAATCCATTATTGAAAGAGAGATATTTGGTGCAAGAGTTCATTTCGAAGGTCAAATTGTGGAACAGCACAAAGATTATAGGTTAGCTGTTTTAATAACCAGAAGTATCTTAGATAATTATTTACTCGAAAAAGCTGAAGAAACTGGAATTCAAATAAAAATGGGGGAAAAAGTCGCTGATTATATAGAAAATGATGATTATGTTGAAGTTTCAACTAAAAATGAAATATATAGAGCAAAATTTGTCATCATAGCAGAGGGCTCACAAGGTAAATTAAAATATCGTATTCGAAGAAAAGAACAAAAAGATGAATATGCAATCGGAATTGTTGCAGAAATCGAAGAAGATAATAAATCTATAGATAAATATATACATAATTCTATTGACGTTCATTTTGGTTTGTTCAAAAATGGTTATGGTTGGATATTTCCCCATGAAAAATATTTTTCTGTTGGAATAGGGGGATTGGCAAAAAACTTACTCCATCCTAAACAGAAAATGTTGGATTTTTTGCATAAAAACAACTTTAATAATAATTATAAATTACATAGCCATATAATTCCGGCTGGCGGCATAGAAAGAAGGATAACCAGTTCAAGAGTTATTTTATGTGGAGATTCTGCTGGATTTGTTGATTCTTTTTATGGAGAAGGTATTGCCTATGCTATCAGGTCAGGTCAGATAGCAGTAGAAGTAATTTCTAAAATAATATTAAATAAAGATGATCTAAGAACAATAAAAAATTATGAGGATATTTGTAAAAAAGAATTTATTGATAATTTAAAATATTCTTTAATATTATCAAAAATAATATATAGTCATCCTTCAATATTGTTAAAAATTTTTACTAATAATGAAGCTTTCAATAAATATCTGGAAGTTCCTTCTATGAAAATATCCTATAAAAAATACATAAAATGGTTAATTCCAAGAATACCAAAGTTTCTTTTAAAATAATAAAATTGTTAACTGAAAATAATAATAAGTTAATACTTTTTCAAAACAAGAGCATCAGAAGGACCTGGTTTAAAGAAGATTGGTATTTTTCAAAATATATTGACGATCTTGAAAAAGAAAAACAGATTTCTGCGGAATTGGCTGGGAAAACATATAAGGGTATAATCAGCCCTGAGTTTCAATGGGGTATATGGGCAGTACCCAAAGGCGCTGATGGCAGGTTAGATCATCATAAAGCACTTACCGGGGATGATTTAACTGATTTTGTTAATTAAAAATTGTTTCCGTATTTTAAAAAATTTAAAGCAGATGCAGAAAACGCAGATACGATCGAATACAAGATCGGGGAGATTTTTAGCGAGCTAAAGAACAGGATTCAGAGCGGCTATACTCTGCGTGAAGTAATTAATTTAATTGACGGGCTGCGTTTTGGTTCTAATGCTGAAAAACACGAAATGTCTCATTTATATGAATCAAAAATCCAGAATATGGGCAATGCCGGCAGAAATGGCGGAGAGTATTACACTCCGCGCCCGCTCATCAAAACAATTATAAATGTTGTAGAGCCAGCTATCGGGAATAAAATTTATGATGGCGCAGTTGGCTTAGCAGGTTTCTTATGCGAATCTTTTGAATATCTGAAAAACAGCAAAAATCTTGCGACTAAAGATGCAGAAAACTTGCAAAAAAACACATTTTACGGCAAAGAGAAAAAATCACTCGCATATATTATCGGGATCATGAATATGATTTTTCATGGTGTCGGATCGCCAAACATAATTCATACCAACACACTTGCAGAAAATATTACTGACATACAAGAAAAAGACCGTTGTGATATTGTTTTAACAAATCCTCCTTTTGGCGGGAAAGAAAGAGCAGAAGTTCAGCAAAACTTTCCAATCAAAACCGGGGAAACCGCCTTTTTATTCCTTCAGCATTACATAAAAATACTAAAAGCCAGCGGTAAAGCTGGCATTGTTATTAAGAACACATTTTTATCAAACACAGATAACGCATCGGTTTCATTAAGGAAACATTTGCTGGATAATTGTAACCTGCATACAGTTCTGGATTTGCCGGGCGGCACATTTTTGGGCGCGGGTGTAAAAACGGTTGTGTTGTTTTTTGATAAAGGCGTTCCGACACGGAAAATCTGGTATTATCAATTAAATCTGGACAGGAATCTGGGTAAAACCAATCCATTGAATGAAAATGATCTGGCTGAATTTGTTAATTTGCAGAAAACGAAGGCGGATACTGCGAATTCCTGGACTGTAAATGTTGGTGATGTGAATGTCGAAACATTTGATCTGTCTGTGAAAAATCCTAACAAAAAAGAAGAAGCTGCGCTTCGGGAGCCGCAAGAGATATTGGATGAAATCGCAATGCTTGATGAAGAAAGCGCACAGATTCTCAAATCAATAAAGGAATTGATATGAAAAATGTTGATGCAAATATCTCAGGCGCGAAGGGGCAAACGACATAGAACGCGGATTTCGCAGATGACGCGGATGCACACGGATCTCCACGTATGGCACGAGCCATATGTGTGGGCGACGTCAACTGGCGCAACGGTTGACACGGATACGATTTACCGTTTTTCGTGTTCGATCAATAAGAAGAAAAAAAAGTGAAATTTATGAATGACAGGAAAGAAATATTTAGATCAGAACATCAAAATCCGAGCGTATCCGCGCAATCCGCGTCATCCGCGTTCCCGTTTCGATTTGATGAATACTACTTCATCAATCCAAACAACCATAATTTTAATTCACCGCAAAGTTCGCAAAGAACGCAAAGCTTAGCGGCATTTTCTTTGCGAACTTTGCGTTCTTTGCGGTGGGAATTCTATGTTACCCCCAAGATGTCTGTGGACATTAACTCAAAAGAATTGCTGCAGGAAAAGTTACATACATTTTATTTAAAACAGAAGAATTTAATTGTTGGCAGGTGTGACGATGAGTCATAAGATTGCACCAAAAGGTTGGGAGGTAAAGAAGCTGGGGGATGTTTGTGAAATAAAACCACCTAAAAGTGAAGCACGAAATAAATTAAAAGAAACGGATGTTGTGTCGTTTGCGCCTATGGAAGATTTAGGAATAAATCAGAAATTTTTAAATCCCACAAAAGAGAGGATATTAAAAGAAGTCAGTGGAAGTTACACTTATTTTGCCAATGATGATGTTCTTTTAGCAAAAATAACGCCATGTTTTGAAAATGGAAAATTGGGTATTGCTAAAAATTTAAAGAATGGCATAGGTTTTGGTTCCAGCGAATATCTCGTTTTTAGAACAAATGAAAATTTATTTCCCGAATATTTATATTATTTTTTATTGCGTCCACAATTTATAGAAGAAGGCGCAAAAAGAATGACAGGGGCTGTAGGGCATAAAAGAGTTTCAAATGAATTTATTGAGAATTGTACAATTTCTGTCCCTCCCCTCCCCGAACAAAAACACATCGTCGCCATTTTAGATGAAACTTTTGAAAGCATTGCAAAAGCAAAAGAAAACGCTGAGAAGAATCTAAAAAATGCAAAAGAAATTTTTGAAAGCTATTTGCAAAGTGTTTTTGAAAATAAGGGTGATGGATGGGAAGAGAAAACATTGAATCAAATATCTGAAAATTTAGACAGTAAAAGAATTCCAATAACCAAAAAAATTCGTACTAATGGTTCAATACCTTATTATGGGGCATCTGGAATTGTTGATTATGTTGAAGAGTATATTTTTGATGAAGATTTGCTTTTAGTCTCGGAAGATGGTGCAAATCTTTTAGCACGAACTTATCCAATTGCCTTTTCTATAAACGGGAAAACTTGGGTAAACAATCATGCTCACGTTTTGCGATTTAATAATCGGGCAAGCCAAAAATATGTTGAATTATACCTAAATTCAATAAAATTGGATGATTTTGTTAGTGGAATGGCTCAACCAAAATTAAATCAAGCAATGCTTAACAAAATTCCAATACCCTTTCCACCATTAATTGAACAACAATTCATCGTCTCCAAACTCGACGCCCTCTCAGCCGAAACCAAAAAACTCGAAGCAACCTACCAAAAGAAACTCGCAGACTTGGAAGAATTAAAAAAGTCACTATTACAAAAAGCCTTCAATGGTGAACTCACGGAGGCATCAGCGTGAATGAAATAATTTTATTTCAGGATATAAAAGTCCGCAGAATATGGAATGAAAGCAACCAGAAATGGTATTTTTCGATTATTGATGTTATTGAGGTTTTAACCGAAAGTATTGCCCCCGGAGCTTACTGGCGCAAGCTTAAAGAACGCTTGAAAGCGGAAGGAAATGAAACCGTGACAAATTGTCACAGTTTGAAAATGAAAGCGTCTGATGGCAAAATGCGCCAAACAGATGTTGCAGATACAGAAGAATTGTTCCGTCTGATCCAATCCATCCCATCTCCCAGGGCTGAGCCTTTCAAACGCTAAGCTGAACTGTCGACAATTTGTCTACAGTTGAAATTAGAAATTACATCGGGACAAAATGTCCCCATGTAGAAATGTTAACAGATACGTTTGGGAATTATGAAAAATTCAGTTGGTTCCATTTTAGAACATACTGCTAAATATGTTTTGTCATAAGCGATGTTGTAGCGATGCTTACTGATTCAGTGAATCCGCATGGTTGTCAGGGTTTAGAATATAGTATTCATCTAGACGAGTAGAACGCGGATGACGCGGATTGCGCGGATTCACGCGGATTTGAGGTTTCTATTTCTGACATTTCCTTTCTAACATTTGAGAAGATCGCTCTTTTGAAATCTGGTTTTTTACCAAAGTTCAACAAAAGCCCGATTTCTT
>CBFFLL010000053.1:11735-15318 GCA_965642175.1 Candidatus Methanoperedens nitratireducens | reverse complement strand
CAGCTTGATGTTTGCAAGTATACGCACAATATGAACACAGCACCTCCTTAAGAAATCCAGCATACCCCTGTAAAAATACCTTATAGATAGATATAATATACAGAAAATTTCAATGCAGAACAGTAGAAAAGGCGTTTGCAGCTAGAACAGGCAAAAAGGGGACAATATGAATTTCAATATATCCAGACAAAAAGCAGGTTTGGCGCTTGGTCCGCTACTGTTTCTGCTGATCCTTCTCTCAGACATAGAAGGACTGTCATGGGAAGCAAGATCAATAGCAGCGAGCACTGCATGGATAGCGTGCTGGTGGCTGACAGAGGCTATTCCGATACCAGCCACGTCGCTTTTACCCATAATCCTTTTTCCTCTTCTCGGGGCGCTTGAGGTCGGAAAGGTCACAGCAGAGTACGGGAACCAGATAATATTCCTCCTGATAGGGGGATTTTTCATCGCTATTGCCATGGAGAAATGGAAACTCCACATCAGGATCGCCCTGTATATCGTGAGGAACATCGGAACAAGCCCGAGACGGGCAATAGCAGGGTTCATGGTTGCCACAGCCTTCATTTCAGCCTGGATAAGCAATACTGCAACAGCCATGATGATGATCCCCATCGCAACAGCAGTGATATTCCAGGCGTCAAAGGCAGGCGAGGATAAAAATTTCAATATCGCCATCATGCTCTCTGTCGCCTATGCAGCTTCCATAGGCGGGGTTTCCACCCTTATCGGAACCACGCCAAACCTGATATTTGCAGGCATATACCGCACGTTCTATGGGAATGAGATCACGTTCCTGCAGTGGGCTTCCTTTGGCGTGCCGATCGCGGTTTTTATTTTAGTTATTAGCTGGGCCTATCTGGTGTATGTCGCATACCCGCCGAAAATAAAAGCGCTGGGTGATGGAATTGAGGACGAGATAAAGAGACTTGGAAATATGACTGGGCAGGAGAAGAAAGTTTTAGCTGTATTTTTATTGGTAGCATCTCTCTGGGTCACAAGAGCGTTTTGGGGCAAATATTTGCCTTTGATCACGGATTCAGGCATTGCCATTTTTGGGGCTTTTTTGCTGTTTCTTATACCAGCAGGACAGGAAAAAGCCTTACTGAAGTGGAATGATGCAATTAAGCTTCCATGGGACGTTGTGCTTTTGCTTGGAGGAGGATTAGCCATAGCTAAAGGTTTTACGGAAACCGGCCTGGATGCCTGGATAGCGCATCAGCTTATTTTCCTGAAAGGCATGTCTGCAATTGTCATAATCCTGACAGTTGTCACCCTCACGATCTTCCTGACCGAAATAACCTCAAATACCGCCACGGCTACAATACTACTGCCAGTAACCGCTTCCCTTGCATCTGCCCTTGGCATGGAACCGGCTGGATTAATGATGGCAACAGCCATGTCCGCTTCCCTTGCTTTCATGCTGCCCGTAGCCACTCCGCCCAATGCTATCGTGTTCGGGACTGGTTATGTAACGATGCCGCAGATGGCCAGGGCCGGGCTATGGATGAATTTATTTTGCATAGCAATCATTACATTATACATTTATGTGATGCCGATTGGGTATGTAAGGTAATTCATACCCATCTGCCCATACCTTTTCCAGAGCGCATTGGAGATGTCATCAGCACTTTATACTCCTTTCCTTCCAGGTTAAGTGTTCCAGCAGATAGTAACTCAGTTTCATAATTCGAAGTTGTCAGTGATATATTGCCTGTTACTGCCGGGATAAGATCTTTCTGGAAAGCCCCTGGTTGGGGAAGTGCCAGTATATCCCCGGAAAGCGATTGATTGTCACAGCTCGTTATGTTCAGGACATAAGGCACGCCTGCAAACCTCAGATGAGCATTTATTTCAGTGTCTCTCTCCACGCTGCTTATTTTTTGTGCTATTTCTGCAGGAGTATTGTATTCTTTAAGCAGTGAATAAACATAATCCGGAGACACAATTTTCATCCTGATTACATTAACATGCAGAATATGGTATTCTTCCCCGGCAATTGCAAAACCGTGTCCCATGAATAAGGGTTCGATGAATGGAGACATTCCCTGACCCCCCGGTCCAGTTCCTGAGCCGGAATTCATTCTGTTCATTCCCTGGCCGAATGGTTGGGCAAATGCTGTCGCTGAAAAAATCGTCAGTACCGTTAAAATTACTATTGCGATCTTCTTTGAATTTGCTTTCATTTTATTCTCCATTGGTTTCAATCTTAAAGAGTACAAGGGGTGGATATCTACCCCTTAATACCTCCTTTATTTACTTGTTGGCTCTGTATCTGGCGCCGCCTCTTCCTGAGCCCATGTTGTCACAGATACCATCGCCGTCTGCATCAACAAAGCCCATGCGAGCACCCCTGTACATTGGGCGATTATCATTTATGCCATCACCATTTGTGTCAACAAAATTGTCGCAGATGCCATCGCCGTTCGCATCAACAAAGCCTGGTCCATACCCTCCTGTGTTTGTCACCGCAGCGCTTGATACGCCATCAATTGCCGCCGCTGTTCCAATTGCCGCCAGTACAAGAATTACTGACAGACCATAGTATATTTCTTTTCTCATATTTTTACCTCTTTTGTTATTTTGGTTTCTCAAAACCTGCCTGGATCTGAGTCACCTCATAACCCACTTGTACCGAACGATGTTTAACTCCGTTCACGAACGATGATGTTCGTTAAACTTTATCTTACCTCCGTTTTCAATAAAAACCAGTCAGATAGTTCGATTACGTTCGTTCTCCCGTATTCACGCTTTTTTATTATGTTTTTCCTCTTAAGAACGTTTATTATACCACTCAGTGAAGATTTAGGTATCCCGGTCTCATACCTGATGTCTGCCTGTGTGACAGAACCACCTTTTCTTAACAAGAGATTTATAATTGCTTTTTCATTATCTGAAAGAGTATCGATCACTTTTTGCATCTCACTGGTGGGTGTGATTTCTTTTGTTTTTGGCGCTGCCAAAGATTCCATCTCAGGTTCTATTCCAGGTCCGATCACATATTCTATCCCAGATTCTGTGACAGGTATCTCTTTTTTCTCAAGATCGTGAGTTCTTTTCAATCTTATAATTAACATGACCACGCTTGCGGAAATTGCAGCGATGACGAACAACATGGTAAAAGACAGCCATGATCCGGACTCGCTTTCTGTTTTATCAGGCGTTTCAAGAGGCTGCTTGTATTCTATTTCGATCTCTGGTGAAGCTATTCTGTATCCCTCCACTGTCAGGACCAATGAATCATTCATTACCTGTATCTGGTAGTTCAATCCATGAGATCGTTCAAATCTTATGACCTCGGAACCTGCAGGAAGAAAGAAAGTAACTGAATAGTCTGAATAATAACCTCCTGAAGAAAAGTTAAAATGCCAGATGCCCGCACTCTTAGTTGTTAGCATATCGGTAACAACGTAAAGCTGGTTCGTGTCATTATCGTATGTATATTGGGCACCGTCTAAGAATGACATATAAGAAAGAGATTCATAGGTGGCGTAACCTGTCAGGAGCACTTTCCCGGAATTGTCAACATATCCGTTCAATACGATCTGCCCCTCTATAATGTCCTCCTGAGCACTGGATGATG
>CBFFLL010000053.1:0-11725 GCA_965642175.1 Candidatus Methanoperedens nitratireducens | reverse complement strand
AGCAGCAGGAACAGGAGCATTTTAATGTTCAATCCAACGACACCTTCAAAATGTATATCATTCTAACCGTATAAATCTTTATATATAATTATATGCAGTTGCAAATAAAAACCTTTTTATATCGCTATTTACAACATTTGATAATGCAAAAAAAGAAGAAAATTTTATTCTGGTCTATATTATTTATTATTTTTCTCCTTTTGACGGTCGTTTTCACTGTCAGGGCAATAAACAGGTATGAACTGTGGAAAGAACATGAAGTATTTCTCAAAAGCGATAACAATACCGTTGAAGACTGGATGACCATCAATCTCATTTCAAAACGGAGCGATATCCCGATAGACGTAATCTATAGCGAAATTGGAATTAATGAATCGTTTTCAAATAGCAGAAAACCGCTCAAAAAGCTCTGTCAGGATAACAATCTGAACTGCACCGATGTGGTAGCAAAATTAAATCGCCTGGTGGAATATAAACATAAATAATACGGGGATAAAATGGATATTACAGCCAATTTTTATTTAGTCCTTATCCTCGTAGCTCTTATATCACCATTTGGAATACCGGTTGGAGCAACTTTTTTTATTATTTCGGCTGGGTCTCTATCAGGCACTGTCACAGATTATGTTTTCGTTGTCACATTGATATTCCTGGTATTTGTTGCAGGTGACATTACAGCCTATAAGACTGCGTCATATTTTGAGAGTACATTCACAGAAAAATTATGTAAATATAATTCATATAATAAAAAATGTGAAGCCAGTAAAGTTTTCTTGAATAAGTATGGAGCACTCGGTGTATTTCTTTCCCGTTTTTTGTTACTTGGACTTGGCGCCCCTGTTAACTATGTCTCTGGTTTTAGCAAATACCCACTAAAGAAATTCATAATCTGGACAGCATCAGGTGAGTTTCTATACGCTGCAATTTATGCATATATTGGATTTGTTTTTAAGGATTCCTGGATTTTTCTCTATGATGTAATAGTCGAGTTTTCAATTATTGGAATATTGTTGCTGGCTGCATTATTTGCACTATTCTATCTGAAGAAGTATCTCCTCTAAAATTCATGTTGGTGAATTTATAATTTATATATGATAACCCTTAAAGTCCAAGAGCCTTAGCATCCTGTTCAACTTTCTCAGCCATCTTTGCCCTGTACCTGAGAAGCTTCTCCCTCATTTTTTCATCGCATGCTCCTATGATCTCGCATGCAAGCAGCGCTGCATTATCTCCTCTTCCGATACCAACGCATGCGACAGGTATGCCAGGCGGCATCTGCGCTATGGAGAGAAGGGCATCCAGGCCGTTAAGATTCGAATCAACTGGTACACCTATCACAGGCTTTACGGTCTTTGAGGCTATCACACCAGGCAGATGCGCAGCAAGCCCGGCTATGGCGATAAACACCTTCACACCCTTTTCATGCGCCTCTATTATTATCTGTTCCACGCGATCTGGCGTGCGGTGCGCTGAAGCCACTGTAACGTTATATTCGACTCCGAACTCTTTCAATACATCCACTGCTTTATTTGCTATCTCTTTATCTGATTTGCTTCCAAGTATTATCTGTACATCCACATTATTCGCCTCTTTTGTTCACCCTGTTGCACCCATCATTTTATCGCTGCTTATTTATAACAGCTTACTTTCTCTCCGGCCGCTTTTCTAAGCCTGTTCATTATCGCCATACCTTCTCTTTTCTCAGGAAAAACTCCTTCTACTATCCCAACATCAACCCCGGCTTCGTCAAGGAACCTTAGCCCGGAAAAGAGCCTGCTTGCGACCTCTTTCATATCATCAATGCTTCCAAAAATGTATTTTGTATCGCATTCTATATCTGAAGCGCTCTCTCTACATACAAGCGCTCCAGCATTTAGTCCCTGCTTCCGATACTCATGTATAAGGCGGTTGATCTCGACAACCACGGATACTCGCTCACCTTCAACAAGAATCAGCTTCGTTTTTGGAGAATAATGGGTATAGCGCATGCCAGGAGATTTCACGGATTCATCTACCACATTGATTTCGCCTGTGGCTTCAATAATATCCTCAAGGCTCAACCCCCCGGGACGAAGGAGGGCCGGTGGAGTAACCGTAAGATCAATGACCGTCGATTCCACGCCAAGCCTGCACTCATCTCCAGCGATGACAGCATCGATCCGTCCGTCCATGTCTTTTATGACATGCTCTGCTTTGGTGGGACTTGGCCTTCCTGAGATATTGGCGCTGGGCGCCGCTATTGGCACACCTGCTTCACTGATGAGCGAAAGGGCGATATCGTGATCCGGCATCCTTACAGCCACGGTATCAAGCCCGCCTGTGGTAATATCAGGAACACCCTCCTTGCGCTTCAGGATAATGGTGAGAGCGCCTGGCCAGAAAGCATCCATGAGTTCAAATGCCAGCGCCGGAATGTCCTTTGCCACCATGTCGAGCATTTCGCGAGAAGATATATGGACTATAAGGGGGTTATCAGCCGGGCGGCCCTTTGCCTGGAATATCTTTGCTACAGCTTCGCCATCCAGGGCATTTGCTCCCAGACCATACACAGTTTCTGTTGGAAAAGCCACAGTTCCTCCGGATCTTATGATCTGAGAGGCTTTCCTTATCTCGTTCGGTTCAAGAACTAACGTTCTTTTTGCCCCCATTTCTCAGTTGTGGAGAGACTTATTATTATTTTTTGGTTCCAGAAGAAATTAAAAATTCTCAACTTCCCTCGATCAGATGACTTTTCCTCAACTTTCCAAATACCTTATCCCCTTTTTTCGTGAGAATGAACCTCTTCCATGTATGCTTATCAGGAGTGAGGCACTCTATCAGTCCGTATTCCTCAAGTTCACGCATGGCACGGCTTATGTTCTGCAACGACCTGCCTGTCTTTTCTGATATCTCTGAGGCTTTTATTAACTCGTTCCTGTGAAGCTCCTTCATTACAATTACTCTTCTGTCCACGCTCAATACCCATTTTGTCAGTTCGTCTATCTCCATCATTATAAAAATATACGTATTAACTAATAATCTTTTGTGATTCGATCATAAATCTCAAGGTAAGCCTTCGAAAGATCGCCTTTGTTCTTCCTGAATACATCCTTGTCCAGACTCAGGAATTCGCCTCTGATGTAAGCCTGCCTGTCCCAGAAACGGCAGCCGTCAGGCGTACCC
Organism: Candidatus Methanoperedens nitratireducens; assembly: GCA_965642175.1. Classification (GTDB taxonomy): domain Archaea; phylum Halobacteriota; class Methanosarcinia; order Methanosarcinales; family Methanoperedenaceae; genus Methanoperedens; species Methanoperedens nitratireducens_A. Next base: position 8,563 of record CBFFLL010000053.1, on the reverse strand, counting down.
ACTTCATCAGCGAGAAGTATTTTACCTTCGTGCGTCTTTCCAAATTCGACTTTAAAATCTGCAAGTATTATGTCCTTATGAAGGAGCGGCGAGAACATGATATCGTTTATTTTCCCTGTCATTTCAGACAAAAGCTTCAGTTCTTTCTCTGTCATCCATTTTGCATCAAGGATCTCCTTTATGCTCACAGGTCTATCAACAGCCTCGAACTTGGTTGTGAATTCAAACATTCCGTTCGGGATCAAAGCGCCTTCTCTTGCATCTGTGCCATCAGGCAGCTTTACTTCACCTTTCTCAAAGCGACGCCAGAGTGAACCTGCCACATAATTTCTCCAGATCACCTCGACTGGAAGGATCTTCAGGTTTACAACCCTCATTTTTGTTTCGCCTATTCTTTCTATATAATGGGTAGGCAATCCTTCTTTTTCAAGTATCTTGAACCAGTACGCAGCAAGACCGCAGCAGACCTTCCCCTTATGAGGGAATTCTGCTTTCTTTGCGCCGTCAAATGCAGTGACCCTGTCAGTGAACTCAAAGATTATATCTCCGTTATCTGCCTGATAGATGTCCTTTGCTTTTCCCTGTCCTATCAACTTCATGAGGGCATTAAAGCGTTTTGAGTTTAAATAATTTATCATATTTTGTAATAAAGAGGGGGTTGCGCATATTTTAAATATTCGCAAGCGGTCTTGAAAAACTAAAAAATCTGAGTAGTGGGCTCAAATAAAAAAAACACCGGGATCAGGGCAACATATCGCTGCCCCGATCTTATCCTATTCTATCTCTACTTTATCAGTGCTCTTCTCCTATGTAATCAGGATGCTGCCTTAGCACAGGCATCCTGTTCACTATCCAGCGGTACACCAGCACTTCAATTATGAGGATCGCTATCACGACAATGACCTCTTTCCAGTAGAAGAGCTCATTATGCGAAAGCTTCCAGTTGAAAGTGATGTACACTGTGTTGAGCCTGTTCAGGATAATGGCGATCATGGTAGTAAGTGCTGCAAACTGCACAACTCCCACGTTCTTCTTCTGCACACCATAGAAGAACATGATAGGCGCCACGGCGAACAGTACGAATTCAACAAGGAACAACTGACCGTAATATCCATTCAGGTAGCCCCATGCATTCTCATACGTTATGCTTGTGATCCTCAAGCCCACATACGTGAACAGTATCAAAAGGTATATTTGATAACAACCTTGTTAGTTTTACATCATTTTGGCATAATATTACATTTAATAGCAAGAAACACCGGATATATTAGTAGAACATGGCAAACAATATTTAAATATTAATTGTTCAGGGTCCAATTCACTGAATTGGTGGATCCAATTGTCCCCTCATTACTATCATAGTTATTAAAATTTAAATGGAAATATTTAAATAAGACCCTGACTTACTATGGTATGGATGTTAAACTCGTACTTGTCGGATTTACGGGAGAATAGAAGAATGCAAAGGCGAACGACCACAACTCGAGAAACATGCCATATGATAGGAGGTTTCAATAATGACAATATGGGCATGGATCCAGCCTGTTGACAGGGTATGGAAAGTAGTTTCAGATACTGAGAAAGGAACCCTTTGTGTATACGATGAGAAAAGCGAGCTAATTCTGGAACATATTGGAATGAGCAAAGAAGAACTCTCTTTAATAGAGCAAAATTTCCTTAAAATAGTGGCTACCAATCTCTCTGTAAACAATGCGGATCCCATTCAGATAACTGATGAAAAAAAGCCGATGATTGAGCATAATTATATGTATGCGTGATATCGCAGATTAAGTAGCCTGAGGCAAATTTGACATTAGCTTCAGGCTCAGTTACTTATTTATAAAAAATGGCAATATTAGCCAGCATGACTATACCAGATAAAATCCCAAAAAACATCCCTGTTGCATTAATAATCACCCTGTTTACCGGATCCCTGTTGGTCATTCTGTCACCGGAAGACAAGGAGCTGGGCGCGATTTTGAAATTGATATACCTTCATGGCGCCCTTGTAACAGCAGGTCTCTCCCTGTTCACAGCAGCAGGTATGGTAAGCCTGATATCGCTTTTCAGGAGCAGGATGAAATTCAAACTGCTCTTTGCCATCGAAAAAACGGCTGTTATCTACTGGGTCGCTGCTACCATCATCGGCGACATGACTTCGGTGCTTGCATGGGGTGGCATCAATCCCGGCGAGCCCAGGTTCGCAGCCACGATCATTATTTCCCTGATAGCAGCGGGTGTTTATTTCATTTCAACTGCGATCGATGATCGTAAAATAATATCCCTTCTTGGTATCGGACTTGCTATGTCAGTGTGGGCTATAATGGGAAGCGCAGGGAAGATACTGCATCCTGACAATCCATTCGGCGCATCTGAACCATCAATAAGAACCTTTTTCTTTTTGATCACGTTTGTATTTCTTGCAGCATCTGTCCTGACTGTGCGCTGGATGAAAAAGCAAAAATAGGAACAAACCCATATCAAACCGCGGAGAAGAGCAGATGGACAAAATGACGCCGGCAATGCGCCAGTATTATGAGGCAAAGGAAAAGCACAGTGACGCCCTTATCTTTTTCAGGATGGGCGACTTCTACGAGTCCTTCGGGGATGACGCGAAGGTAATAGCAAAAGAGCTTGAGATCACGCTCACATCCCGCGGCAGGGATAAAGATGGCGAGAACATGCCCCTTGCCGGCATCCCTTATCATTCTGTGGACTCGTATCTCCCGAAGCTCATAAAAAAAGGATACAAAGTGGCGATTTGCGAGCAACTTGAAGACCCGAAAAAAGCCAAAGGCGTTGTGAAGCGCGGCGTGGTCAGGGTCATCACTCCAGGCACTGTTATCGATCCATCCCTGATCTGTGACCAATCCAACAATTATCTGATGTCCATATCTGGCGAGGGCGCAGAGTTCGGTGTTTCATTCCTTGATGTGAGCACTGGTGAGTTCATGACCACCCAGTTCACAGATACCGGGAATTACGAAAGGATAATAAGCGAGGCGTCCCGGATGCGCCCGGCTGAATGCCTCTTGCCACCTTTGCTTTTTGATAATAAGAAACTTGCTGACCGGTTAAAAGAATTAAACATCGTACTTAATAAATTCGATGCAGACGCCTTTGATATAAAAACAGCGCGCGAAAACCTCACACAGCATTTTGGCGTTCTGACGCTTGAGGGCATGGGATGCACGGCGCTCCAACATGCAATTTCCTCATCAGGCGCCGCCCTTCTGTATGCAAAGACCACCCAGATGAGAGAACTGGCTCATATCCAGTCTGTCAGGACTTATTTCGAGAACGAATTCATGGTGCTGGATTCGATCACGCTTCGCAACCTTGAGATAATACAGGGAGTGCGTGGTGATAATTCATCCCTGCTGAAAATACTTGACACCACAAGAACGCCGATGGGGGGGCGGCTTCTACAAAAAATACTGCTTAAACCGCTTATCTTTGTTGGTAAAATAACAGAACGTCTTGATGCTGTGGATGAACTTGTAAAAAAGACGCTTCTGCGCTTTGACGTGCGCTCACAGCTCTCAAAGATAAGGGACATCGAGCGCCTGATCGGGCGCATCGTTTATGGGAACTCCAATGCCAGGGACCTGATCGCCCTCAAAGTATCACTTGCAGCGCTCCCTGAAATTTCAAGATCCCTGAAGGAAAGCGATATCAGATCAGCGCTGCTGCTGAAAATAATCCAGTCGCTTGGGGATTTCAGTGATGTAGTTGCTTTACTTACCCGGTCTATCGTGGACGAGGCACCTCTTAGCGTCCGGGAAGGCGGGATGATAAAGGAAGGTTATAATGAGAAACTTGATGAGCTTAAACAAATGACGCTTCACGGCAAGGACTGGATAGCCCGGATGCAGCAGAAGGAACGCGACCGTACTGGAATAAAGTCGCTTAAGATCGGTTATAATTCCGTCTTTGGCTACTACATAGAGGTCACAAAAACAAACCTCTCACAGGTGCCGCCCGATTACATAAGAAAGCAGACAACAGCAAATGGTGAGCGCTTCTACACGCCTGAACTCAAAGAAAAAGAAGTGATGATACTCTCAGCCGATGAAAAGAGGATGGCGCTTGAGTACGAGCTTTTCATAGAGATCAATTCACAGATCGCAGCGCAGGCAAAGGAATTGCAGGCTACTGCCGCTGCGCTGGGTGAACTGGATGTGATCGCCAACCTTGCTGAAGTGGCAGTCAATAACAGGTATGCCAGGCCTGAAGTGAACGATGGATGCAGCATTATCATCCGAGACGGAAGGCATCCTGTGGTAGAGAGAACGCTTTCAGGTTTTGTTCCGAACGACACTCACATTGATTGTAAGGAGAACCAGTTCCTTCTCATAACAGGTCCGAACATGGCAGGAAAATCCACCTACATGAGGCAGAATGCGCTTATAGTGATAATGGCGCAGATCGGAAGCTTCGTTCCCGCCTCGTATGCTTCGGTGGGTATCGTGGACAGGATTTTCACGCGCGTTGGCGCCTTTGACGACCTTGCCAGCGGGCAGAGCACCTTCATGATAGAGATGGTGGAACTTGCAAATATATTGAACAACGCCACCCTGAAGAGCCTAATCTTGCTTGATGAGATAGGACGGGGCACAAGCACATATGACGGCTTCAGCATAGCAAAGGCTGTTGTCGAATTCATCCATAACAAAGACCGTGTGGGCGTGCGCTCACTTTTTGCCACACATTACCACCAGCTCACTGCTGTGGAAGGTGTGCTAAAGAGGGTGAAGAATTATCACATAGCGGTAAAAGAAGATGGCAGCGACCTTGTGTTCCTTCGCAAGATAATCCCTGGCGCCACAGACAAAAGCTACGGCATCCATGTGGCGCGTCTGGCTGGCGTGCCGCTTAAGGTGACACAGAGGGCGAAGGAGATACTGAAAGAAATGGAGGACGGTAGCAGTATTACGAAGGGAAAGGACAGCGCGAGATACACGCAGGTCGTACTTTTTGGTCAGGATGAAAAAAAGGAATCGCCTGTTGTGGAAGAATTGAAGAACCTTAATGTAGATGCTATGACTCCGCTTGAGGCGCTAAATGCGCTGGCTGCTATAAAGAAGAGGGCGGGGAATTGAATCAGGGGTATTATTTCCTTATATCTCCTTTTCCATAACTTCTACAGGTGTCATCACCGGGATTTCTATTTTATAATCTGATGGATTCCAGGTAATGAGAGAATCGCTGTACTTTTCAGCATGAGCCCCGATGATAAAGTCTGGAAGTATGCGTTTTAGCGCTTTCTTATTTTTCCTCAAATATCTTGAATAGAGTTCCCCTGCACGTTTTGCAGTCTTTATGGAAGGGTTTTTCACTTCGATCTCGTTCACGGAAAGGAACTTATGCATATTCCGCTCCTCTAACTGTGGATCCTGTGATAAATAGACACCCGTATAAAGCTCTCCATATACGATGTCTGCGATAATCATTTCATGCCCGTATTCCCTGACCCATGCAAAGAACCTGTCAGTATCATCTGAAAATTTATCGGCTTTGAAGTGGCTTATTATTACATTGGTATCCAGGGAATACTTCATGCCTTTCCACGCATCCAGTTCACTATTTCAACCGCATCGTCCATGCCTTTGAATGCCGGATGTTTCTGCCATATTCCTTTTGTCTCATTCATGACATGTTCCCAATTCTCATCGATCTTTTCAACAACCACTTTTCCATGTTCATATGAAATCTCAAGTGTGTCCCCTACTGATATCTTCGCTTTTTTGCGAATTTCTTCAGGAATTGTGATCTGATGCCGACGTGCAACTTTTGTTTTCATAATAATCCTATTGGAGTAATAGGAATATATATTTATTGCTACCTTATATTCAATATGGCGAATGCTGGCGAGAGGAACAATGGGGTGAAGCTCCTGGATAGGAAAGGTTATGGTCCTGCTCTAATCGAAGACCCTGCGCCTTTCATTGTAGAGATAAGCAGGTACTAGAAATAAGGTGAGCTGTTAAGAATTCGCTTATTGCTTAGGTCAATGAATGGCCTAATTGATTACTTTCACTTCGCTCTCATTCAGTTCATATAGTATTAAACTCAAAGACCGACTTTAAGAAAGTTGAAATATTGAAAAAAGAAAGACAAATGGTTGAATATTAATATGTTGACATAAATATAACTAAATAGGTAACTATCGAAGGATGTAATCGGTAATGGTTTTGATAAGGTTTTGTAGGCACAGGTGAAATGAAAAATTACGAAATTAGAGATCCGGTTTTAGGATTCATTAATTTTAATGAATGGGAAAAGGAAATAATAAACCATAATGCTTTCCAGAGATTAAGAAGAATACGCCAACTGGCTCTTACAGATATGGTTTATCCAGGAGCTATGCATACAAGGTTTGAACATTCTCTTGGAGTTATGCATTTAGCTACATTCATGTATGATGCAATAGTAAACAATGATCGCAATAAAAGGATATTGGAAGACAGGTTAAGTTATAACGAAGCGGGGTTGAAAAAAGACAGACAACTAATCAGATTAGCAGCTTTATTGCATGATTTGGGGCATGCACCGTTTTCTCATGCATCTGAGGAAATAATGCCTATCAACGATCAAACAGGCAAACCATTTAGGCATGAGAACTACACCACCGCAATTATAAAAACTGTTTTAAAGAAAGTGATAGAAAATCATCAAATTAATAAAACAAACTATAATATATCCGCCGAAGAGGTAGCAGCATTAATTGAAGGTAATGCAGCTATTTTAGGTAAGAAGATTTTTTGGAAAGTCATAATATCCAGTCAATTAGATGCTGATAAAGGTGACTATCTCTTACGGGATTCGCACCATATAGGGGTCAAATACGGGATTTACGACCACGCCAGATTATTAAATACACTTGTTCTTGGTATTGAGCCTGAATCTAATGAAGTTGTCCTTGGAGTAAATAAGGATGGTTGGCATGTCGCAGAATCTATTGTAATTGCACGTTATCAAATGTTCACACAGGTTTACTTCCATAAGACAAGAAGAGCCTTTGATTATCATCTCAAAGAGGCAATGAAAAAAGTCCTAACTGGTGGAAAGTTGCCGCTTCCAGAAGAGCTTGAAAGATTTATGAAATTAGATGATAATGTTCTTTGGGCATTATTTGAAGAAGAGGAGACTGATTTTAATTGCAAATCTATTCTATGTAGAAATCATATAAGAGAAATATGTTTTACTTCAGAGACACCATCTGAAAAAGAAGAAGAAGAAATAGAAAATAATAAAGAGAAACTGGGGAAAAAAGGTATTTGGTTATATCAAGACAAAGCTGAAGGTTTATGGTACAAGTTGAATATATATGATAAAGAAAACAAAGAAATTATGATAATTAATGACGATGGAAAAGCACATCCATTATCTAATGATTCGTCTATTGTAAAGAATATGGAGGAAGTAAAGCAAATAAGAATTTATGTGAGATCAGGAGATAGAGAAGTAGCTGAGGAGGTATTAAAAGATGGGTGAAAGTATTTTTAAAAATCCTACGTTGATAGGTTATTTGGTAAAAAGAATACAAATGAAATATCCAAAGAGGCAAGTTGGGAAAACTATTGTTCAAAAAATGATGTATTTACTCAATCGCAAAGATGTGATTGATTTTGATTATTCTATGTATCATTATGGTCCATATTCCTCAGAGGTATCGGGTGAGTTGAATTTCGCAGAAAATTCTGGCATTGTTCAAGTCAATTGGATTAACGATAAAGGATATTTTATAGATGCGACATCTAAATTAGAGAAATTCGAAAAACTCATGACAGAGGGAGAAAAGAATGCTATAGATGAAATAGTTGAAGGATTTGGTTCCTATAATGCAATTGAACTATCTATAGTAGCGACTGGATTTTTTTTAAAAGATAACTTTGGCGTTCGTGATACAGAATTAGTTAATGTTATTCATCAATTCAAACAAGATTATACTGTTGAATTTATTGAAAACATAATAAGAAAAGCTGGAATTTCCTAAATAAGCATGGGACGAGGAAGAATCACAAGGATGATCCTTGATAAGCTCGGCGCAGAATGAGTGGAAAGTCTTAACGACCACTTCCTTTCCCTGAAGGAGTTTCTCGACTTTTTCGCGCATGTTCTTTGCTGATGTTACACCCTTTTGCAGGATTTCATTTGAGTTAAATCATCAAGATGGTTTTAAATAATTTCATATATTAATAAGGTATAACTTATGGATAAGAAACATACCGACCCTATATGGCATTGATAACCTGGCTATTGCACGGGATTATCCAGGGGATAAACAATTTGAATAATGGAAGGTATTAATGAAAAATATTGAACAGGATTTTTTAAACGAACTCGACGCCCAGCTCTGGAAGGCCGCTGACAAACTGCGCTCTCACCTGGATGCCGCCAACTACAAACACGTGGTGCTAGGGCTGATTTTCCTTAAATACGTGTCTGATGCCTTCGAAGAGCGCCAGCTAGAACTCATCGAGCTGTTTCAAAAAGACGATGACAATAACATCTATTATATGCCCCGCGCCGATTACGACAGTGACGAAGAATACAAGCA
>CBFFLL010000052.1:0-15560 GCA_965642175.1 Candidatus Methanoperedens nitratireducens | reverse complement strand
TTACACATTTCTTGAGAAAATTTTCCAACCGAGGTGTGAATCGATCATTGAAACTACTTATGGTAATTTCGATGTTTGATTCATTCTCGTACTTTCTTTTTAACCCACGAATTGTCCTCAAAAAATTTACCCCAAATCCAAGAACGATAACCCAGAAAAATATAACGGGATCAATTTTACGCTGACGCTGTATAAAACCAGTTTCAAGAGCAATAGCTCTTATAAAATCTTCCGGAAATAATTTGATTAGGCATTCTACACTCGGATCAACTTTTTGGTTTTTAGTAAAACTATTCATATAATTTCTATTCAAACATATATCACAAAATGTTATATATATTTTTCTTGTATAGTTACTATAATCCCCTTAACCGAACACATATGGATCAGCCTCACATCAGCCAAATTAATCGGGCTCCCATTACCATTCCACCCATTTAAAAGATGATATAATCCCACAATACAAAGAATAAGTTCTCCCGATTTTAACAACAATTCAGCTTCATCGGGTTCCACTCTTGTCCTGCTACCCTCAACGATTCTCGTTTTTTTCTTCAGATTATTTGATCGTTCAACAGCATTACAGATATTATCAATAGGAAACCCCATTTGAGAGACATTTTTTAGAATTAGATATCCAAATTCTTCAACCATCTTTCGAACATTTAACTTACCCATATAAACATTTTTTCTCATAGCCAACACCCGCCCAAGTTCAGGTTCATTTTTCAATAATTTACCGATCTGATTCAACAAAACTATATTATCTCTCAATCGTGAAATACTTCCTTCCTCCAGATTCAAAGTTGTCTCATAATGAAGTCTACCGCCAGCAATAACACCATGACTAAGAAATGCCATTCCAGCAGATATTTTTGTTGTTGTGTGGCCATTTCCAGTATAGATCTTGACTTCATCACCGCATATTTCCTTTACTTCATCAATCACTTCAACAATATTCATCGCTTCTGAATCTGTTGATTTACAAACACCAGAATAAATGGGAATCATATCAATGGAAACAGCTCGTAGATCAGAAAAACCAATCGTGTGATATCTTCCATGATAATTGGATAAAATACTTTTTATTCTTGCATCAATACCCATAGTATCTATGACAACGCATTCTATTTTCTTGTTGGATAATTGAACGATACATCGATGAATGAATTTAAGTTCGAGTCTGAGTGTTGCATCTGAAATGTAGCGTTGAATGAAATATTTCAAACTAAAAAACTCTTCAGAATCGCGATATCTGAAATTCCTGCCCAAAAATCCAATAGAATCGTAAAGTCGCTTTGCAAATTCCTCTTCTGAATATTCCATTTCGAAAAGGCTATCAGTTTGTTTTTTAAACAATTCTTTGTGTTCCCTAAACCATGAAGGATTTGAATGACGGATATATATTGAAATCTCTTTCAGAATCTCAGAGAGATCTATCCATTTATTTGGTATTTCGTCATCGGATGCTTCTATTTCACCCACAGACAAATCGTATGGCGGGAAACCATTGATAGGATATATTCCTGCAATTAGTTGATCTAATATTTCGGGTGTCAGGTAACAATCACTTATTTTCAACTCAATATTTCTAAGACGTTCACCAATATTTTGAAAATAGTAGCTATTCTCGAATGTGATTTTTCCATCTTTTATATGGTCGATAAGTCTATTGATGGCTATAAGTTGTGCTATATCGGTATTTCCATTATCTATGGCCTTCATAAAATCTGGTTTTCGTGCAATAGATCGTTTTTCTTTTTCACTCAATTTATCCCAGGTGATTTCACCAGATGCTAATTGATATACAATTCGCGTTTTATTTTTTTGGAATCTGACTCCTATTGTCATGTTGTTCGTAAGAGCATTTAATATTTTCAAGATTAAAAAATATGTCTCAGAGTGGCGTTTTAATAATTTGATTCGTGCAAGTATTTCCTCATTTATAAGTACATTTGAATATTTATTAACAAAATTCGATTCAATTTTATCTGAATTCCCCAAATCTTTTAATTCTTTTCTGATTGATTCCAAAACATCCTTACGCAATTGATTTTCGACTTTTTGGCGTGAAGCATTATCAGATTGCCTCATCCTCCCCTGTTTATGGATTATTTCGGTAATAAGCATGTCAGTGCATTCGATTATGAATGAATTTTGTATTTGAAAAATAAGCTTTGCTTGAGCCTCTAACTGCTGGTTTGGAGGTATCGAGCCAAGTAGCTTATTTAAAAACATATCTTTTCGTAAAATTTCTGGATAATATCGATCTGCATCGACTTCATATATGGAAAAATATTGTTTGGCTCAGATCAATCTTTGAAGAATAGCTTCAACATCAGGACCGCCATATATTTTCAGGTCTGAGAAAGTGAATATTGTCTTGAGTGAATTGCGATTTTCTTCAACGGAATAATTTTCAGGAAAAGTTATTTTTTTTACTTTGAACCAGTTATCAGTTTCTGAACCGAACATTGAGAGAATTTTTTGATTCATACCTCTGTAAAATGTACTTTTAGCTAACGTTTCTCGATTTCTAGAAATTCTTTCTTCCTGAATATCTTCGAATATTCCTTTTTTAACTTGAATCGGGTTTGATTCAAGTCCATGTTCAATTTTGAAGAATTCAAAGAGGGTTATGGAAGGTTTTTCTTTTCCAAGATAGATAAATTGAGAGAATTTTCTATTAGTTTTTATCCAATATGATATCCGCATCCTCATTCCACGTGGAGAAACTCCCATTAATTCAGCTAATTTTGTAATATCTTCTCCAGTGTATCCACCCTCAGAGTCTTGTTTTAATCCAAGAAATTCAATTACTTGTTCCTGCTTTATCATGCAGAATGTCTTTAATTGAGGATATTATAATAAACACTCGTATTCAAACATAAATATATTTAGTTCTTCCGATCGTGGGACTAATATAGGAACAACTTGTTTAGTGATGGAACAAAAAGATCAATAGAAATTCTATCCGGGCTCCTGTCAGGATTTGCCGGGTATTTCTTGTGCATCGCGGTCTTAAGCCAGTTACCGATAACAAGCGGATGGGTTTCACTTTTTGCCCTGTGGGTTGCAGCGGTCATATTTTATATTTTGTTCAAAAGGCTGAATGAAAATTATGCAGGTAAACCAAAAATTGTATCGAGGTATGATATTATTTTTAGAGGTATTTTTGGGGGAACCGTGGTTGCAGCGGTCGTAATTCTCGGAGACTCTTTCGGGTACCTTTGGGGTGGTCTTTTTTCATCGTTTCCCGGCACGATAACGCCAGTACTTGTCCTGCTTCACCTGAAGAACGGGAAGAGCATAATATCAGGGGTCATAAAAAGTTCGCCCATCGGGTTAAGTGCAACAGGATTGTATTCATGCATGGTATGGCTACTGTATCCAATGTATGGCATAATCGCAGGGACGTTTGCATCATATCTTGCAGTTCTTGGTTTTTTGTCCGTAATATTTTTTCGTTCAAGACTCAAATAAAAACATGGGGTTAAAATATAAATGCAATGAAGTATAAAATAGGATGTATGAAAAACCAGATATATCCCTATCCGGTTGAGACGATCAAACACTGGTACGTTACTGTCGTAGGCGGACAGTCCGCAGACTTAAAGCCGAACCAGGTCGGAGTAAACATGGAAGCTCTGGCTGAGAACACGGACATAGTCCCGAACGAAGATACTGTAATGATATCTAAATTAGAGGGCAGGGGTACGCCCCTCTTAACGAAGACATATTTTACAGTGGTACCGCTGGATAAAAACTCTCCTGATGCATTATTAAAATCACCCATCGGCGAGGTTGTATTTCCTGCGCAGGTTAAAAAAGAATGGTTCCTGGAACCTGTTGAGATCGGTGAATCCGTAGTACTTAACAACGTCCTGAGCCAGAGATATCCCAACCGGCTCGTCAATTACATGGACAGGTTCATCAAGAACAGGTCAGGGATGCCCTATATAGAATTCGATGATAACTGAATACCCTGACATAGAAATAATTATTCACATCAACAAGCTAAGTTCATTTCTGCCGATGTTTATACCAAAATTATAAGAACTCAGGAAGCAGAATAATAAGCGGATGCATACATCGGAGAAATAATGGTTCGATTAGAAAGACACGGGGATTCCTATGTACTTGTCACAGGTACACCGCAAAAACAGGACATCAGCGTCCTGATAAGCGCCCTGTCCGAGCTTTCGAAACCCTCTCCTGACAGCGCAAAGATCAGGGACGGGCTTCAATATCTTGACAACTGCGGTGGAGCGGATTTCAGGAAAGAGATAAGGGCAGTACTTCAAAATGCCATTGATAACAGGGGTATGACCGTCATCGATTTATAATCGCAGGATAACATCATATTGATGGCAGAGTTGTTCCTGATACCTATAATAAGCACATTCGACGTCCATGATGTCGCTGTAAGGGACTGGCTAAATAAACTCGATGATGATGCCCTGAGGAGCCACCTTGAGGCACCATACGGGCTTGAAAGGTTCTTTCCAAAGAATTCCCGTCATGCGCTAAAGTGTGTGGATGAGGTTCATGACGAGGTGTTGCGCCTGCTCGAATCAATCGATCCCCAGGCGGTCTTTCTTGACCTATCCATGGATCTTGTGGGGCTTGAGAACAGGTACAATAAGAGGATGCTCTCGCCCTCTGAGTTCTGGGAAGAGTATTACCAGACAGGAGCCTGCGAACAGCGGTCTTCCCGGACATTATATTGTATCTACATAAAAGGTATTATTAACAGGCTGATGCAGCTTATTGAAAATAAAGAGCATCTTCCGTTAAGCATTGTTTTTTACGGGACTGACATAAAAACCAGGGAAGAACTTATCCCGGTGTATGAGGATGCTTTTGATAAGGACAGCGAATTCGTACTGCAAATAGCAAAGGAACTCAACGAGATCATGAACCTTCGCGAGTCGCCAAAAAACCTGTGGTACAGCACAATGTCAAAAAGACAGATGTCAGTCTCGTATGAAGAAACTGAAGAATTCTACACCGAACTATTGAGCCGTATAAAGAGACTGCTAAAGTTCAAGGTACGGGAGCATTTTGTCAAGAATTTAAGAGGTAATGCAATGGAATTTATGTCAGCATACGAAATATTTCTTGACAATAAGATGAAGGAAGATAATATGAAGCTCTCGAATATCCTTGAGGGGTTAAATGTCCTGACTTCACAATCTGAACTTAAAGCTGTCGTGATACTCTGCCAAACGACGCACTATCCTTTCCTTTTAAATTCCTTGAAAAAAGAAAAACGATTACAAGAGATGGGACTATCCTTCAGTGATATTGATATCACGAAACTGTTGAACATGATGAAGCCTTTCACTCAGAAGAACAGGATAATGCAGAGTAATTATGAGATCGCACTTGACATCACCGGGCGCAAAAAGCCGCAGAGATTTGCGGTTCAGGATGCGATTATTGTGCCCTCTTGAGTTTTTTTTTAAAAACGAACGTATGTTATAAATATCCCCCAGATGATTATTACCGCTGTTCCAAGCGATATAAATCTGGTAAAGGTCTTCTTTATTAATTCAGCAAGCTCAGGCGGGCCTGACCATTTCACGAGAATTATCTTTGTCCCTGTGCTCATGATACCTGCAAGTACTGCTGTCATGGCAGCGGTGGAAGGGGGAACGTGACCGCTTACAGCAAGTGTCACGACCGAAGCCGTCACTACAGCGCTGCTGACAAAACCTCCAAGCGCTATGGCGTACACACCCGCAGCGCCAGCATATCTGTCGGCGAACGTTGCAAAAATAGACAGCGCTGCAAAACCGAAACCAAATTTAACGGCAGATGAGAGAGCAAAAGGCGAATCCAGTTTTATGGTCTCGCTCACGGGCGTCTCATTCTTCGATCTTATTAAAGCAACTACGGCAAACGATGTTATCACTATCTGCGGCGGCGCCATGAGCAGGAACACCCTGCCGCTCGGGTCGATTATCAGCGCTATGAGAAGGTTCCTGACAAGCATGGAAGCATTTGACAGGATGATGCCTGTAAAGCTTGATTCCACAAGTTCGCTTCTGTTCTTTGCCATTGCAGCAATGGCGCCAGTTGTGGCTTCGCTGTTAACCACACCACCCAGCAGCCCTGAAAGCGGGAGTCCGTATCTTGTTCCGAATTTTTTCATCGAGATAAAACTTATGAAGCTTATGGTCGCCACCACGATAACTATCAGGAGCACCCACCTTGGATTGATGACACCCATGAACATTTCATCAGGAGTTACTGGATACAGTATGAAGACAACTGCCAGAAAACGTACTGCGCTCTGGATCTCAGTATCTGTGAGTTCTGTGGCAAAGGAATGAAGCTTCCTCTTCTCTGCAAGCAGGAGAGTTATCACCACGGCTCCTGTGATGGCTATCATGTACTGATCGTGGGTTATAAGGACTCCGAGAAGGAAAGTGCAGAACAGCGCGATGGGGCCTGTTATTCCGGGCTGGTTCAGCGTGACGTTCTTTGCATATACGTATATCGCGGAAACTATCGCAAAAAACGCAAGGGATAAGAGCAGGATCCCTTGATCGACCGTGATCGCAAGGTATGCTGAAATCATCCCCGCGATGCTGGCTATCGTGAAAGAGCGGACGCCTGCTATCAGTTTGATGCCCTCCTTTCGCCTGTGCTCCCGTTCGATCCCGATAAGTATGCCGATGAGCGCGGCAAGCACAAGTTTCTGGAAGAAATCTATGTTCACGCTCATGTCGCCCAGGGAAGACGATATAAGTTCCATGTCCTTAATTTATTTGTTTTATTTTTATAAATACTTATTGCCAGAGAAGGATAACTTCATACCCCTTTGGAAACCATTTAGCACGAATGATCAAGAAAAGACCTTTACTGCTCATGATACTCGACGGGTACGGCATGACAGGTAACAAAGAGGGGAATGCCATAGCAGCGGCAAGAACTCCTAACATGGACAGGCTTTTTTCAACATACCCGCACTGTGAGCTTGAATCATCGGGTGAATCAGTCGGACTTCCGGAAGGACAGATGGGAAATTCCGAGGTCGGGCACCTCAACATTGGCGCTGGGAGGATCGTTTACCAGGACCTGACAAAGATAACAAAAGCGATACACGACGGCGAATTCAAGAAGAACCGGGCACTTCTTGATGCCATGAAGAACGTAAAAAGCAAAGGTTCGTCACTTCATCTTATGGGGCTTCTCTCAGACGGGGGAGTGCACAGCCACATCTCCCATCTGCATGCGCTTCTTGCGATGGCGAAGGAGCAGGGTATCACAAGAGTATATGTTCATGCTTTCCTTGACGGCAGGGACGTTCCTCCGAAAAGCGCTCTCACCTATATCGCAGATGCGCAAATTAAGATGAAAGAACTTGGGGGCGAATTCGCCTCGATATCTGGCAGGTACTATGCCATGGACAGGGATAAACGATGGCAGAGAGTCGAGAAGGCGTACGATGTCATGACCAGAGGCGATGGCGAAGCAGCAACAACCGCTTCAATCGCTGTGAAAAATGCATACGATCGCGGGGAGACAGACGAGTTCGTCATTCCGACTGTCATAATGAGAAACGAAAAACCCGTATCCCTGATATGTGATAATGATTCTGTTATTTTCTTTAACTTCCGCTCTGACCGCGCTCGCGAGATAACCCGGGCATTTATTGATAATGGTTTCAATGGTTTCGATCGAAAATCACATCCAGAGATCAATTTTGTATGCCTGACACAGTATGATGAGACCTTTGATGTCACCATTGCATTCCCGACAGAACCGCTCAAGAATATCCTTGCAGAAGTCATATCCCAACATCATTTGAAGCAGTTACGGATCGCAGAGACAGAGAAGTACGCCCACGTCACGTTCTTTCTTAATGGAGGTGTGGAGAAGCCCGTGGAAGGCGAAGACAGGATACTCATTCCCTCTCCAAAGGTTGCGACATACGACATGCAACCTGAGATGAGCGTACTCCCCGTAACAGACGAGGTTGTGAAAGCGGTAGCATCAGGAAAATACGATGTGATTATTCTCAATTATGCAAATTGTGACATGGTAGGTCACACAGGAGTATTTGATGCTGCTGTGAAAGCAGTGGAAGCCATAGATGCGTGCATTGCCAGAGTGTATGACGCCGTCATACAGGCTGGAGGGCTGCTTATCATCACAGCAGACCACGGGAATGCAGAGAAGATGTGCGATGAGGTGGGAGGGATACATACAGCGCATACTTCCAACCGTGTGCCTTTTATCATCTGCGAAAAGGACATCGAGCTCAGGGACGGTATACTGGCGGATGTAGCCCCTACCATCCTTGCGGCGCTGGATTTAGAAAAACCTGAAGAGATGACCGGACGGTCTCTGATGATGCCGTAACAATATATATACATTTTAAAACATATATTACTATATGGATTCTGCAGGCGACCTGACTATTTTCAATGGTAAACTTACCATACTTATGGCATTCAGTCCGGGGGGAGAACTGGATAAAAACCAGATAATTAAACTCATAGGTTCGGATGTGATATCTGAAAGATGGAACAAGCCAATAGAGATGGAACGATCTGAGGGCGTTGCTGTGGTCGTTTCAGGCAATGAAAAAATAACCTGCAACGCGAACATATATACCGATGTTTTTATCGCAGGAGTATCCATCCTGAGGACTGAGATAGAGATAAGGGACAGGATATTATTCAATGATATACTGGTGGCTCTCCATTCCAATACGATCATTGTGGAAGGGCTTGATTTCCAGTCATTTGCCGCCAAAAAGATCGGCGAGATCCGTGATAAGCTCAATCCCGGAAAAAAAGAACCGGGTTATCCTATTACAAAGAGATATAACCTTTTAAAGATCAAGGAATTTACACCTAAGCTCGACCAGAAAGGTTTGAAAGACCAGTACGGTGAGCTCATCACGCGCTTCCTGTCAGGTGAGACGTCAATTAGACCACTGCACAACAAAGAAATTACTGAAAAACTTTCAAACGACCTGTCTTATTACGATGAGGACCTATTTCTTACATCACCTGAAGGGGTATTTATCCTTGGCTGCGATGATTATCTCAAGGAATTGCGCGAGCTGCTAGAACTTGCGATATCACTTTTGCTGTTGTTCCAGATATACGACCGAAAGATAGATTCCGAGATTGCCAGGGCTTTTGATGCCATAAAGAAGATGCATATCTCAAAGATATATTTTCTGACCCAGGCTCCGCGCAAGCTTGAAAAATCCCTGCTTAAAGTGAGCGAGATAGGACTTGTGATACTTGATGATATTGAAGACCTTATGAATCCGCATAAGATCACGCAGGACTGGTACTACCAGTCCACCTACCAGAAGATGCTTAATATCCATAAAGTATGGGACTTTGAAACAGTAGTGCAGCACAAGATCGAGGCGCTTCAGAACCTGTATACCACGGCAAGAGAACTCTCTACAGAGCAGATAACAATGCTGCTTGAAGCTGCTATAGTGCTGCTTATTTTATGGGAAGTAATACTTCCACTTATCCCGTCGATAAAAGGGTTATTTTAAACCGGCTTTTAATTATTCCTGAGCTTTTGGCGCAAGCACGTCCTTGTTGTATCGCTCAAGATAAACGACTTCATTGATATCCGTATTATCGATGATCTCTTTTGCGATCTGCCTCTTTGACATAAGCCATCTCTGGTTATAAGTCAACTCTGGCTCTATTTCAACTGTCGCCTTCTGGTCATTGATCTCTATTGAGAACTCTTTCCCGATATACAGGCCAAGAAGTCCTCTGACCTTTCCTTCATTATCCTCGATCTTCTCTTTTATCTCGTAATCATAGACAATGGTCTGACCTGCCAGGAACCTGTTAAAGTCCACCTGTGCCATCCTTCCGATGGCCCGTATTACTATGCCCTGCCGTCCGTCAACCTGCACAGGCATCCCCATCTGCGGCCTCTGTTCGAACTTGGTAATGGGTATAGTTTCGATGAGTTCCGGGTTCCTTACGCCAAATGCTTTTTCGGGCGGTACGGTAACGCTGCCAGTATAACCTGCATCCTTACCTATGAAATCCTCGTCAAGCCCCGCCACAGTGTGCCCGGCTCCGACGATAATTACGTCTCCGCCGTACTTTCCTTTTTCATTATAGATATTATTGGCTTTTGCGATCTCCTCGTCCGTGGTGTCAAAGATGCGGTCGTCATTCTTTCCTGTATATGAAACTCTAATAAAATCTCCGTTCTGGATAGTCATGATATTTCCTGTCTTTTTCGGCTCTTGATGTAACTATGGTATAAAAAACTTACTTATAAACCCCCATTATAAACCATCACAAACGATTTCTGAAAAACCTGGCACTTTCAAGCGCGCCGCATTTCGTTCCTTCAAATGTTACCACACAGCCTGATATCTTCCCGTCATTGATCTCAAACTCGATCGCGCTGGGTTCTGACATTCTCGGGGATGTGGGGCTTCCGGAACATGCTATAAGAACATCTGACTTCTCGATCACAGGTCTGTGTATATGCCCGAAAACAAGGACATCAGCCCCCATCTCTTTTGCCATATACCGCGCCCCGATGGTATCCTGTAGGGAAAGGGCTGCCTGGTGGATGAGCCCGATCTTTATGCCTTCGATCTCTATGACTTTCCTTTCAGGCAGCATGTTTTTCAATTCAGGGTCATCCATGTTCCCATGTACTGCCTCAAGCTTGTTTAGTGCGCAAAGTTCATCGTATGCTTTTTTCCTTACAAAATCGCCAGCATGAAGGATCAGGTCTGCTTTTTTTAGCCTCTCGACAAGGTCGCCGGGAAGGTGATCCCTGATATTGCCGAATTTTATATGCGTGTCTGAGATAGCTATTATTTTCATGCGTATCCATAATCCGTGTAATTTATTTCTTTCTTTACTTCAGACAGGAACAATTTGTAAACACCGGCAGAAAAATCTATCCATTCCTTGAAATCCGTATTCAGTTTCTTCCCGATAGCGTCTTCCTTTTCGTTAATACTGGGCTCCCCCAGAAACTTGAGTTCATCAAGATGACTTTCAATATACCAGTAAAGCGCTGTCTCTGCAAAAGGTTTGGGGATAAGCGGGGAGATATGTGATATCTTCACCATGAGCGCCTTTTCAAGCTCGATCTCTTCTCTGGTAATGCCGCTCTTTTCAATGGCTTTATTCAGGGCTTCATCGCTGATCTTTCGCTTTTCCTCTGGCGTGAACTTCCGGGCTTCGTTCCTTATGTTCTCCTCATATACCTCTTTCTGGAGAAGTTCGTGCTCAAGTGTGAACCGCAGCATGTTCTCGCTTGCTTCCTCAAGGTACTTCCTGTTAAGGGTTATTATCGAATACCAGGAGCCTAGATAATACCGCCTGTTAAGCGCTACTGCATAATCAAAGACTGACGCCATCCTGACAAAGATGCTCTGCGAGAATACTACGGCGTCCGTGGATAGCAAAATTATGTTCTCCGGGACTAATTTTCTGGCTGCTTTGAGCCCAAAGGTATCGTAAACTGATCCCGGGTCCTCAATATACTGCTCGCTCCATGCGATTATTCTCTTTATTTCATGCGGCTTAAGCTGGCTCAATGAAAAAGCTATGTCTTTAGCTGCGGACTGTATCCAGAGGGTGTAATCTTCTTCGAACTCTTTTTTGGAGAGTTGTTTTTGCATGATGAGTAATCGTAAAGGAGAAATAAATAGTTAGTGGATAGTTTTATCGTTATCTCTATATACCCTCAGAATAATCTCAGTTCGGGTAATCGAATGAAGACATGCATAATGTGTGGCGGCGAGGGTACAAGACTGCGACCCCTGACCTTTGACAGACCAAAACCAATGATCCCGCTTCTGAATAAACCTTCGGTGGTGCATCTTGTAGAGCATCTTGCCAAGGAGGGATTCAACGATATCGTGCTGACCCTGGGTTATCTTGGCGGGGAGATCGAGGCAGCGCTTGGCGACGGAAGCATGTACGGCGTACATATAGAATATGTGCGTGAGAAAGATAAACTGGGAACAGCAGGCGGCGTAAAAAATGCGGAGGAACTATTCGAAGGCGAACCTTTCATGGTTGTGGGCGGCGACCATGTAATGAACCTCGGGCTTCGTGAATTTGTGCGTTTCCATGAGAAAAATGACGCTATTGTTACCATAGGTTTGCTCCCGATAGACGATCCGCGCGATTACGGCATTGCAGACATGGACGTGAATAACAGGATCAACCGGTTCTTTGAAAAACCCGGACCCGGTGAGATCTTCAGCAACCTTGCAAGTACTGGTATATATGTGTGCGACCCTGAGGCGCTGGACTGGGTACCGAAGAATAAATATGACTTCGCCAAAGACCTTTTCCCCGACATCATGAAGCAGGGGGGACGCATCAACGGTTTCCTTGTGCACGGAAGATGGACAGATATAGGCAACCCGCAGGCATACAGGGAGGCATGCAGGTGGATGCTTGAGCAGATGCCTGGGACAAAGATATCAGGGCGATTGAACATCAAAGATGCGAAAGTGACAGGTCCAATAGATATCGAACACGATGTTTCCCTTGGCTCAAATTCTTCAATAGTGGGACCTATCGTTATTGGCGAGAATACGTCCATAGGAGATAACGTCCTGATAGGACCATATACCTCCATAGGAAAAAATTGCAGTATAGGCAATAATTCGCGGATAATGTCCTCGTACATTTATGATAATGTTGAGATCGGCGCCAACACTGCGGTTTCAAGCGCGGTCATCGACAATGCCACAAAGATAAAGGATTCCTGCATACTTGAGACCGGGACTGTCATCGGCCCAAGGGTCATAATCGGTGAAGACGTTACGGTCAACTCGCTTGTGAGGATATGGCCTGAAGTCAGGGTAAAGAACGGGACAAAGGTCAGCGAGAACCTGGGAAATGAGGACTTCGGCAACAATATAAAGGGCTCTTAAGCCTCCTTTATTTCCACAGAACCGTCCTTTTTGCCGATATAGACTGCATCAACACCTGTAAATATGCCGTGTTCCACGATCCCGCAGCACTGCGATAGTTTTTCACCGAGGGATGCAGGATCATCTATTTTTCCGAAATCAGCATCCATTATGAAATTCCCGTTATCAGATATCACAGGTCCGTCTTTGCTGACTCCCATGCGAAGTTCTACTTTTCCTCCGAGTTTTGTAACCTGTTTTATTGCAAGCTTCAGGGCAAAGGGGAGCACTTCAAGCGGGACCGGATGAGAAATTATATCTGAACATTTGGATTCATCAGCTACGACAACGAACGTTTTGGATGATAGGGCGACTATCTTTTCCCGCGTGTGGGCTGCGCCTCCGCCTTTGATAACAGTGAATCCTGCTATCTGGTCTGCGCCGTCAATGTCTATATCAAGTTCTGGATGCTCATCAAGTGTAGTAAGAGGGATACCGTTCTGTGCAGCAAGGAATGCTGACTGGTATGATGTGGGTACACCCAGTATATCCAGACCATCTGCAACACGCCTGCCGATCTCTTTTATTGCATAAGCCGTGGTTGAGCCTGTGCCAAGCCCCACGACCATCCCGTCCTCTACAAGCCCGGCCGCACGCTCGCCCGCGGCCTGTTTGGGATTGCTCTGATGTTGGTTCTTCATAATGCGATAGTATATGCTTTTGCTATTTATAGAATATCCGATTTATTTATAGAATATCTAATTAACGTGCAAGTTCAAGGAACACATCTTCGAGGTCTGGCTGGGAAATATCGATATCCTTGATATGGACATTAGCGAATATCTTCAATATATTATCCAGGATGGGTCCTGCATTTTCTGCAACGATCTTTATCATCCCGGGGCTGTAAACGGTGTCCAGTATCCCAGGTATGTTCTTCAGGCCGACAATATCGAACTCCCCTTCATACTCTATTGTTATGCTCTCACCAAGCTTCATCTGCCTTTTGAGTTCAGTGGGTGAGGCATTCGCGATGATCTCGCCTTTTTTCAGGAAAGCGATGCGTCCGCAGAGTTCCTCCGCCTCTTTCATATAATGGGTTGTAAGGACTATCGTGATCTCTCTTTCTTCATGGATGCGTTTAATCTGCTTTCGGATCTTTATAGCCATATCTGGGTCTAGACCCATTGTGGGTTCATCCAGGAAAAGCAGTCGCGGCTCGTTCAACAGCGCCTTGGCAAGCGAGAGGCGTTGCTTTGTGCCCGTAGAAAGAGAGTCGAACCTTGCGTTCCTGAAAGGCTCAAGTTCGAGCATATCTATAACCTTTTTTATGGAGATATCTTTGTTTTTTATTGCGTACAGCATTGAGAAGTACCTCAGGTTCTCGTAAACTGTCAGGCTCCACGGAAAATTCGGGTTTCCGCTGCTCACGTTCACGATGCTTTTAACACGGTCTGCCTGGGAGAGTGCATCGATGCCGAATATTTCCAATTTTCCGCTGTCTGGGAGTGTGAGCGTGGAAAGGATGGAAATGAGCGTGGTCTTGCCGGCGCCATTTGGACCAAGGATGCCAAATATCTCCCCCTCTTCTATATTGATGGAGATATTCTTTAAAACCTCTTTCTTACCATTTACACCATTTTTATAGTGTTTATCCATCCTTTCGGCTTTTACTGCGAACATAACTACAATAATACCCTGAAAGGCAAAAAGGTTTATTTAAAACCGCTGTGGATTTATCAATTATGTAAATATGTCATTAATTTTCATGTATATATTACTAGGAAAACAATATATACAGGGTTTTAGAAATAAGTCTATATTAAATTCGAAGGAAAAACTGAATAAAGGTGATAATTACGGCGCCATACACGATGAATTTTATTGAAACGTTCATAGAAATATATAATGCAGGCGCTGCATTCATAATAATCTTCCTCATAGGACAGATATTATTTATGATGCGAAAGGTTGATAAGGATCTCCTGAAAGCGCGGCTGTTCCTGAATCAATCTGTAATGCAGAGGACATGGACATATATATCTGTAGCAGGAGCGGCATTCGCCCTGAATACCCTTATCAAGTTCATTGTAAGGTTCACGACAACCGGGGAAGCCCTGAACCCATTCTACCTTGTAGAATTCACACAGCTTATTTTCCTGGTCGCATTCATACTTGCAGTATACAACTGGTATCTATTCATAGGAAGTTTCGTCAACCGCAGATGAAAAGAAACACAAAAATCTTTAATGCTTCGTATTTTTCAGGCAATACGTACATTCATCTTGCTTTTTCAGGTGTTCCCTGCATAACAATCCTGAAGACTGTATGCCTTTGCACACAGCGCATAGGCTGCTGACCGCATCGTTTGCAGTAAGGTTCCCGGCAAGGCTCTGTGCTAGCTCATTTATTTTCTCCTGTATCTGCGGTGAAAATGTGAGTTCTCCTCCCCTCTTGGCGCTGACATACTGGGAAACCGCAGCCTTTGAAAGTCCAAGCATGTTCGCGACCTGCTGCTGCGCAAGACCGTCAGCAAGCATTATCCGTGCAAGTTCTGCGCGAATAGCGGGAAGGACTTTCTGCACTACGATCTCACAGGGAGGTCTCATTTTTTCCCGTTCTTTCAAGATAATCCTTTATTGCAGCATGGGGACCA
>CBFFLL010000051.1:12093-15952 GCA_965642175.1 Candidatus Methanoperedens nitratireducens | reverse complement strand
TCGAAACCGCAAGTGAACTGTAAGTGGCCTTAGTATGATGCGACATTCCGTGAACTATTGTATTAAAATGCCCCATTACCATAAGGATTATACCCTCCCATGCTTATATAATCCATGTGATTTAAAATGGAAGATGCTAAGGGTTATGATTTGACCAAAAAGGGTTTAACAATTCACCGCAGCCTTTTAGAAAGTGCCGGGTTGGGATCCGATATAGACGTATTTGCAAAAGACCATACAATTATTGTAAAATCCAGATCAATGACTGACAGGGTTAGGGGAATCGTTAAAAAGACGCCTCTGACAGTCGAAAAACTGGACGAATTATATCATAACTAACGATTCCGATTTTGAAAGAGTTAAGTCCATAACCATCTACAAACCAGAAAGAGCTTCAATTTGAGATTGTTACAATCTATGAAGATAGGCTTCATCATAAATCCAATATCAGGAATGGGCGGCAGGGTCGGGCTCAAAGGCACTGATAACCTTGCAGAGCTTGCTGCAAAGCTTGGAGGGGAACCTGTAAGTCTGATAAGGGCAGAGCAGGCGCTTCACAGTATTGAAGAAGAAGATGATTTGTTCTTCCTGACATGCTCAGGTATTATGGGTGAAAACGTGCTTGAGAAAACGCGATTCTCATACGAAGTCATCTACGATGCTCCTGAAAGAACGACCGCAGAAGACACAAAGAAAGCCGCGCTAAAGATGCTCGGATCTGGCTGCGACCTCTTGCTGTTCTCAGGAGGGGACGGGACAGCAGGCGATATTGTTTCAGTAGTGGAAAAAAAAATGCCTGTGCTTGGTATCCCTGCGGGTGTGAAAATATTCTCACCCGTTTTTTGCCTCACACCTGAGGAGTGCGGAAGGATAGTCTCCACATTTACCGAGACTTCTGTAAGAGATGTGCTTGATATAGACGAAGAAGCTTACCGAAATAATGAACTGAATGTCAGGATAAAAGGCGAAGTCCTTGTACCTGTCAGCCCAGGGGTCCAGAGCGGAAAAGCGACATCGGGTTCTGTGGATGCCAAGATTGAGATCGCAGATCGCATAATCGACGACTATAGGGCTCGTGGGAAAGATGTCATGTTCATAATAGGACCGGGGACAACCACGATGGAAGTGAAGAAAAAGTTTGGTATCGATGGAACGCTTCTTGGAGTGGATGCTGTCAGTAACGGCAATTTTGTCAAAAAGGATGCATCTGAAAAACATCTTCTTGATGCGCTTCATAAATTCGGTGGAAAAGTCGTTATCATAGTAAGCCCGATAGGCAGCCAGGGTTTCATCTTCGGAAGAGGGAACCAGCAGATAAGTCCCGAAGTTATCAGAAGGGCTGATGAGATCATGGTAATAGCTTCACCGGATAAGCTTGAATTTACACCTGCCCTCCATGTTGATACAGGAGACCCTGAACTTGATAAGAAGTTAAGAGGATATGTAAAAGTCCAGAGCGGGTATCATGATTTTAAAATGATGAAAGTAGTTTGAAAGAGTTCAGGTTCGGAATCTATTTATCAATTGAAACCAGATGAAAAGAATACATGATTTTCCAGGCAAAACAGAAGGTCAAAGAAGGAAAGGTAGTTAAAGTGGAAGTTGACTGCGATGAACTCATTAGAAATGTCAGGATCACTGGCGATTTTTTCCTTCATCCCGAAGATATCCTGGAAGAAATGGAAACAAGTATGGTTGGACTTGAAAGAAATGCTGATGAAGAAACCATTATTTCTAATATTCAGAAGGTGATAGCAGACAGGGATGTCCAGATGATAGGTATAAGTCCAGGCTCCATTGCCCGATTGATCAAGGAGGCGCTGGGATGAAATGGAGAGTTGTTGAACTTGAAACCCATGATGCTTATCTCAACATGGCTCTTGACGAAGCGATAAGCGAAAGAATAATGAATGGGTCATCCCCGCCCACAATAAGGTTCTATACATGGAAGCCTGGCGCAGTTTCCATCGGCTGCTTCCAGAGCATGAAAGACGAAGTAAATCTTGGGACGTGCAGGGAACTTGGGGTTGACTGCATAAGGCGGTGGACAGGCGGGGGGGCTGTATACCACGATCCAAAAGGTGAGATAACCTACAGCCTGATAGCGCCTGCCAGTTCATTCCCAAAAAACATTACCAGGTCGTATGAAGAGATATGCGGATGGATAGTTGATGGGCTCAAAAACCTTGGGATCGATGCAGTATTCAGCCCTGTAAATGACATTATTGTAAAGGGAAAAAAAATCTCAGGCAGTGCCCAGACCCGAAGGGGCGGGGTACTTCTCCAGCACGGGACGATACTTTACGACCTCGATCTTGGCACAATGTTCGGTGTATTGAATGTCAGCAAGCAGAAGATCACGGATAAGATGATAAAGAGCGCACAGGAGAGGGTCACAAGCATTTCAGCACACAGGAATGTAGATAAAATGGATGTTTATAAAGCTCTTAAGCGTTCTTTCACAGAGGGTAAAGAATACGAATATGGTAACTTGACAGGTGATGAACTTCACCGGGCAAATGAGTTGGTTCTTCAAAAGTATAACACTGAAAAGTGGCTGTTTTCAAGATAATTGCTGTTCCCATGAAATGAATAAGGACTATCAGTTATGTCAAAACCCTTATGGCTAAAAGTAAGACCTCCGACCGGAATAAAGTTCCAGAGGCTGCAAAAGGCGCTGAATGACAATCATTTGAACACAGTATGCCAGAGTGCGAATTGCCCTAACGTGGGGGACTGCTGGACAAGAGGCACAGCCACCTTCATGATAATGGGCTCGATATGCACCAGGAACTGCAGGTTCTGCGCCGTGGAAAAGGGGAGAGAGGGAGAACCTCTTGACCCAATAGAGCCTGAAAGGATCGCCGCAGCTGTAAATGAGACAGAGTTGAGGCATGTTGTACTGACATCTGTGGACAGGGATGACCTCAAAGACGGCGGCGCCGGACATTTTGCAGATTGTATCCGGGCGCTTAAATGTCTTGACAGGGATATATCAATAGAGGCGCTAATTCCTGATTTTCATGGGGATACCCTGTGCCTGCAAAAGATAATAGAAGCAGGTCCTGATATTATAGCGCACAATATTGAAACGACTGAGGAATTTCAGGCTCTTGTAAGAGATAGAAGAGCAGGGTACAGTTTATCCCTGGAAGTGCTTGAACAAATAAAACAATTGTCTCAGATCATCCGCACCAAATCTTCTCTGATGATGGGGCTGGGAGAAACAGAAGAAATGATATTGAGAACCCTTACCGATCTTAAAAATGCGGGTGTTGACATCATTACCATGGGTCAATACCTGAGACCCACTCGCCACCATCTTGAGGTTAAAGAATATCTGCCTCCTGAGAAGTTCCAGTACTATAAAAAGAAGGCGCAAGATATGGGATTTCAATATGTTGTTAGCGGCCCCCTTGTCAGGAGTTCGTATGATCCTGAAGAACTTTTTATAAAAAAACTCTCCAATTGATACTATCAAATATCAACCATATTCGGTTTTATCGGTATTTTCTGAATAATCAGAAAAGTTTATATGTTCTGAATACTATTACAAATTGATCAAAAATGGCACGAAAAGATGAGAACAAATCCTGTTGTGATATATCTGAACTGGGTTCATGCAAGGTGGAATCTGTAATAAGCGTTGATGAACGGGGTCAGATGGTGCTTCCCAAGGAGATAAGGGAGAAGGCAAATATCCGATCAGGCGATAAACTGGCTGTAATAAGCCTGGAAAAGGATGGAGCTGTCTGCTGCATCTCACTGATCAAGGTCGAAAAACTTGCAGAGATGGTGGAGGGAATGCTCGGGCCTGTTATGAAGGACATACTTGAAAAATAGGCATATTTGATGAATA
>CBFFLL010000051.1:8266-11993 GCA_965642175.1 Candidatus Methanoperedens nitratireducens | reverse complement strand
GATGAATAATATGAAACCGGAAGAAATAAAGAAAGTTGTAAGGGAAGGTTATGGCAGGATAGCCAAAACATCTGGTCCATGCTGCCCCCCGACGTCATCATGCTGCGGTTCAAGCCGCCCGGATGACGTAAGCAGGACGATAGGGTATAGTGATGAAGAGCTTTCATCTGTGCCCGAAGGCTCTAACCTGGGTCTGGGCTGTGGGAATCCTGTTGCGCTTGCATCCCTGAAAAAGGGAGAAACTGTGCTTGACCTGGGCTCAGGTCCGGGATTTGACTGCTTCCTTGCGGCAAATAAAGTCGGAAAAGAAGGAAAGGTCATAGGCGTGGACATGACGCCTGATATGCTTGACAGGGCACGGGAGAACGCAAAGAAAGGCAATTATACCAACGTGGAGTTCAGGCTTGGAGAGATAGAGAACCTTCCTGCTGCTGATAATTCCGTGGATGCTATCATCTCCAACTGCGTGATCAACCTTGCGCCTGATAAAAGGCAGGTATTCAAAGAAGCCCACAGGGTGCTAAGATCCGGAGGCAGGCTCATGGTATCTGATCTGGTGCTGACAAAAAAACTGCCCGATGCCCTGAAAGGATCAGTGGAAGGCTACCTGGGCTGCATCTCAGGCGCGATATTGAAAGAAGAGTATCTCAGTGCTATAAAAGAAGCAGGGTTCAGGGATGTAAGGATAGTGGACGAATCGCATTACTTAGAGCTTCTGAGCGATCCAGGCGTAAGTGAATTTATTGAGAAATTCAATATACCGGAGGAGGTCTTAAAAGAGATAGCGAAGTCAATTGTGAGCATAAAGGTGCAGGGAATTAAATAAGAATAGCAAAAATTAATTTGATAAAGAACCATGGTACACTGCAAATATTGCCTCAAACATAACCGATTAATGCCATTAGATCAAAAGTGATAAGAATGACCACATTAGAACTTTACTATTCAGATACCTGTCATAACTGCCATCAGTTAAGGGCTCTCATAATGGAAATACTCTCGAAGAACATGAAATTCAAGGAAATAAACATCTCCTATCCCGAAGGAAAGCAGCGGGCATCAGAACTTAACATCATGTCAGTACCTACGGTCGCTATCGACGGAGAGGTCGTGCTCGTGGGGCGTGTATCAAGAGAGGAACTTTTAAGAGAGATAGGATCACGTGAGAGCTAAGCATGGACACAAAAAAATATAAGAACGTTACACGCGGAGTTTCAGATACATACGTGAACGTGCATCCAATACAGCGCGGAGGCGTGCTGACAGCAGAGGCAAGAAAAGCCCTGCTTGAGTTCGGGGACGGTTATTCTGTTTGCGATTACTGTTTTGAATCAAGGGTTGACCTCGTGGAAAATCCCCCGGTTCATGACCTGACACAGGACATTGCTGAGTTCCTGAACATGGACGATGTCAGGTTCACAGCAGGATGCAGGCATGCGAAGTGGGCTGTCATGCACATGGTATGCGAACCCGGGGATACGGTAGTGCTTGATTCACTTGCGCATTACACTTCATATCTTGCAGCTGAAGCGAATAGACTTAACGTAGTGGAAGTGCCGCATAACGGTTATCCCACATTTGAGATAGATATCGAAGGATATGCCGGGAAATTCGAGGAAGTTGAGAAAAAAACCGGAAAACTTCCTTCGATGGCAGTTCTTACGCATGTGGATTACAGGTACGGTAATGTGGCTGATGCTGAAAAAGTCGGGCGCATCTGCAAGGAATACGGCGTACCTTTCCTGTTAAATACTGCATATTCATCTGGCATCATGCCTATTGACGGCAAGAAATTACATGTTGATTTCCTGTGCGGATCAGGACACAAAAGCTGGGCTTCTTCAGCTCCCATGGGAATACTTGCGACCACGTTCGAATGGACGAACAAGGTATTCAACAAATCTACCGTCCGCGGCGATTGGAGCGGCAGGGGATTCACGAAAAAAGAGGTTGCATTGTTCGGCTGCTCGCCGGTTTTCGGCGCGCCTGTCGCCACGCTTATGGCATCTTTCCCCGCCGTAGTGGAACGCGTGAAGCACTGGGACGAAGAAGTCAAGAAAGCGCAGTACTTCGTGGGAGAGCTTGAGAAGATAGAAGGTTTCCACCAGATGGGAGTCAAGCCCAAACAGCATACTCTCATGAACTTCGAGAGCCTGTCGCTGCACGAGGTGGCTGAAAAAGATAAGCGCAGAGGTTATTTCCTTTACCATGAACTGAAGAAGCGTAAGATCATCGGGCTTCATCCCGGCATGAGCAAGAATTTCAAGATAAATACATACGGGCTGAAATGGGAACAGGTGAAATACGTAGCAGAGGCTTTCAAAGATATTGCGCGCACGAATGGGATAAAAGTAGAGGATTAGGAATTAAGAATGAAATATTCAGAAAATTCATCCAAATTCAGGAAATTTTTCGAACTGCCGTCATCCCCAGTGGCAGTGAGGATAATAACTGACGACTCAGAACAAAAAACGAACAAAAAGCCCATGCGCTTTTGCGAAATGGTAAGGAGAAGCGCAATGTACGGTGAAAGCTTCGTTTTTGGAGTTGAGGAACTCACATGCACTAGCGGTGAACTGGCGCTTGGCTTCACTGAACCATCCTACGGGGATGTCTATCCCAGGATCAAGCCTGCTAACACAAAACTGGTATGCGTCTCTCCACTTGAGAAGACTGAGAAAAAACCGGATGTTGTAGTGATCGTCGGGACGCCGAGGAAGCTAATGCGCGTATCGACAATACTTTCACAGCTGCATGAAAAACAGCCAGTAGAGGCTAGATTTAAAGGCGAGTTCGCGGTATGCGGCGAGTGTACAGCAATACCTTACATGGAGAAAAAGGTGAACCTATCGCTCCTGTGCAATGGAGCGCGCATGTTCTCTGGCTACAGGGACGATGAGATGGTTATGGGTTTCCCGCTTGATGATTTTATCCGCATTTCCGACAGCACGGAAGAGAAAGAGATCACAAACGCCCTGTGCGGCTGCATAATGGATGACATACCCGCAGGCGCGGTTGCTGCTATCGAGAAAATTGGATTCGGGAAAGGCACAGACCAGTTCTTTGGAAGGTTCGGCGAAGAGATAGTGCGGCTCTACACACCAAAAAGTAAAGACGGGAAGATCACATCGCTTACTTTGCATGTGCCGGTTAAATTCAAAGATGGCAAAACCGCTTCAAAAGAGAACGAGAAAGCGCGTGAATATCTCCAGTCGCCCGTGCTTCACAGGGCGCGCGACAACTGGGTGGATATAGCGATTCCAATAGAACTTGGAGAGAGCCTGAACAGAGCCTGTATGAGAGGAGAGAAGTTTGAGGCGCTGGTTATTGAGGGCATTGATACGATACTGAAAGAAGTGGAGAAGGTAAAGCGAAAAGCAGCTGGATAATAAATCAATTGCAAATTGCAGAACATCCAAAAGGCTCAATTAGAGGAAGACTTAATGATAGACTTTCCTTCAAGTTTATTAATATACTCAGGTTTAACATGATGCAGGTCGATGTTGATATCCTCAATGCTTTCTTCAATTTCAACGACCTTTTTCGTTAGATATCTATTTGACTGGCTTTCCTTATAAATATCTCATACACCGCAGACTGCACCGTCTTCCCTGCCCAGAATTTCAGTATCACTCCTTTGTTGATAACCGCAGTGAGGGGCAGCTTTTTTTCCGGCGCATCATCATGGAATATTATGTTGTATAGCGCCCCGCCCTCAGGCTGATCC
>CBFFLL010000051.1:0-8256 GCA_965642175.1 Candidatus Methanoperedens nitratireducens | reverse complement strand
TCATATATCTCGATCATTTCTACCTTATCCCCGTATTTCGTTGATATATCTTCTATATTGGGCTGGTTCTCTTCGCAGAGCTTGCATGTGTCCTTGCGCGACCTTTCGCGCCTGATGGAAAGGAGTACAGGGGTTTCTGCTGCGCTTATCCTGTTTATAAATTCATCTACGTTCTCGTATTTATCTATGATATACTGCTCGATAAAATCCTTATGATCTACAATGACCTGTTCCTGTGTGAGCGAGTTCTTTGTTGCAAGCGCTTCTATCAGCTTTTGCCTGAATTTTTCTTTATGATTTTCAAGAAGTTGAGTGAGATTCTGCATAATTGTCTCCTTTAAATGCTTTTCAATATTAATCTATGGACTTTATCCATAAGTTCATAATATCCCCTGATCTTTTGATATATCTCCATTGCGACTTCTTCATGATATGTATGTGCCGTTAGATTTCTGTCATCAGTCATTTCAAGAGCTTTTACTGTAAATATTATCGGATACTGTCATTCGGATAATGCCTCTTCGTTAATATTAGTGATATGGCATATCAATCTTTTCAGGGATATTGATAGCCTCATCAACCACGGATGTAATTCTCGTAGAATGTCGCTTGAACAATAGTTGCTCTTGGAAATGTCATAAATTTCATAATAATAACTATTACAAGTATTATTTAAATGCATAAATATATATCTTATAAAAATTCTGTTGATGTAATACTAACATACGCTGGAAGGAACTGTCCTTCTAAATAGCTGATTCAACCCGGACATATGGTTCAAGTCCGCTATGCACCTTCATTCGGTAAAAGTCCAGATATGATAAGTATTATTGGAAAGATCGCTGAACAAACAACATTTTCAGACCTTGTGATAAAAGTTCGTGAGGTTCGGCCTGGTATATGGGAGAGTGATTGAAATGGAAAGATCAATATGAATACGAAAGGATACTTTTAAAAACGGTCTGAATTTACTACTAAAGTGGTATAGCCCGGACAGGATTCGAACCTATGTCGCAAGATCCAGAGCCTCGCATGATTGACCTCTACACTACCGGGCTTCTCCAGCTAATACTAACTTTTTACTTATTAATCTATCGGAGGTTCCAGAACAGGGACTGAACCTTTTTTACCTCGTCCAATCGCTTCCTCACCTGTGGATCAGGTGTAGATCGCCCCTTCTGCATTGGTTCTCTCCCCATGAACACCTCAAGAACAGAAGAAATAGCATGTGGAAGGATAACTGTGTTGTATCCCCCTTCAAGCACAGCCACAAGCCTTCCTGCGCAGCTCTCCATTGCAATGGATCTTGATATAGAAGCAAGAATCGAAAAACCCCCGGCGCTCATATTCATACGTGCCAGACCGTCCCCGGCACATCCGTCAAATCCCGCCGAGACAAGCACGATATCAGGAACGAACTCAAGCGCTGCGGGGAGCAGTATCTCCTCAAACGCGGCTATGAACCCTGCGTCATTCGTCCCCGGGGGCAGTGGAACGTTGATATTGAAGCCAGCACCATCGCCTTTTCCGACCTCGTCCAGCCAGCCAGTCCCGGGAAAATGTGGATACTGATGGGTAGAAAAGTACAAAACCGATGGGTCTTCATAAAACGCCTCCTGGGTCCCGTTCCCGTGATGCACGTCCCAGTCCACTATAAGCACCCGCTTCATACCTTTTTTCTGAGCATGACGGGCTGCGATCGCAAGATTGTTGAAAATGCAGAATCCCATGCCACGACCAGGTGTCGCATGGTGTCCCGGAGGCCGCACAAGCGCGAATGAGTTCTCAACAGTATCATGCACAGAATCGACAGCAGTAATGGCGCCCCCGGCAGCCAGCATGGCGACATCGTACGAGTCCCAGGACATTATAGTATCAGGGTCAAGCTGGAGCTTCATTTCAGAATGACCTCTTGCTTTTTCGATGTAATCCCTATGATGAATATACTCAAGCTCGAACACTTTGGCTTTCCCGGGTGTAATCATTTCAAGCTTTTCAAGCATCCTTGTTTTTGTAAGATGCGATATTATCGAGATCAGCCGCTCTTTGTTTTCAGGATGAAGACCTGTATCATGCAACAGGTAATCTGAATGATATATTATTCCTGTCCTGTTTTTATGCGGCGGCAAATGTGTGGAAATATAGAAAAAGAAAAACTTTAAATGATCTTTTTCCCTGCGTTGGGTCCGTACGTGGCCTCGAATATCTCTTTCACATGAAATACCACTGCTGCTTTTCCAGGGAGTTTCTTTGAATCAGCCATCTCTTTCGCGCTTGTGAATTTATCGCCCGTGTTCTCGATATCCACGGTCCCTTTTAACTGATATGATCTCTTGGCATCACTGTCATAAACAACAATAGCCATATTCGGATTCACTTCGAGATTCTTCCTTGTTTTGTTAAAGAAGTTATCTACTAAAAGCAGTGTCTCATCATCCAGGATCTTCCACATTGTAACGAATACGACATTGGGCTTTCCAGCTTTATCTGCTGTGGCTATGGGCAGGGGTTTTTGTTTTGCGACAATATCCTTTATTTCAGGGGGCATTTTCACCATTATTTATCACCGTTTTTCATTAAGTAAGCTTGGGGTATAAAGGTTTTGATACGCTTGCGGGATACCCCGCCAGACCCTGAAAAAAATATAGAGATAAACAACGAACTAATGCGAACTGAAACGAACTCCGATAGCGTGGGTTCGCAGGAGTTGGTCGTTAATTTTTATTTTATATCTCAATACAGTTATTGATCTGCTCAAGAGCCCGCGCATATACTCCCATTTTATTGATATACGCCGCCAGCTTAACAGGACGGTGACCGCTCGGATGGTA
This sequence comes from Candidatus Methanoperedens nitratireducens, assembly GCA_965642175.1. GTDB lineage: Archaea > Halobacteriota > Methanosarcinia > Methanosarcinales > Methanoperedenaceae > Methanoperedens > Methanoperedens nitratireducens_A. The sequence continues at coordinate 5,425 of CBFFLL010000051.1, read as the reverse complement.
CACGATGACAGCCTGTGGGGCGCACTGCTCCACCATGCCAATGAGCCCATTAACGTCCATGTGGTCGCTGATGCTGATCGTGGGGACTTTATGATCGCGCCTGCATGTCAGGAGATATTTTTTTGAGGCCTTGATGCCGGACAATTTAGCAAGCGCTGCTATACGGATCCCGCAATCGTCGTCAAGACCGCAAAGCTGCCCCGCGTTCTCCATCAATCCTTCAGTTAGCGAAAGAGATGTCGGGTCCATGCCTATCTTTCCAGAATAACCTGATTCACGAAGGAGATGTACAGCCCGCTGGGCTTTCCCGAATGAATAAGCGCCCAGGGCAATGTCGTCATGCTCTTTTACCGCTTCCCTGAATGCGCCTATGTCATCCTGGAAATGACAGGCCGGGTCATCGTAATCACCGTAGTTTGCCTCCGTAACGAGCAGATCGCATTTGGGCAGGTCTTTTGCATCTTTCACGTCGCCTGTTACAAGGATCCGTGTCCCAACCTCGTTCTCCCAGAAAAAAGCGGTTGATCCGATCGTATGGTGGGTGGGATACGTCTTAACATGCACACCTGATATGTTGATGACATCCCCGATCCTGAATGTACTCCCTGTGAATTTTTTTCCATAAAGGATCTCAAGCGCCCGCGCAGTTTCCTCTGAGCAGACCGAATTTTCACAGAGCATAGCAGATTTGCCGTGGTGGTCTGAATGGGCGTGAGTTATGAGGTAGGCATCAGTAGAATTGCGCAGGTTCGTAGTATCCACTGCAAAGGTGCGATTTTTTTCAGTCTTAAAAGTAAGTGAAATGTGGGGTTTGAAACCTTTACCTGTCCTGTACCTCACAGGCAGAACGCCCAGGTCATATAAAGGCTTCAATAAAACCTCTTATTTTAAAGCGGCATTGATATCTGCTTCAAGCACTTTGGCCTGTGTCACACCAGTATACCGTTTGAACACAGCGCCATCTTTTTCAAGAATGAGGGTTGGTACTGCATGAATGGTGAACTTGGAAGCAAGTTCAAAATTTGTATCTACATCGACCTTCTTGATCTCTATCTTATCACCGAATTTCTTCTTGATCTCTTCATTGATGGGGTCCTGCATCTTACATGGACCGCACCAATCTGCATAAAAATCTAACAATACGACTTTAGTCATTTCTTTTCTCTCCTCTGGCAACAGATACTGCATGTCTTGCATTTTTCTTCAACTGGCTTCTTTTTTTCTCTTTTTTCCTCTGACATGTATTCACCTGCTACAATTCATAATTACTTCTTATGGCTTAAATTAATTGCCTTATATCGGAAACATCATCCCATAGAATTTATGAACTCGTCGATCGGTATTGCCATATAGGTTTCAGTCCTGATAGAGCCGCGAGAAGCCAATTCAATAACAGCTTTTGCCATGATCGTTTCGTTCTGGGCTTCCACTATGTTCAGGAAGTCGAAATTTCCAAGAACGGCGTACTGCTCAATAACTTTTACACCCATGTTCTTAAGTTCTTCGTTCACTTCTTTGATCCTTGAAGCATTTTTCTTAAGAGTTTTTCCACCCTCATCTGTCAATCTGGATATTATAATATATTTACTCAAAACAAATAACCTCCAGTTTATGTTATTGAGTTTTAAGACATATAAATTTATTCATACCTGTGGCTTCGTTTCAATAACTATAAAACAGGAAAAAACAATCGTAAACAACATGATATTATTCGATGATATTGGAAGTTATCCGCTGCCAAAAGATGTAAAAAAGGAATGGGTGCATGAAGCTGTTAAGAAAAAAGACCCGAATTTCCTCAACATCATCAAGGATGCAATGAAGCAGAAGATCGATGCAGGCGTGGATGTGCCCACATATCCCCAATACCAGGACATGAACGAGCAGTTCCTTGGGATAATCAATGATGATGCAAGTGTAGAAGAGCCGCTTCTTGTACGTAAGGACAGGGCAAGGATAATGGAGCTTGAAGCCATCGAAGATGTGGGGGCTGAATATTATAAGAATACTGGAAATAAGCTGAATATCAGGGTGTGTGTCACAGGTCCGGTTGAGCTGTATTTAAAGCAGTTCGGGGGGACTACGTATGCCGACGTCCTTAACAACTTCGCTGCCAGCATCGACAGGTTCATAAGCAATTCAATAGACAATGCAAAAAATTTCAGGATATCAACGATCTCGATCGATGAACCCAGTATCGGAATAAATCCCCAGATCATGTTCGGCGACAGCGACCTTATAGCAGCGCTTGAAAAAGCTTCAAAGACCGCTTCGTCTCATAAAATCGATACCGAGATACATCTCCATTCGCCGCTTCATTATAAGCTGGTATGCAATGTGCCGTCCATAAGTGTTATCGGCGTTGAATCAGCAGCCAGCCCGTCGTATCTTGATCTTGTTGACAAAAAAGACCTTTCTGACAACGATAAATATCTGAGGATCGGGGTTTCGCGCACCGATATATTTAATCTGTCGTCTGTGCTTAACGAAAAATATGGTATCAATGTCTGGAAAGAGCCCAAAAGGCTTGAAGAGATAGTCACGGCAATGGAAACACCGGAAATCATAGAAAAACGTCTTGAAAAGGCGTATGCGCTATTCGGGGATAGGATAAAATACGCAGGTCCTGACTGCGGGCTAGGCTCGTGGCCGACGCAGGAAATGGCTTTCATTCTGCTTAAAAATACTGGTGCCGGAATAAAAGGATTTTTAAAAAAACAAAACAGGGCAACAGTTTAATAGTTAATTGACATTTACTGGTTTCAATGAGAGCAAAACAGCGGGTAAACAATAAAAAGAGCAGTAAAAGCGGTTCGAGCGCAAAGGGTAATGGCGCTAAAACAGTGACGGTGAAACCCGCAGGCTACCCGTTAAAAGGTATGTTCCACGAATACCCTGAGACATCTGAACTTGACGTCTTTGAGTTCTACGCGCGTGAGCAGTGGAACGGCTTAGTTGTTAAAAAAGGCGACTTCCTTTTCGACAGGCGAATGTTCCCGGACTTTGCATTTAAGATCATTGATGTTGACCCTGAGAGCTCGGAGATAGGTAAAAACACTAAATTCATAGTCGAGGACTATGAAGCGGATTTCTTTGTCCCTGAAATAAAATCCGAGATCTCATTTAAGAACATTATCGGGCAGCAAAAAGCTAAAGATAAATGCAAGCTTATCGAAAAATTCCTATCTAATCCGCGAAAGTTCGGAAAATGGGCCCCAAAGAACATACTGTTCCACGGACCTTCAGGCACAGGAAAGACCATGATGGCAAAGGCGCTTGCGAATTCCGTGGATGTCCCGCTCCTTGCGGTAAAAGCCACAAAGCTTATAGGTGAGTTCGTGGGCGACGGCGCGCGCCAGATACACCAGCTTTATGAAAAGGCTGAGGAAGTTTCACCATGTATTATATTTATAGATGAATTCGATGCTGTCGCACTTAACAGGAGTTTCCAGGAAATAAGAGGGGATGTATCCGAGATCGTCAATGCGATCCTTACAGAGATGGATGGAATCGACGAGAGGGATGGCATCTGCACAATTGCGGCAACGAATATGATGATGGCGCTTGACCCTGCTGTCCGAAGTCGCTTTGAAGAAGAAATTGAGTTTACTCTGCCTGCTGAGGAAGAGAGGAATATGATATTGCAGAACTATACGCGCACCTTCCCGGTAAAACTGGCAAAGGATGTTAATCTTCTAAACATTGCAAAAAAGACAACTGGTTTCTCAGGACGAGATCTTGTGGAAAAGCTGCTAAAGAACGCGCTTCATAAAGCCATACTTGCAGGCGGAAAAGTTAAGGGCAGGCAATTTGAGGAAGCGTTAGCAGAAGCGGTCGGGAAGAAGTCAGAACCGCCGAAAGGGATGTTCGCATAATGGCAATTAAGAGCGTCAGCGCCCTTGTGGGTGACCTGAAAGAAAAATACGATAAGAGCAAGGACAGGTCAAGCTGGCGCGTGCTCCAGGGAATGGACAGGGATCATTATAATACTTTTATTGCAGGCGACAGGAACCTCTGGCAGATCAGATCTGAAGAAGTAACGGCAGGTGAGCAGGTCGCTGTTGGAATGAGGATCGCACGAATGGATGAGGAACTTGAGAAGATCATGAAGCAGGGTTCGCCTGTTCCCTTCGGTAATGTGACTCCGCAGCGAAACAAGCCTTCTATAGTAATGGCAGGGATACAGACATATTCTTCGGATTCATCAAGCCTGCTGACGAGGGAATTCCTTTCTGGCAAACAGGCTGCGCTTGAGGAGAAGCTAAAAGGTCAGGTCGAGAAGATGAAGGATGATCCAGCGTTCCGGAAGAAGTATAACGGGCATAAGGACAGGTTGAGAAGGGCATACCTGTAGGGTTGTTTTTTTAGAAATTACACTTATCCGGCCAGATAAGCAATTGGTTTATATATAATACATGACTTTCGGACAAAGCCCATTTTTTCAACGTATAGGAAACTATAAACATAGTTATTCTGATATACAATATTATTTAATTAGATAAAAACATTTGCTAATACAAGGATTTGTAAAGTCTGGGGTTTATCAAACCAATCAAGTAATTCATATTAATATTGGAATGTTTCTTTAATTCTACACAGGCAGGTTCAGAGCCCCGTTAGCATACCCTAATCCACAACAAAAACCTTCAGTTCTGATATACCTCCAACCAATATTAACTTAGGGATTTCCCCAATTTTCTGTTTACAAATATCGGATGATCGGAAGCTATGGCGTCAATAGGACTTCTGTAACAATTTTTTTAATATGAATAAATAAATCCTTATCAATAGTCCTTCCAATTCATATTTCTGCAAAATAATCATCAAATTTAGTCGAACCAATAGTGTAAAATACTAGTGTAACGTTACACTAGAAATATGGGATTTATTAGACAAATAAAACAACGCGGTAAAACATACTATGCAGAAGTCGAAAATCAATGGATTAATGGAAAATGTGTTCAAAAGCATATCCGGTCATTAGGCACCGACCCCAAAAACCCAACAAAAATACCAATAGAGCCCGTTCACTTCTCATATCTTGCATTGCGGTTAATGCAGGATGGATTGACATCAAAAGATCTTTTCGAGATGATAGAAAATATGGGACAGCCAATTCGAAAAGATGACCTTTCAAGAATTAGCATAAATTATGACTTCGAAAAAAAAACGTACTCCATTTCCCTCTTCTACAAGAAGAAGTCAAACGTTGCGCCAGCGCACCCAACCGCAGCAGAGCTGCGGGGCATGATTGCGCTGGCGCTTTGTAGTTTCGGGGTATGCTGAATCCCGAAGCATTGCTTTACAATGTCCATTTCTTGCATCGGTCTGTCCCAGCCGCAGCAGAGCTGCGGGGTATAACGATAAAAGATCAACTAAATATTTGATAATTTAACTTATTTTCTAAATATGAACTTTTATAAAC
>CBFFLL010000050.1:0-16325 GCA_965642175.1 Candidatus Methanoperedens nitratireducens | reverse complement strand
GATATGCTTGTGCCGGAGTTTGCTTTTGAAGTTGAGCATACGACCGATGTGACAAGAGGACTCGGGAGGCTTCATGACCTTCACAGGTCAGGTCAGAGAACAAGACTTTTTATAATCCTGCCCGTTGATAAGATGGGCATGTTTGATAAAGAGATCGGGCGCAGTCTTTTCAGGGATATAAAAGGGATTTGCAGGGCAAGGAGTTATGAACCGCTGATCAATCTCTACACTCTGGCGAAGGAGCATAACTTACAGAAGAGTGAATTTTTTGGCGAGTAAATTATTAATAGAGTTATATTAGTTGTTATATTTTGAAATTTGTGTGGGTTAGACATTCCCATAATCCGCGTGGGAGTTCAACAGAGAAGCAAATATTATGTACATTTTGTACAGTAAATAAATTATGTACATAAATTTACTAAATGATGCATGGGTAAGAAATTCACTGTAAAAGCCCGCACTCATCACGGCACAGATTCACTAGATATTACAATACCTACACAGGTTTGCAAAGAAAATAAAATCAATGAGGGAGATGTCTTTTCTTTGGATATTACAGGTGAAGGAAAATTAACCGTTTTAAAATATACCCGAATCTTTGAAAATAAATAATACTTCGATAATATTACGTCGATACTGTTTGTTTTTATTTACAACTTACTTCCACCTTACTTACAACTTAATTATATTCATAAAATTAGATCATATTAATTTATATATTATTAATTGGATCAATATCAATCCTTGCGCAAAATCACAAGGACCGACTATAAACAATTCCTCCAATCCCACAGCGAAGTGCAGATAGAAGAAACAACAATAAAACTCCACAATAACTGGAAGATCCATAATTTCGCTCCCTCCATCTTCACCCCCGAAACTACAACCGTCTGGTCATTCCCCGACCGCGGCGAATGGGCTACGCACGTCGGAAATTACAGGGGCAACTGGTCACCCTGCATTCCCCGCAACCTCATCCTGCGCTACACTGCGCCCTCCCGAGGCGCGACTCGGGATGGCAGGTTCTGGCATAACCCTTGTGGAGTGCAAGCTCCTGGCGTGCCGTGGGTGTGGATTATTGCTAAGATCGCAGGATATGAATGACATAAAGAAAATACAATAGTTGGGCAGATTTGGATAGGAGGGTGGTGAAAAAAAAGATTTTTCTTCTGACCACTATTTATTCGTATATATGCGAACAAAGTATATATATATTATGACCGTTCACAAACAGTGAGAACGCCTTCAAAGCAAAAGGCGTCCCGAGTGATTGCATGCGCCTCCTCAAGCCCGGAAAGCACTGCGCTGATTGGAGATACCCGGCGCAGCAAGCATTTCGAGCCCATCACGCCGCAGGTGCTCATAAGCTTCCTTGAGGCTGGGTTCATTTTGAGGGAGGATATCATCAAGCTTCAGTGGAAGATGAAGAGCACAAGGGAGAAGTGGTTCGGGAAGAAGTATGATTTTTACCTGATAGGACATGAGCATCTGTATGTGTTCAGGAAGCCGGAGGTGGAGGAGAGAGTGACGAGGTTCAGTGAGAGCATGAAGTGGTGGCAAGCGGGAATTGGAACAGAACTATTATAACGGACTAATGATATAGAAACATAATACATGGTAAATGTGGCAAAAAAAGAATTAATATTGCGTGAAATGGAACAGGTCCCAGAACCACTTTTAAATGAAATACTGGATTTTATCCATTTTCTCAAAACAAAATCATTGAAAGAAAAACTGGAAACAGCAATTGCAAGTGAATCTTCTCTGAGAAAAGATTGGCTGAGGGAAGAAGAAGATAAGGCATGGCAAGATTTGTAAAAGGGGATGTAGTTGTCGTTCCTTTTCCGTTTTCAGATTTAACCCAATCTAAAAGGCGTCCTGCGCTGGTAATTGCAGAGTTAACAGGAAAAGACGTAATTCTATGTCAAATAACCAGCCAATGGATTAATGATGAATATGCTATCATGATTGACGATAAGGACTTCCAAATAGGAAGTCTTAAGCAAAGAAGCCATATCAGGCCAAACAGGATTTTTACGGCAGACAGCGGCATAATATTATATTCTGTTGGACAACTAAAGAAGAAAAAGAGTGATGATGTGATAGATAAACTCATTGAAATCTTGCGCCGATAAGGTATTCAACGATTGAATAGATATGGTTTCAGTAGAATTTGATCCGGAAGTTAATGCGATGTATATCCACTTAAAAAAAGGAAAAGTGGATAGATATGAGGCTTTAGCAGACAATGTTATTGTCGATGTTGATAAAAATGGAGAAGCAATAGGTATTGAGATATTACTTCCAAAACATGATATAAGAGTATCTGAGATCGTTTCTAAAGCTTTGAAGGTTGAAGCATAAAAAAACTTATTATAGTCGGTAACTACAGGGGCAACTGGTCGCCCTGCATCCCGCGAAACCTCATCCTGCGCTACACTTCGCCCGGCGACCTTGTGCTCGACCAGCCCGATTACCCTTCAGGAGCGGGAATCCACGTATGCCTGCAGGGCATACGTGTCTGCGCCCTCCCGAGGCGCGACTCGGGATGGCTGGCTGTCCGACACCAAAAGATTTTACACTCGTGGTTTCTCAATAGTATTATATAGCATTGAACCAGAAATAATAAAATATAAGGAGCATTCAGGAGTGATATAAAATGGTTGTTGAATTAAAAGACGGTGTGTACTGGGTAGGGGTCGTGGACTGGAACATAAAGAAGTTCCATGGACACGAATATTCCACGCACAGGGGCACGACCTACAACGCATATCTGATAATAGATGAGAAGATCGCGCTCGTGGACACGGTCTGGGGACCCTACTCACAGCAGTTGATAGAAAATATAAAGAAGATAATCGATATCAAGAAAATAGATTATGTAATAGCTAACCACGCTGAGACAGACCATTCAGGAGGGCTTCCTGAACTGATGAAAATCATCCCTGACGCCACAGTGGTTGTCTCGGAAAAGGGAAACGAGAGCATATTCAAGCATTACCATGAGAAATGGAATTTCAAGGTCGTTAAGTCAGGTGATTCCATCAGTCTGGGGAAGAACAATCTCGTTTTCGTAGCCGCTCCCATGCTGCACTGGCCTGACAGCATGTTCACATATCTCACAGGCAAGAACATACTGATGTCAAACGATGCTTTCGGGATGCACTATGCATCATCGGGGCGGTTCAATGACGAGGTGGACATGATAGAGGTGTACCAGGAAGCTATCAAGTATTATACAAATATCCTCACCCCTTTTAGCGACCTCGTTATCAGGAAGATAGACGAGTTCAAGAAACTAAACATACCGGTGGATATCATCGCACCGAGCCACGGTATAATCTGGAGGAAAGATCCGCTCCAGATAGTTGACAAATATTATGAATGGGCAACCCAGAAGAATGACGGCTCAGTTGTGATAATCTACGACACCATGTGGAACGCTACGGGAAAAATGGCAAAGTCGATATCAGAAGGGCTTGAGATGGAAGGTGTGAAATTCAAGCTTTTCAACATGGCAGTGCATGACCGCAACGATGTGTTGACTGAGGTTTTCAAATCCAGGGGAATACTTATAGGCTCGCCCACGATGAATAACGGACTTTTGCCCACACTCAAACCCATACTTGAAGATCTAAAAGGATTGAAGTTCAAGAACAAGGTTGGGGCAGCATTCGGTTCATACGGATGGAGCGGAGAGAACGTGAAGCTAATCGAGGAGAACCTTGAGAAAGCCAAAATAAAGAAATTGCAGGATGGCATTAAGGTCAAGTGGCAGCCAACCAGGGAAGAACTTGATAAGTGCGTTGATTTCGGAAGGAACTTTGCGAAAGGCTTAAAAAGCTCAGGATGAATCTATTATCAGGGAGGTTAAAATATGGCAATTGACCCGATATGTGGAATGACAGTTGACGAGAAGACGGCGCAGTTCAAGTCGGATTATAAAGGCACAACCTATTATTTCTGCGCCCCCGGATGCAAGAAAGCGTTTGAAGGAGAACCGGAAAAATATTTAAAAGGCGGACAGAAAGGAATGCCGGGGAAGAAACCCTGGTGGAAACTCTGGTAATCTTGATCTGGTTTTCTTATTTTTTTAACAAATCATCCAGGATTATCGGCTAAGGAATTGATAGAGATATATAAAATCAGAGATATAGTTGAACACGGGTTTAGAGCATTGAAATCCGATTTGGAGATAGATCCAGTTTATCATAGCAGGGATGACCGCATAGAAACCCATACGGTAATGGTTGTTTTTGGTTATCTCCTGATGTCATTGCTAAAAGTGGCTCTAAATGAGGGGAAGATGAGTCATTCGTTTGGGGAATTGAAAGAGATGATCCGATCCGGGAATGCGGTTGAAGGCTTCTATGAAAATGAAATGCTTAAGAAACGACTTGAATTATGGAGGCCAATAAAATTGGGGGCTGAACTTGAGGAAATATCACTCAAAGTTGGGTTATAATTGGTGGAATTGACATGCCGTATACTAAGACCGGTTGTTAATCCTCATCTGAGGTTGTAGATACGGAAGTTCCCTATACTTGATCTTACTAAACTTCTCGTTCGAAAAGCAGATATACCCAGGAAGTAACGCTGCCCTGACCAGAGCCGCCGCCGCCTGTCGATATATGCGTGAATGACCAGCCTTTCGTGGTCATGGTTTCAATTTCTGCCTCTATATGCTCAGGTTCGGGAGGAAGGGTAGATCCGGATATTAAGCATGACGCCTTGTACTTTTTCATATTGAGAGTCTCCTTTATTCCATTTAGCTAAACCAATATTGTTAACCTTATTTGAAGTTTATGCAATTCAAAATGAACCTCAGAAATAATACCAGATCGATGAATACTCTTCAACATCTTCGTTATCATCGTTCAGCCTTTTCAGATAATCATATATTGCAACATCCGTATAGTTATATGGTTCAACCAGCGCATACTTCGATTCCCATGGATAAAAGCGGTAAATCCTTTTTCCGTCCTGCAATACCATTATCACCTCATGGTCCTGCCATGCACGAAGATGTGATTTTCCAAGTCTTGGTACATTGAATACGGCCTCATCTGTCCTCACAAGTCCTGGCAGGAACCTTGCTTCCTCTTTTCGTTCCTGCTCTATCCTCGCTATTGGAACCCGGTAATCAATGGTTTCATCTTTTCCTTTGGTATTGAAGGTGTAGTATGGGTCTATCCCCGACCTCTTGAGCGTTTTTCTTAGAAGGCATGATTCATATTTTCTGCTGTTGTAATATGTAAATACCTGCTGGTTATATAGATTGATGCCAAGCCTTTTGATTTTCTTATTAGCTTCCAGCGAATCCGGTGTAAGTTCAGTGGGATGCTCAAAATGCGTTACGATAGATAATTCCCTTGTTCCCAGTTCATGATACTTATCGAATATTTCCATCAGGTCATCCGTAATTCTCTGCGGCATCGTTACCATGATCCTTGTACCTATCCTGATCCTTTCAACCTGTTCTATTCCTGATATTTCAGACAGCATCCAGTTGAGAGAGACATCATTCATGGTCAGGGGATCCCCTCCTGTGATCAGGACTTCAGAGACATGCGGGTTATCCTTTATCCATTGAAGAGCATTCGTCATTGTATCCTTTGAGAAAACCGCATCTTTTATATCAGTTATCTCCCAGTTCCTCTGGCAGTACACGCATATCTGCGGACACGAATCAAAAGGCTTGAGAATTAGTATCTGCGGGTACCTTCGTGTAATTCCTTTTACAGGGCTTGTAGATTTTTCATCCATGAAATCAAGATCAGTTCCGCTATTTTTACTCTGGATATAGTTCAGGCAGTAATTTTCACCAGGCAGCACCTGCGCCCTTATCGCATGATCATACATGCCACTATTTTCACGATCAAAAAGAGAAAGATAATATGGGGTTATCTGGAACGGAATATTGTTTTTCATTGCGAGTTCAAGCCCTTTCAATTCGTCCGGGCTCAGCCTGACCATAGACTTAATGGAATCAATATCTTTGATAATGTTTGATAGCTGCCATTTATAGTCCTGCCACTCTTCTTCGCCTTCATCGAACAAGTCCAGTATGAACCTTTTATTATCCAACCGTTCTTTTATCAGCTCTTTATCCAGTCCGGTCTTATAGCGCCTCATCCCATTTTCCATGTTCATTGCATACTCATCAAGGGTTTTCATGCGCTCCTTAGCGGCATCCATGCCGATCATTTTTAAAAATAACGGAACATCCATTTCGGCGTACTGTCCGGAATTACCGTTGATACCTTTAAAAAGGAAAATAAATTCCAGCAGGAATCCTTCAGTCAGGTCATCTGGATTGATATCTCCTTCTGCAATTGAATACAGAATTCGCAAAGCTGAAAAATTAGAAATGGTTTCGTTCTCGGTCCTGATAATGTTCTTAAAAACCCGTATGCATTCCTTTGCATTGTTCTTTTCAAGGAGGTTCATGTCCTTGAAGGGCTTAACCGAGTAAATGTCATAAAAGTGCCTCTCGATGTCGTTAAGATGATCGAATATCTTATTTCGCGCATCTTGCATCGTTTCGCTTGAACTGAGGATAGCGTGGATTTCGGGGTCGCATTCCCATAATGTTCCTATCAGTTTTGTTTTTTCGGACTTCAGTAATTCTTTCATCATAGCCTTAACCCTTTCATATTAGTTTTCCCCCACATATACTCATTCAACCTTTTTCGCGCCATTCCCCGGAATTAATTCCGGGGTCTTTCCGGAGTCTTTCAGATATATCGTCTGCGACGGGAAGGCTATCTCAACACCAAGTTCTTCAAGCAGTTCCATGATCTTTAAATTGAATTCTCCCCTGACCGTTAGAAAATCTGCCCATACTGTCGTTTTTGTAAAGCAGTAGACATATATGTTCAAAGAAGATGCCCCAAAATCCGTGAATTTTACCATATAGAACGAATGATCGAATTTATCATCCTCTTGAATTATCTCTTCTATACCCTTTACTACTTCCTTTATTTTGCTTACAGAAGTGCTGTAGGTAACCCCAAGGAAAAATTCTATCCTGCGCTTTTTCCTTGCAGAATAATTCACTACCCCGCCCTTGATGAACTGGCTGTTGGGTACCGTGACAAGTGCCTGATCAAACCTGCGGATACGTGTTGACCTGAAACCTATATCTTCTACCGTACCCTCGACATCTCCGATACTTATCCAGTCGCCAAGCTGGAAAGATTTGTCAGAGAATACAGTGATAGAACCAAAGATGTTGCTCACGGTATCCTGCGCCGCAAGCGCGAATGCAAGACCCCCAAGACCGAGTCCTGCAAGCAGGGATGTAATATCATAGCCGAAATTTTCAAGAATGAACAGTACCCCAAGTGTTCCCACAAGTATTCGAAGGCTTCTTATTATTAATGGAACAAGCTGGTCATCAAGCGTGCTTTTGCTTTTTTTGGCTTCCTGATGAAGGTAATATGCCAGGATATCTATGAGTTTGAATATTAAATAAAGCGCTATGAACGAGATCGCAAGAATATAGATACCATGCACTATATCAGAAACCGCAATACCAAATTGACTTATCGTTTCGGGCAGTTGCAAAGTAATTATGGCAATATAGAACCCCTGAAGAAGTATAAAATAGCTGAGCGGTTTTTTTATTGCATTTATTATCAGGTCATCAAGCTCGCTTTTAGTTTTTTTTACAAGAGCGGTTATTTTTTTATCTAGAATATACAGGATAACAGTCCTGATAATAAACGTCAGAAGTATTATAGTGAAAAATAATAAAAGTCTTTCAATAGACACGCCAAATAAATTGTAATTCAATATTCCCAAAATCGTTATCATTGACCTATTTAGTCTAACAGAAGTAACCATATAAATATATTATGGTATAATTAGAACCTATAAAAAATTTTAATGCCATATGTATTTCAAGTATGATGTTTCTGGATATGTTATTTCTTTAATTTGAAGATATGAACTAAATCGATACAAATATAAACAAAAATATAGATGGAAATTAAAGGGATTTATACCACACATTCATGCTCTCGAAGTTCCCTGAAATATTGGTATTGTTCACAAGCGTCCCGCTGTACCTGTACCCCATTTTTGCAAAGATCATATTTATGCCGCAGGAAAAAGCTCTGGCGATGGTATAAGCTATCCTGATATTTCTTTTATTCATTTCGTTCTCCATCTTTTGCAGAAGGTATACACCAAGACCATACCCCTGATATTCGGGCAGCGTAGCAAAGTCTGTCATCTCTACATTTTGAGAAGCCTCGTCCATTTCAGTCGATGCCAGGGCAACGATCTTATTTTTTTTTCGGATGCTGAAATAAATAAAGTTTTCATCCATGGTTTTCCTGATGTATTCAGGGTCATGTATAGGGAACGGATACGTTTCAAAAACCGTCCTGTAAACCTCTGCTATTTGATTGATTTCGGAAGTATCACATATTTTGTAATATAATCCGGCTGGCAACTCCACCGCGCCTCCTTGAACGGATTTTTCTGTGGCTGCATTTAATATTTCCCTTATCTTTTCAGGGTCACAGTTTTGCCTTCTTGATCCTGTGAAATACTTCCCCATGAAATATACATCCTCACTGGCATTGTAGAAACCGGGGATAGAAGCTTCAACCGAATAACCATACTCAGTAAATCCATCCTTTGCATAGGATGGGACTTTAGCGATTATTTTAGAATACTTTTCAATGGATGCGAGTTCATCAAGTTCATGCAGGATGCCCGGGAAATCGTGTCTTGAGAGTTTCAAGAGATAGATGCGGTCGTTATATTTCCCGTGGTGTAAAATGGAGCTGCCAATAGTTTCAATGTTGTCATTCATCATCTTTAATATCTGCTCTTCTGTTCAATCTATCGGTATTTTCAGGAGTTAAAGATATGGTATCATCGTAATCGCACAGGAGTTTCTCAACACCGAGAGCTTTTATTTCTTCTGCGCCCTCGAGTTTAAGCTGGAGTTTACAATCCTCGCAGTTCCTGTCACAGAATATCGGCTCATAACTATCAGGTTCCTTGTAAGTTGTAATAACCCCTTCATAATTCCTGAGTATTACTTTATTCGTGGACCATGAAATCAGGTAATTCGGCATTATGGGAATTTTCCCACCGCCGCCAGGAGCGTCGATCACATAAGTCGGCACGGCAAACCCGCTTGTATGCCCGATCAGGCTTTCCATGATCTCGATGCCTTTTCCAACAGGCGTTCGGAAATGTGATAATCCCTCCGCCATATCGCACTGGTACAGATAATAGGGTCTTACCCTGTTCTGGACAAGCTTATGTACGAGTTTTTTCATTATCCTCGGACAGTCGTTCACGCCGGCAAGCAGCACTGACTGGTTGCCCAGAGGTATTCCCGCATCTGCAAGCGTCCTGAGTGCTTCTATCGAGGATGCTGTGATCTCCCTGGGATGATTGAAATGCGTATTCACCCATATCGGATGGTGTTTCTTCAATACTGCTACCAGATCATCAGTTATGCGATATGGCAATACCACAGGCATTCTTGTACCGATGCGTATTATTTCGACGTGAGGGATGTTACGCAGTTCAGTGAGTATCCAGTCAAGGTATTCATCTGAAAGCATAAATGGGTCGCCACCTGAAAGCAGGACATCCCTGACAGCCGGGGTATTTTTGATATACTCTATTCCCTTCATGATCTCGTCTTTTGTGGGGACTGATTCAACATCGCCGACTTTTCTTTTTCGCGTACAGTGCCTGCAGTACATGGAACAGATGTTACTGATATGGAACAACACCCTGTCAGGATACCGATGGGTAATTCCTGGGGCTGGGCTATCTTTATCTTCAGCCAGAGGGTCACTCATTTCATATTTTTCAACGATCAACTCCATGGGCGATGGAAAAGACTGTTTAAAAAAAGGGTCGTTCTTGTAGTCATCAGTATCTATCAGGGATAAATAATATGGAGTTATTGAAAGGGGGAACTTTTCAATGGTTTTTTCAATTAGCTTCTTTTCATCGGTTTCAAATCTAATGCCGGTCAATCTTTCAAAAGTGGAAATGTCGTGTATGCGATGTTTTAACTGCCATTTCCAATCTTTCCAGTTAGAAAGCCGGGCAATTGAACTGATCTTCCCCATTATGTCGTGTTGTTTTTTATTATGCAAAAAATATTCACCTCTCGCGTATTTGATTAAAAATTTTGTCTCCTTGATCAACGAATAAAAAAAACCAGATACGCTTGGTATTGATTTTTCTGAAACTTGTTAATTTGGTTATATAGGACACCTTATTTAAAGTTAATGGTTTGTATAATACTTTTATAAAAAATTTACTTTTTATACAAATTTTTTATTATCGGTTAATTCTAAGTATAATGAGTTTAATTGAACCGCACTGGTCAACTTGAAAATTCGTGAAGTTATAAAAGAAATAGATCTGAAACAGATCCAGAGATGGACGCTTTTCGGTATTGTCATCGGGATCGTTTCAGGTTTTGCCGCTGTTCTTTTTTTTATGGGAATAAGCGCTTTTTCACATTATATATTCGGCGGCATTAGCGGATATTATCCTCCATCGCCATCAGGCGAATTGTCTCCATTTACAATTCCACAGGCCAGCCCCAATATATGGCTGCTCCTCATACTGCCGGCTGCAGGCGGATTGCTTGCAGGTATAATAATATATACATTCGCTCCTGAGGCTGAGGGTCACGGTACCGATTCCGTAATAGACGCTTATAATAATAAAAGGGGTTTTATAAGGAAAAGGGTGCCTGTCATTAAAGCAATTACATCTGTGATAACAATAGGGTCAGGCGGCAGCGCCGGAAGAGAGGGACCCATAGCTCAGATCGGAGCAGGATTTGGCTCGGCACTGGCTTCTTTCCTGAAACTGAGCGACCGCGACAGGAGGATAATGGTCATCTGCGGGATGGCGGCAGGCATTGGGAGCATATTTAAAGCGCCGCTGGGAGGTTCCCTCTTTGCGATAGAAGTCCTTTACAAGAGCGACATGGAATCAGAAGGGCTTGTGCCTGCATTTATCTCATCGACCGTAGCATATTCAATATTTTCATCCTTTTTTGGATGGGGTCATATATTTGCAACTCCGGTATTAAGCTTTAGCAGACCCGTGGAACTTATTTTCTATGGATTCCTCGGTATATTATGTGCCGTAACAGTTATTCTTTTTGTGAGCATTTTCTATTTTTTACGAAGCAGGTTTTTCAGAGCCATGAGTTTAAAACCACATTACAAACCCGCTATTGGTGGATTACTTGTGGGGATAATAGCGGTCTTTTTTCCTCAGGTGCTTGGGTCTGGTTATGGATGGATACAGATAGCCATGAAAGGCGACATCGTGCAGATGTCTGTTATCCTGATGATGGCTCTTGTGCTGCTTAAGATCCTTGCCACATCGTTTACCATCGGTTCAGGAGGTAGTGGCGGTGTGTTCGCTCCGTCTCTTTTTATAGGAGCCATGGTGGGAGGTGCATTCGGGCAGATATTGACCCTGGTATTCCCGCAGTTTGTAACGCAGCCCGGGGCATACGTGCTCGTCGGGATGGGGGCGATGCTTGCTGGAGCCGCGAAGGTCCCTATAGCCGCAATAGTGATGGTCTCAGAGATGGCGGGCAACTATAATCTGCTTGCGCCGTTAATGGTTGCTGCCACGTTCTCCTATCTGCTCTCTGGCAGATGGTCCATATATGAGAAGCAGGTAGAGAACCGCGCATCATCCCCTGCGCACAGGAGGGAGATGACAGTGGACATACTTGAACGCGCATTGGTAAAAGATGCGATGTCTACGAACATCGTTACCATCGGCTCATCGCTCAATATCCAGAACGTGCTTGAGATAATCCATAAATACGGATACACAGGTTTTCCTGTCGTGGATGACCGTAAACTTGTCGGGATAATAACATTCGAGGACGCAGAAAAAGTCCAGGCAGACAAACGACAATCTACTACTGTAGCTGAGGTGATGACAACGAAGCTTATAGTCGCAAGACCTGAAGATTCACTTGAAGAAGCCCTTAAAAAGCTGCTGGACAGGAAGATCGGCAGGCTGCCTGTCGTGGATAACAGCGACCCCACAAAGCTTCTGGGACTCGTGACAAAACTTGATATAATGAAAGCTCATGCCAGATTGAGCGCTGAAAGATGATAACGTCAGTTAATTGCTTTATTTTATATCCGAAAAGTGATAACAACATTAAATCACGTGTTACCTTCAGCAAAGAGAGTTCACTTAATTCCTTTTTTGATCTTATCAAACACCATACCGACCATTGATTCAGTATGCTGTTCCGGTTCTTTTAAGATCAGCACACTGCAGTAGGACTTATTGATGATACTGTCAGGCACTGAGCCAAAAAGGACGTCGTGCAATATCCACTCGGTCGATGGTCCGATCAGGATGAGATCATAATCCTTTGATTTCCTGGATAACGCATCCGGGATCGAATCTGCAACTTCGATCTCACATTTGACAGGTATGCCCAATGATTTGATGGTTTCGTCGTGTTTTTTCTGCACATCTGGAATTGAACTTCTTTCCTTTACCACAGTAATTATCGTCATCTGCGCATTAAAGAACTTCATCAGTTTTTCCGCAAAACGTAGTCGATATTCATGCTCTCCAGGTCCTAAAGGCACCAGGATCTTCCTGACAGTCTTGAAATTTTTTGGAAACAAGACCCCTACGTTGCAATTTGCTGAGCCCATGACTATCTGGGGAACAGTTTGCTTTATTTTTCCCCTGAACTGTTTTTCCGTACCCCCCATGAGGATCAGATTAGTTTTCCCTGACCTTGCAACATCCAGAATTGCCTCAGAGATGTTGTGTGAAACCACGATTTTCTTTGCAACCGTTACTCCAAGTTCTTTTCCTCTGGAAATCGCCTTTTCAAATATAGGCTGGGATTCTTTGATGAATTGATCTCCGGTCTCAAGGAAAGCCTGCTGCGGCACACCTATCACGTGTAGCGCGATAAGTTCGCTTTCCTGTGACTTCGCTATACCTGCGCCAATGGAGATCAGGGGTTCCACGCTATCGGGCTTGGAAAGGGAGACTACGATACGGTAATCTCCCGGAGATAGATGTCGGGCTTTCTTGCCTTTTTCGACTTTTTCCTTTCCTACAGAATAACCGAAATATACCAGCACCCCAAGCGCTATCCAGATGATGGTTGCATACCATCCTATCGGGCTGAAATTGAACATGTATATTGCCAGGAAAAGCTGTGAGATGATGCCCAGGATGGGAATGACCGGAAAAAATGGCATCTTGTAACCATAATCAAGTTCCTTTCCAAATTTATTACGGATATTTATTGCCGCAATATTGACCTGCAAGAACAGCAGTAAAAACATGATACTGGCAGCGCTCGCTACATGTTCTATCGGAAGACTTACTGCCATGATAATTATCAGCGCTCCTGAAATGAATAGCGCTGCATAAGGCGTCCTTTTGACCGGATGTATCTTCTTGAAAATAGAGGGCAGATTGAAATCCCTCCCCATGGCAAATGAGACCCGTGTTGAAGAAAACGTCGTTGCGTTAAGCGCCGACATTGTAGATACAAGTCCCCCTAACAGAAGTAAGAAAGTGCCATAAGGCATGAACTGCCGCGCAGCCTCAACCAGTCCAAGCTCTTTATGCTCGCCCAGGAACTGCCATGTAGGGATATCCGTGTTCAGGGCGCCAATAGAGACGAATGCCACAAGCAGATATATGGGAATAACGATGATAAGCGAAAGAAAAATCGCTTTGGGAATGTTCTTTTTCGGGTTTTTCACCTCTTCTGCGGTCTGTGCTATGACCTCGTATCCTTCAAATGCTATGAATGTAAGACCCATGGCCATGAAAACCCCGCCCATTCCATTAGGCAGGAACGGATCGAAATTCATTAACCAGTCAGGTTTATAATATATGGTATAAAGACCGGATATTATGAAAACAGCCAGGATCGCGATTTTTGCAAAACCCACAATGTTCGCTATCGTGCCAGTTTCTGACGCCCCCATATAATTGATATAAATGAATATCAGGGCAATGATAACAGCAAGAAATTTCATGAGACTCTCACCTGTCAGGCCAAAGACGTCAATATGATAGGTTTCCAGCAAAAGACCAAAATAAGCACCAAAACCGAGGGCATACAGACTGCCTGCTACAGCATGTGCGAACCAACTCATCCAACCGCTCATGAAACCGTTAATGCTCGGAAGCGCGTGTTTTACCCATAGATATCCTCCACCTGCTTCAGGAAGGGTAGAGCCGAGTTCAGCATAAACAAGAGCCGTGAACAGTGTAACGACCCCGTTCAGTGCAAAAACCAGCAAAAGTCCAGGACCTGCAGCCCCGGCTGCAATTCCTGTGAGCACAAAGACCCCAGCACCTATCATTGCTCCGACGCCTATCATCGTGGCGCTTAAAACCCCCATCTCACGGCTGAGTTCTACCTCAGGTTCCATTCGAAATTTCCTTTATTTCTTTTATCTCTGTTTCTTTTTTCTTTTTTTCCGCTCTTTCTGCAAATCCCGGGATCAACTTATCTATGATCTCTTTAACCTGTGCTAAAATAATGCTTTTTTTCTCCGGATCGATCAGGTTCAGGATAAGCGAAAGTTGTATTGTTTTTTCGTCCGTCTTTGAAGTAATGATGCTCGGTTCCTTTTTCAGGTGTTTACTTAATTCCTTGATCGAACCCAATAGTTCTTTTTCGAATTTGACAGTATCGAATGCTTTACTGATAACGACCGGGATAGTAACTTCGTACCCCTCAGAAACTGATTTATGCTTTATCCAGACATCTTTTATGAACTCCACATTTGGAACTGCAATGAGTCTCCCCTCTTTATCAAGCAGAACTGTATTGAGGCTGGTGATCTCGATGACCTTACCGCTGAAATTTTTTATTGAGATCATATCCCCAACTTTATATTGAATATTCAGGTTTAAAAATGAGCGTGAAACTGAATTTTGAAGTACATGTACTGCTGAGACAATAAGAGCAATACCAATAAGTCCCATCAACAGTATCAGAATATCTGTTGACAGGCCAAGCTGCCTTACACCCAGAATAATGCCTATTGTCCAGATGAGTATTGAAGCATATTGTTTAATACGTGCAACAATAAGCGGATTGCCTGATTTCATGGACATATTTATTAATCGTTTTGATATCCATGCGAACAAATACGTAAATATAATAAATGTTAAAAATATAGAAATGTCAGAAATAAATTTATATATATACTCTTGACCATAAAGCGCCATAATAATCTCCTCTTGGTTTTCAGGCTAATTCCATGTAATTTAACATATTTAAAAGCTTTGAAGGATAAGTGCAGTAAGGATTAAGAATCGTTTCTTCTTATTATCCATTTTCTTATCTCATCCGCACCAAGGAGCAGTACGGCGAAGGGCAGCAGAATAAGCCAGTCCCCAGGGTCCAGTGGCGCCGTTTTGAATACCTGCTGGAGGGGGGGTGAATAAACCAGGAGCATTATGAGGATAATTTCAGTTGCTATCCCGATAAGGAGGTATTTGTTCGTAAAAAATCCTCTTTTGAACAATGATTCCCTTGTTGTACGTGTGGTCAAACCGTTCGCGATCTGGGTTATGATTATGGCTGCAAGGGCGATAGTTGTGGCTTTCATGTAAAGCGGGTCTGTTTCTGCAAGGCTCATGCCATAGCTCCATCCGCCGCTTGTTAACACGTAATAATAACCGGTCATTGCTGCAAGCGCCTCAATGGGTCCAAGGAAAAAATACGAGCGCAAAAGCATAGACCTGGTCAGTATCCGCTCATTCCGGCTTCGGGGCGGGCGCGTCATCACGTCGGGCTCGGGTTTTTCTGTCCCAAGGGCAATTGCAGGCGCCATATCAGTACCCAGGTCAACGGTGAGGATCTGGAGCACAGTCAGGGGCAGGGGTATCCGCAAAAGGACAAACAGCAGGAATGGCACGATTTCAGGTATGTTGCTTGAGAATATATATGTTATAAAACGGCGAATGTTATCAAAGACGGCTCTTCCTTCTTCTATTGCAGAAACGATGGTCGCGAAATTATCATCTATCAGTATCATATCCGCAGATTCCCTTGCGACATCAGTTCCCATTTTACCCATTGCCACACCGATATCTGCTTCCCGAAGCGCAGGAGCATCATTAACGCCGTCCCCGGTTACTGCAACTATCTCACCCATATCCTTCAATGTACGCACGATAAGAAGCTTGTGGGCAGGGGATACTCTTGCAAAGATGACCTCTTTTTTCAGTGCCTCTTCAAGTTCCACTTTTCTCATCCTCTCAAGCTCTGCGCCTGTGACAATTACAGG
>CBFFLL010000049.1:2946-16428 GCA_965642175.1 Candidatus Methanoperedens nitratireducens | reverse complement strand
AACGTCCTCCAGTACAGCACGACTGAAGGCTACCTGCCATTGAGGGAATATATAGCGAAGAGATATCTTGATAAAAAAGGGCTGAAAATAAGTCCTGAAGAAATCCTCATCACGAACGGGTCGCAGCAGTGCCTCGACCTGATCGGCAAGACATTCCTGAACAAAGGGGATCATATCGCCATCGAGCGCCCAGGCTACCTGGGGACCATCCAGGCCCTTTCCATGTTTGAGCCTGAATTCCATTCCGTGCCCCTGCTGGACGATGGAATAGACACTGCTTCCCTTGAAAGAACATTCGAAGAGCACAGGATAAAGCTGTTCTCCGCCGTGATCAATTTTCAGAATCCGTCAGGGATAACATATTCAAAGCAGAAAAGAGTTGAGCTTGCAGGGATACTCAGGGATCATAACTCCATCTTTATTGAAGACGATGCATATGGAGAATTGCGATTCATGGGAGAAGATATGCCTTCTGTCAGGAATTACCTTGAAGATAATACTATTCTACTTGGCTCATTCTCCAAGATAGTCTCACCAGGGCTCAGGCTTGGCTGGATATGTGCCCGGAAGGAGATACTGGAGAAGATGGTCGTGGCAAAACAGGCGGCTGACCTGCATTCGAATTACCTTTCGCAGAGGATCCTCTACAGATATCTTGCTGATAACGACCTTGATGAACATATCCTGAAGATAAGAAAGGCCTATAAAGAACAGAGGGATCTGATGGTATCGTTGATTGAAGAACAATTCCCTGAGGAAATAAAATGTACAAAACCCGAGGGAGGGATGTTCTTATGGGTAACGCTTCCTGAAGATCTTTCCTCAATGGAACTCTTTAACCGCGCCATTAAAGAGAATGTAGCGTTCGTCCCCGGAAGCCCGTTCTATGTAGGCGGGGGTGGGGAGAACACGCTGAGATTGAATTTTTCAAATTCAGATGAAGAGAAGATAGAGGAAGGAATAAAAAGACTTGCAGGGATCATCAAGAAGAACATTTCGGAAAAGCGAGGCAGTTGAGAATGGATCAACGATGGCATTACGATGAAATGAAGCAGGTAGGTACAGATTATGCAGACATAAGAGAAGTAGAAGCATACGATGAACGTATGCAGAAGCTACGTGACATCGGGGAGGAAATTGAAAAGATCCTAACAGCTTTAAATATTGGACATGACCAGACACTACTCGAAATCGGATGTGGGACCGGAGAATTTACGATAGCGGTTGCAGGCCGATGCAGGAAAGTCATAGCAGCAGATGTTTCAATACCCATGCTGGAGTTTGCGCGAAGAAAGGCTACAAGACAGGATGTAAAGAACATCGAGTTCCATAACGCCGGTTTCCTGACCTATGAACATTCAGGAGAGCCGGTTGATGCTGTATTGTCGCAACTCGCACTGCATCACCTCCCTGATTTCTGGAAAATGATAGCACTTGTGCGTGTATATTCATTGTTGAAAGATGGGGGGAGGTTTTACCTCAGGGATACTGTATATTCCTTTGAGATTGATGGTTATAAGGATTTTTTCGATGAATGGGTCGAGGGTATCAGGAATGCCGCTGGTGATGAGACGGCAATTGATGTTGAGACCGCGGTCAGGGAGGAATATTCTACACTGGGGTGGATAATGGAAGGATTGCTTGAAAGAGCGGGATTCCATATCGATAAAAAAGAATATTCTGAGGGCTTCATGGCAGATTATGTGTGTACGAAGCGTTAATAGGACCAGGGATCACCCAAAACATACCTTCCTGTACCCGCATTCCCCGCAAAACTGTGCTTTCCACTCATCCATGATCCCGGGCAGTTTATAGGATATCATCCTCCAATCAACACTCATTCCTGGCTTGAATCCAAGCAACCTCAGGGCTTCACTGTCCTGATGCTGTATCATTTCGTCAGAGTATTCCAGATTATTACACTTGTTATCCTTCAAATACGGGCACACGGCACAGACATCGTCGGGCTCTTTGACGATTTCAATAATCTCCTTTCCGATAACATAATAGACATTCCTGATGAAATCCTCTGAATAGCCTTCGCCCCTGAAGAAATTGAGGCAGATGAGATGGTGACCGCGGAGTTTTGTTTTCATGTCCTCCTCACTCACGCTTAAACCGAACGACCAGATATCCCAGAACCGCAAAAAAAGTCCCTGCTGCCATCACCAACCTGAAGCCAAAATGCTCAAGGAGGATACCGCCCAGGATTGAACCGATTATTGATGCCAGGGCCATCATGGAATAGAGCAATCCTGCGGCTGTTCCTTTATCTTCGTTGTTTTTTATGAGGAAAGCCGTGGAACCCACATAAAGGCATGAATAAGAAACTGCAATAAGGATCATACCAGCGATAGCCTGATAATATATTGTCAGAGGCATGAAAGCAAGAAAAGCCGCAGCTGAGACAAGATAGCCTACATTGATAAGAGGTCTTGTATCGTATTTATCAAGCTTTCTCATAATGAAAAACTGAAGCACAGGGTTAATTGTATAAATTAAAGCAACCTCGTATTTATTCGCTCCAAGGCTTACAAGATAAAGCGGGAAGATGACCCAGACGCTGTTTGCTCCTATCTGGCGCAGGAAAAACCCGAAATATATGTCCCAGTTCTTTTTAAGCACTGCAATTGAAAAATAATCTCCTTTCTTTTTTGCTTTCATTTCAATATCGGGAAGCGTAAGTGCGATCAAAAAAGAAATTGCAAAAAACAAAGACGCAAGGGCAAAAATATCCCTGTAGACCTCACCTGTCCCTGATATCTGATCTTTCGCAAAAACTTCCCAATAAGCTGCTACAATAAAAACCATCATGTTTCCCACAGCCCAGCCAAGCGGCATGAATGAACTGAACTTCCCTATGCTCTGCCTGGAGTTGACGACATAAAGTATCATCACTGCAGGATAGATGCCAATACTGAACCCGGTGAGTGCCCTTATAACTCCGAGAGTGAAAGGGTCGGATGCGAACATCTGGATAAAGAACGTCACTGTGGAACTCAAAAAACCGACATATAAAAGCGTCTTCGGGCGCAGGGAATCAGAAGCCCTGCTGAATATGTATGTGGATATGAAAATAGATGCCGCGTATACTGCAACGATGAATCCGATCTGTGAGCCAGAAGCCCCGATATCGTGCGCGAACAGTGGAATGAAAATGATAGACATCATTATGGCAGAGTTCGTCAAAAGCTGGAGCGCGTTCAGTTTCATCACCTGTTTTATGAAAGGATATGTATTTAAGCGATACAGTTTGTAAAACATTTATCATGACATCCCTTGACTGGACTGAAAAATACCGCCCCAAGACGCTTTCGCAGGTCATAGGACATAATAAGGCAGTGGAAGAACTCAAGCAGTGGGCACATAGCTGGGAGAAGGGGATGCCGAAAGACAGGGCTGTTGTCATTTACGGAAGAGCAGGTACAGGCAAGACCACGGTGGCGCATGCACTGGGGCATGATATGGGATGGGAGGTAATGGAGCTTAACGCAAGCGATCAGCGCACAGCGGATATAATAGAAAAAGTCGTGGGGTCAGCTTCGCAGATGAGCACACTTGAAGGCGCGGGTAAGAAGAGACTCGTGATAATGGATGAAGCTGACAACATACACGGCACATCAGACAGGGGAGGGGAAAAGGCGATAGTTGGACTCATAAAGAAAACCAACCAGCCAATTATTCTTATTGCAAATGAGCTTTATGAAATGTCAGCCGGACTAAGGGGCGCATGCAGACCCATCCAGTTCAATTCCGTGTTGTCACGTTCCATGATACCTGCATTGAAAAGAATAGCCGAGGCAGAAGGAGTGACATGTGGTCTTGGAGTTCTTGATAAGCTCACCGAGAATGCCGGAGGCGACCTTAGAAGCGCTATAAACGACCTCCAGGCTGCTGCCCAGGGAAAGAACAAGCTCGAACCTGGCGACATAGCAACAGGCGAGCGGGATACAAAAGAGAACATATTCAAGATGATGGCAAAGATCTTTAAAGGGACTGATATCAATGAAGCCCATAAAGCCACATTTGGTCTTGATGAGAACCCTGAAGACCTTATCCAGTGGGTAGACGAGAACCTCCCTCTGGAATATGCAGCTCCTTGCGACCTTGAGAGAGGATATTATTATCTTTCTAGGGCGTCCCTGTTCCTGGGCAGGGTCAAAAGGAGACAAAACTATAATATGTGGAGATATGCGAGTGTATTGATGACCTCAGGTATCATGGTCGCAAGGACGAACCGTTATCATGGGTTCGTGAAGTACCAGCCCCCTTCACTATGGAGAAAGCTCGGGCAGACAAAGGGCATAAGAAATGTTCGCGACTCCATTGCAAAAAAGATCGGGACGTACTGCCATGTTTCCATGAGTTACAGCCGTTCACAGTTGTTCCCGTTTTTCAGGATGGCGATAAAGAATGATGAATATGCGCCATCCGTCACAGCATTGCTCGGACTTGAGCCCGAGGAGATAGCGTTCCTTGCAGGATCAAAATCCGTGACAAAGAATATCCAGAAGATATTTGATAATGCGCAGTCCATGATCGAAAAAGAGACCGAGCACGAGATTGAGTTGTTCGGCGGGTTTGGCGCAAAGAGCGATGGCGAAATAGAAGATGCAAGTGAAGACGAACCTGAAGTCGAGGTACAGAAAGAAACAAAATCCCAGAGGTCGCTGTTTGATTTTTAAATAGTGGATTTAGACTATTCTTTTTTAATCGTTACCATCCTGATTATATTCTCCTTGCCTTTGCGTATCTTGATGATCCGTCCTTCATCCTTCATCTTGGCAAGAACTATGCTGATCTTGGACTTTGAAAGCCCACTATCTATAACGATATCAGTCTGGTATGCCTGCCCTCCGCATTTGATAAGGTATCGCTCTATCATCTCTTCATCCCCAAGGATGTCTTCTGTGATCGAAGGAAGATCTTTCATGCTGCCTGAATACTCTGCTCCTGTCTGAACTGGTTGAACTGCTTCATCATTTATGCCCTCTGCTTTCAGAGCATCTTTCATCAAATCCTCTTTTTTCCTGGAATTAGCCACTCTCTTCCAGAAAAGGAATAAACCGCTGCCAGCAATAACAATAAGTATCACAATAACCAGAAGTGTCACAATTTCTACCGGCAATGAGTCCTGTGATAATTGCTTACGGGATATTAACAGAGATGGCTCTCCTTTGCTAAAGCTACGATACATAGTTCCATCCCATATAAGCTTGGTACCATCACTCTTATCAAAGCGAGGGGATGCATTTACGACCTCGTATCCTTCGGGGATATTCATTATAAGCACATTATCCATTGAAGGAACAACCCTATCCGAGAACGCATCTCCTATTGTGATGTTCGACCCCTCTATCTGTGAAAAGTTTACCCATTCGAAATTCCAACGGATCACCCCATACGCATTAGACTTTTCATCTACAAGGTCATACGTAATATTGAAGTTCTGAATGCTCATAGAGCGATTTGAGTAATTCATAGCAGAAAGCAGTGACATGTTAATCCGTTCGTTGATCTCAGTACTTTTCTTTGTACTGATGTTACTGATGTTACTGATGTTACTGATGTTACTGATGTTACTGATGTTACTGACGCCACTCATACCTTTCAGCCCAAGCTTCCATTCACTTATCGCAGACTGAGAAGTCAGCGGATAATATTGTTCTTCTGACCACAGCACATTTCCATTTTCAAGAATGTCGATCGTTAAAATGCTCTGCTCTTTAGTTATTACAGCTTGTGCTCCAGCTGTCTGTACCATAATAATTATTACAACAAATAAAAAGACTGCCCTTATCATCTATACTTGACTGTTTGGCTTTAGTAATAAGATTTTCTACTGTTAGTTTTTATTCAGTTTTTTTTGTTTATTTACTATTTATTTTATTTTTCTTGACATTATATCTTGTGTATCTCTCCTTCATTTTATCCTGCATCTGCCTGGCTTTCAGGGCGGCGAATTCAGTGTTGTTATACTCACCAGAATTCAATACCTTGCTATCGTTATAAACCCCGTATGACCCACACGTGAAGTTGAAGGACGCGTTCCCCTGTCCGTAAAAGATATCTCGCGTTCAATTATCTCGATAGTGGTTACCTCTGTAAATCCGGTTTTATCAATGGCCCCCCTGATTTCTTTTGCCTGTTCAAAAAAGGGGGAATATGTGGCAAGATAACCTCCCGGATATATAACACAGGGGACATGAGGTATCACTTTTGACGCATCCATTGTGTCCAGAGTTATCAAATCGAATTTCTCATCCAGCCTCTGTATCTCCACAGCTATATCTCCATGTCGCAATTCGATATTTGAAAGACCCGCAAGGGCAATATTGCGCCTGGCAACCTCCATGAATTCCTCACGTATCTCATACGTTACGACTTTTTTCGCGATCCCGCCAAGATATATCGCAAGGATACCAGACCCTGTCCCCGCGTCCAGCACATGATCGGAAGAGCATAAGCCAGTATTTGAAATAATAATGCCGATATCCTTTGGCATCATGGGCGCGCCGGTTCTTTTTGCATACTTGAAAAAATCAGGCGCTTTTGGCTTCTGGATCACGAACTCTGCGCCAAGATGCGAGTGTATCGTGTCCCCGAAAGATTTGGTATGCAATTCATCAAGGTTAATTACCCCCAGGTCTGTATGCAGTTTTCCTGCGGGTATCGCAAAATACTCTTTTATATTCCCTTTATTATTTGTCTTAAGAATTACAGGTGTTTCCATTATCTCTCCGTCTGGCTAATATAGTACCAGGTAGATAAAGAATAGTGTGGTAGGCATGGAGCATTTAATAATCAAGGACAAAAAATATTCTATTGAAACCCTGAAACTTCTGATAGGTCAGAAAGAATTGGATATAAATAATATCCCTCATAATGTGCTCGTCATTGCAGAGGCTGTGGATGGGCCGGATAAACTGCCGTATCTCTTAGAGACCATAAAATCACTGGAAATAGATGATATGGATAAGTTCAGGTATGTACTGTTAAGGGTACAGGTAGATTCGGAACTCAATACGAACGAGGACATACAGAAGTACCATAAGCGCCTGTATGTGTCACAGGTAATTGAAAAATTGCTGTACGGCGAGCTGTTCTTTGAAGCTGGAAAAGATGAAGATGAGGATGATGAGTAACGATATGAAATAAAAGAATAATTTCTTGAAATAAAAGCTTATATCTTATATACCATAAACAACATTTGAACGCCGGACGGATTATGTACGCTGACAGGATCAATTCACTACCACCTTATTTATTTGCGACCATCGATAGAGCCAGGCAGGATGCCATCAAAAAAGGCGTTGATGTAATAAACCTCAGCATAGGCGACCCGGACATGCCAACTCCCCCGCATATTGTGGAGGCGATGAGAAGGTCAGTCGGAGACCCGGCAAGGCACCGCTACCCATCGTATGAAGGAATGCTTTCTTTCAGGACTGCCGCAGCAAAATGGTATAAAAAGACGATGAAAATTGACATTGACCCCGAGAGCGAGGTACTAACACTCATTGGTTCTAAAGAGGGGATCGCTCATATACCGCTTGCGTTCCTGAACCCTGGGGATGTTTCGCTTGTCCCTGACCCTGGATATCCGGTCTACAACATCGGGTCAATCCTTGCAGACGGCAAACCGTTCAAGATGCCGCTCTTAGCAGAAAACGATTTTCTTCCTGATCTTGATGCGATACCTAAAGACGTAGCGAAAAAAGCAAAGATCATGTTCCTGAATTATCCAAACAACCCAACATCTGCGACAGCGACAACAAAATTTTTCGAAGAAGTTGTGGACTTTGCGAATGAAAATGAAATTCTTGTTATTCATGATAATGCGTATTCAGAGATGACCTATGATGATTATAAAGCCCCAAGTTTCCTCAACACAAGCGGCGCCATGGATGTTGGCGTAGAGATGCATTCCCTGTCCAAGACATATAATATGACAGGATGGAGGCTGGGTTTTGCGGTCGGGAACAAGGACATACTCGCGGGTCTTGGAAAGGTCAAGACAAATGTGGACTCAGGTGCGTTCGAAGCTGTACAGGATGCAGGCATCGCGGCATTATCAGGTTCTCAGGATTGTGTACGGGATATGAACCTGATATATAAGGAGAGGCGAGATGCGCTTATCAAAGGGTTAAACGAACTGGGGCTGGATGTAAAACCGCCCAAAGCGACGTTCTACGTATGGGTGAAGGTAAAAGGGAAATCACTTGACTTCACAAAGATGCTTCTTGAAAAATCTGGAATCGTGGCAACACCCGGCGTGGGTTTTGGTGAATATGGGGAAGGATATATTCGATTTGCGCTTACGCAGTCAGTTGAAAGGATAAACGAGGCAGTAGAGAGAATGCGTAAACTGAGAATTGAATGATCATCCATCAAATTTAACTTTAGAAAAGTCTATTTAGGATGAATTAAAATCATGAAAGAATATGAATTTAAATAGAAACTCTTTTGAATACCTCGGTCATGGAAGGACTTGATGGAAATAGAACAGCTTTTAGCAGAGCGCGCAGAAATAGTGGATGCAGAACTTCCAGCCTTGCTTAGCAGTATCAAACCTCCGGAACTTGCAGCTGCGGTCGCTTATGCGATAGCTTCAAAAGGAAAACGCATCCGTTCAGCGCTTGTCACACTTTCAAGCGAAGCAGTTGGAGGAACAGCCCGCCAAGCAAGCTTTGCAGCCGCGTCAATCGAATTGATACATTCATCATCGCTTGTCCTGGACGATGTGATAGATAAATCCGAAAAAAGGCGGGGCAACGATACAGTCCATAAAAAATGGGGCACAGATATGGCTCTACTGACCGTACAGGTTCTGGCGGCTCTTTCGCTTAAGCTAGCTTCACGCGACCCGAGGCTCATACGTGCAATAGCAGATTCGTTTCTTTATATGGGAGAAGGGGAAGCCATGGAACTTGTTGACTATGTCAGGGATAAGAATACCTATATTGACCTTGCATTCAGGAAAACCGGTTCACTTTTTGGCTCTGCCGCAGAGGTTGGTTCTTTAGTGGGCGGAGGCGACGATAAAGAGACTGGATTACTTCTTGGATTTGGGAACCATATTGGTATAGCCTTCCAGATACGGGATGATATACTGGACTGTATTTCAAATGAAAACGACCTGGGAAAACCGGTTAAAAAAGACCTTTTTATGGGAAGACCGTCGATCGTGATCATCGATGCCCTGAATTCAGGGATATCGCTTGAACAGATGATGAAATGCAACAATGGACAGCTCATGCACCTTGTTGCGGATTCGATCGATTATGCAAAAGAAACGGCGCAAGAAGAGCTTGAACTTGCTATGGCTAATATTGAAAAGCTTGATGACAGCCCTGCAAAAAATAAACTCATCACGCTTGGAGAATATATCATCAGCCGAAGCAAATAAAGTTACTTTGAAAAATAAATCGTCAAAATTTCCTGGTAACACTTATGGAATATGACAGTACCGGTTCTTTTTATAATTACCTGCCTGAAGGATGCCGCCTCTGCTATAAGGGGGCAAAGATGGTACTTTTCGTTACAGGCATGTGCGGTAAGAAATGTTTTTACTGCCCGGTCTCAGAGGCAAGACGTGAAAAGGACGTAATATTTGCCAATGAGAGGCGCGTTGAGAAGGACGAAGACATAATAGAAGAAGCGATTTCGATGGATGCACTGGGTACAGGCATAACCGGCGGTGAGCCGCTTTTAAAGCTTGACAGGGTTGTGTAT
Source organism: Candidatus Methanoperedens nitratireducens (assembly GCA_965642175.1). Taxonomy (GTDB): domain Archaea; phylum Halobacteriota; class Methanosarcinia; order Methanosarcinales; family Methanoperedenaceae; genus Methanoperedens; species Methanoperedens nitratireducens_A. Next base: position 6,693 of record CBFFLL010000049.1, on the reverse strand, counting down.
TACATACGTCTTCTCAAGAACAGGTTCGGGACTTCGCATCATATTCACTTATATACTGCCCTTGTCCCCAATATGGGAACACTCGAATCACTAAGAAACGCAGGTCTTGATGAGATCAGGTTTCATCCGCCGCATAATCTGTGGAAAGACATAAACCACACAATTTACGGATCTTCTGTCAGATGGGCTCATAAGCTCGGTATCTCTGCCGGGATCGAAATACCATCCATTGCATCTGATTTTTCTGGCATTTTATCACTGCTTGATGAAGTCGATGGTTTCTTGAACCTGAACGAACTTGAATTTTCAGAAACGAATGTGAAAGAGATGAAGAAACTGGGGTATGAAGTCGCAAGCGATGAATCATGCGAAGCAAAGGGCAGCAGAGAAGTCGCAGAGGCTTTGAACGGAAAGAAAGTGCATTTCTGCTCATCGCGGTTCAAGGATGCTGTCCAGCTCAGGGAAAGGTTTAAACGAATAGCGAATAAAAATGCTAGAGGGTTTGATGAAATAACAAAAGATGGAACGATAATTTACGGTGTGATCAAAGGATGCAGTCCTGACATCATGAAAGAAGCCGGGGTGATGGAGGATAATACATATGTCGTCACAGACGTTTCCATTGAAACTGAATCGTCGCTCGTTCGCGCCCTGGCTGAAGAGATAAAAAAAAGGGGGGGAAGTGCATGTATTATTGAGCGTTACCCCATGAAGAACGGAATGGTAGTTGAAAGAACGCCTTTATGAGAAAAGCAAAAGTATAAACTCTTAAGATTTAATATTGAAAAAACGGTGGTCTGACTGAACCCTGAAGGAAACGAAAAATTAAAGACACGGGTAACGAAGTACTTAATGAGGGATGAAACCGGCATAAGAAGGTCGGTTTTAAAATTGTTCCTCACAAGTAAACCCTATACCACGCAGGAGGTCTTTGATGCCCTTACACTGGAGGGATTTGGCGTTAATTACAGGGGGGTTTCAGCCATGGTCGGTCTTATGAATACAAGGCTTGGAATTCTGAGGATCGACGTAAAGGGAGACCATAATGTCTATTCTATGAAACTTGAGTATATGAACTATGTAAAACAGGTAATGGATAATTATTAGACCCACAAACACCAAAAATCCGTCCTTAGACAGGATTAACATTAACAAGAAGTAATTATTAAGTCATCATCCCGAAATGTTATATCATAATGATAATTATTGTATTAATTATTTAGATGCACAAATATTTAAATAATAATATCTATTTATGTATTATAGGTTAGGCAGGTTGGGAAGTGAGAAGGTTTTATCCCTTGCAGCCATTCAAACCTTCTTTGCTCCCAATCCCCAATCTGTTATGGCAATGAAGAAAAATATATAATACCAGCCATTACTCTCGAATATTCATATTTTTTGAAGTGGTCTTATTTTTCACAGGTAAATCATAAATTGATCATATCAAGTTCACAGCCAGCGCCCTGACCGATACCCTCATCCACCCTTACATGTATCTTACTGATATTATCCACTCCCCGTAACGTTTTTGCAATACCGGCGGTGAAATATTTGCACAGGTCTTCTGCGCTCACCGAGGCTGTGGGAAGGAACACAACATCCTCTGATGGCAGTACATATCGTTTATTACTTTCAATGATCTCTACTGAAATCTCTTTATCTTTCCCTATCCGAAGGCGCGGGTCTTTTTCTGCTATCAGCACCCTGTGGTCGAGCCTGTCACAGAGTTCATTTACTATCCCTTTTATTCTCTCAAAATCGATGATGAAATCCCCGACCTGTTCCCCTTCTATCCGCACGCTGATAGCATATGTATGACCGTGCAGGCAGCCGCATTTGGGGTGGTTAGGGATGAAATGGCAGGCTGAGAAACGCAGTTTTGCCATCCAGCCGTCTATTTCAATGAACATGAGACTGCCTTAATAACTCTTGAAGAGATAATCCTTTGGTCGATGTGAAATAAAACGTCTCTTTTTTCGACTACATAATGTGAATTTTGTAAAATATTTTAGACCGTGACTTTATTGCCTAGTAATTACATAGTAAGCATTATGGTAAATAACATCGAAAAATTCCTCCATGATCTCAAAATCAGTGGCACTGCAGAGAAAACTCTAAAGGATTATAGTAGATTTTTAAAGAATATCGATAAGGTCAAGTCGCTCGAAAAGTGGGATAAGACCGATGTGAATAGATACATTATGGATCAGCAGAACGGATGTTTAATCGGAACAGTTGAAATTTCAAAAGTCAAGATAAAGCGGTTTTTTACATGGGCTGGTAAATCTGAACTCGTAAGCCATCTTAATATTAAAATACCTGCAGAAAACCCGGGCACGTCATATTCTGCGGGTTGAATATATTAATATTTCAGTCAACCACATATATTTTATATCCTGCCGTATCATCAATCATTATATGGAAAACCCTGCATCCCTCTTTACAGGCCGCAGCGATGCCCTGTGCATCATTTGCAGGGGAGCAAAATTATTATGCGGCAAACAGAGGTGTCCTGTTCTTGTCAAGTTCTATTCCCGCGCAAAGATCAAGCCTCTCACAGACAGCCTGAACATCGACGGCTCATCCCCGCCCGGTGTATTTGTGGGCAGGATCGGGTATCCATACGTGTCAGTGGGTCCACTCATTCCGCCATTGCACGGAGATACCACCCTTCTTGACACGCCTGAGATGTGGCTTGGAAAGAGCATCGATGATATTGTGGATTTCCGCTCCCAGCTTGTGCGGGGAAAATATACTGTCCATATCAGGGACCTTGAAAGCAGCCACATAATAGAAGCCACGCGCGAGATGGCGCTTTGCTCATCACCAATAGACGTAGAAGCTGAGTTCCTTAAAAAACCAAGTGCCAGGCTTGTGTTGGATGATGAAGTGCAGCCCTTTGGACCCACTGCGCCGCTTAAGAAGATAGATGTGGGGAATACGAAATTCGACCAGAGGATGGAAAAAGCCTACAATGATACTGACCTTCTGTCAAAGGATGCAGTTCTTGGGCTTTATAAGAACGGAACACTTATCTCGAGCATCCAGAAGGCTTTTTCGGTGGGCTCATTCGGGGAAGGAAAAGCGAGAAGGTTCGTTCCTACGCGATGGAGCATCACTGCTGTAGACAGCATGATAGGCGCGAACCTTATGGAGAAGATGAAGGATTTCCCGCTCATAAATGAATACATGGTCTTTGAGTCATGGCAGCTTGATAACAGGTTCGTGGTGTTAATGATGCCAAAAGCATGGAGCTACGAACTCATCGAGGCGTGGTATCCCAATACTGTTTGGAACCCGTTCGGAAAGGACGTGGCGATTATGTCGTCATCTGAAGGTTATGACGGGAGGACAACTTACGCAGAGATAGGCGGCTGCTACTATGCGGCGCGGCTTGCGGTGAACGAGTATCTTGTTAAAGAGAAGCGGCAGGCGCGTGTGGTGATACTGAGGGAGGCGCATCCGGGTTATATAATGCCGGTGGGAGTGTGGAACGTAAGGGAGAACGTGAGGGCTGCGCTTAAGACAGCGCCCGGGAAATGCGCTTCTTTGAACGAGGCTTTTGATTATATTTCTACCAGGCTTGTTATTCCAAAGGCGAGATGGATAAAAGAGAGCACCATTCTGAAGGAGACCCTGTTCCAGCGCGGGCTTGAGGATTTTTTCAATTAAAAGCAGGCATTCACAGGTCTAAACTCATACATCTAAACCCATGTGCCCAAGAACATGATGGTAATGCTCAGG
>CBFFLL010000049.1:0-2936 GCA_965642175.1 Candidatus Methanoperedens nitratireducens | reverse complement strand
CGCCCTTTCCACGACCTCACTTAATGAGGGATGTATATGCATTCCTTGAGTTATTGGATCAGCCTTTTCCTCAGGAACGTACATGAGATTTATTATTTCCTGAATGAGTATTGAAGCATACGGACCGATAATATGAGCGCCAAGGATCCTGTCTGTGCTTTTTTCAAGGATCACCTTCACAAAACAATCCCTCAGATCCATCGCCTTCCCTTTAGCAGTGTCTTCGAACTTCTTGAAACCTATAAGCACTTCCTCTTCTCCATACTCTTCTATGGCTTCCTTTTCCTTCAATCCCACACTGGCTATTTCAGGGTATGAAAAGACAGCGTTCGGTACTGCGTGATAATACACTTTGACATTTTTCTTCAAGACCGCATTATAAAAAACCACGGTAGATTCGTAGTTCCCAACATGCTTGAAAAGATATTTGCCGTTTGCATCTCCGAACGCCCAGATATCCTTTTGTGAAGTCTCAAGATAGTCATTAACTTCGATCCATCCATGGCTATCGGTCTTTATGCCTCCCCTCTCTGGATGCAGAATATCGGTATTCGGTCCTCTTCCGGTTGCGACAAGTATTTCCTCTGCAGTCACAACGACTTCTTTGCCTGTGCCTCTTTCCTTTGCTGTGATCACTTTCTTTCCATCCCTGTCCCTTGCCACTTCAAGTACTTCCAGAGATGTCAGGATATTCATGTTCTTTGACATAACTCTTTTTGCAAGCACAGAGATCTCAGGTTCCTCATCTGGAATGAACCTGGGATTTCTTCCAATGATGGTCACACTGGAACCCATGGCTGAAAAGAAATGCCCGTACTCAGCAGCGATGTAACCGCCTCCTATTATGGCTATGCTTTCCGGAAGCTCTGTCATTTTCAATATTGTATCACTTGTCAGATAACCCGTCTCTTTCAGCCCTTTTATATCAGGTATAAGCGGCTTTGAACCAGAGCAGAGGAAAAATATTTTTCCTTTGATCGTTTCATTACCGACCTTCATCGTATATGGGGAAACAAACTCCGCGACATCATTATAATAGTCAAAATCAGGATTGTTTGAGAGCCCTTTTCGTATCATGCTGATATCATGGGAGATCTTTGTATCCATCCTTTTCATTATACTTTTGAAATCAATGTTCCTTATTTGAACATCTATCCCGAACTTCCCCGCTGTCTCAATTGTTCGCAAAAGTTCTGCAGGATATAGGAGAAGTTTGGAAGGAATGCATCCTCTTGTGAGGCATATCCCACCCGGATCATCTTTATCGATCACTGCGATCTTAAACTCAGGAAATCTCTCTTTAATTGAGGAAACATAGTTCATTCCTGAGCCGGTGCCTATCACTATAAGATCATATTCTTTCATTCAATTACTCCCTTCGATTATGGATAGTAACTGTTCACATATATGCTTTTTCTACTGAATGCTTTTATTAACTTTCACTATTATAGTTCAGAACTGAATGTTTTGACCTTATCTTTGCATAATATGATTAAAGAAATAAAAGTTAAAACCGCCCTGTCCCCTTCGCAGCTTCCGGGTCTGGATCATGCCCTTAATCCTTACAGAGGCTGCGCCCACGCCTGCGTTTACTGTTATGCGCCCGCAGTCCTTCACCGGGATAAAGGAAAATGGGGCGAGCTTGTGGAGGTAAAAATAAACCTTCCGCGCATATTGTCAAAAGAACTGCGTTTGAAGAAAAAAGGCGTTGTGGGGCTCGGAACTGTTACAGACCCGTACCAGCCTGCGGAGAAAAAATATAAGATAACCCGGAGATGTCTTGAGGTGCTGCTGATGCATGATCTCCCTGTGTGCATCCAGACGAAATCCTCGCTTGTGCTGCACGATATTGACCTGCTGAAAGGTTTCTCAAATATCGAAGTTGGCATAACGCTCACCGCGCTTGATGACAGGGTGAGGGGGAAAATGGAACCCGGCTCCTCAAGTGTTGATGAGAGGCTGCGCGCGCTTGCCGAGCTTCGCAAGAACGGGATCAAAACATGGGTATTCCTGGGTCCATTGATGCCGCATATCACCGATGTCGATGCGCTGGTGGATGCTGTCGCAAGGGTTATGCCCGATTACGTGCTTGTGGACAGGCTCAGGTTGAAGGAAGGTGTGTGGGAAAAGACCAGGGGATTTATTCATGAGTTCAGACCTGAACTGGTTAATGAGTATGAGAGGATATTTCGGGGTGGTGGGGAGTATTATGAAGATGTTTTTGAGAGCATTATTAAAAAATGTAGAAGTGTAGGGTTGAGGTGTGAGATCAACAGGCTGGGGGATTGAGATTTTTATTGTTTTTTCTTCCCAAGCCAGTCCCCTATCACATCTTCCAGCTTAATATCCACTTCCTCGATCCTGTATCTTGTTCTAACAACAGGTTTGTTGAGGTGTAGCAGACCACCCAGGTCGATTGGCGTACCCGCGATAACAGAATCGCAATCTGCAGCGTTAATGGTTTCCTCCAGTTCTTTCATCTGGGTAGATGTGTAGCCCATGGCGGGAAGCACGGCGCCAAGGTGATCGAAATCCTCATAGACCTTCAAAATAGAACCAACAGCATGGGGGCGCGGGTCGACAACCTCTTTTGCCCCGAATTTCCTGGCTGCAATGACGCCGGCGCCGAAAGCCATCCCCCCGTGGGTGAGCGTCGGCCCGTCCTCGACAGCAAGGACGCGCTTTCCTTTTATCAGTTCAGGTCTGTCTACAGTTATCACAGATTTGGCTTTCAGGATCATTGCTTTATTATTAACTGACCTGACGTTCTTAATAACCAGTTCCACATCCTCCGTTCTGGCAGAGTCCACTTTGTTCACTACAACAACATCAGCAAGGCGCACGTTCACATTACCCGGGTAATAGGTCATTTCATGACCTGCCCTGTGAGGATCTGCAATAACGATATGCAGGTCCGGCTTATAGAACGGGATATC
>CBFFLL010000048.1:0-16627 GCA_965642175.1 Candidatus Methanoperedens nitratireducens | reverse complement strand
ATCGGGCTTGCAACCACAAGGCTCCGGAACACATAGAAAGGTTGTATCACTTCCAAAAGTTCCCTGTCGCCAGTCCTTTCAAGGTAGTTATCAAAGAAGAGTTCATACATCTCCTGGAACGGTCCTGCAAGCTCCCCATATTTCTGCAATGAGTAGAACAGATAATTCATCGTTATGGATGAAACGTCATCTGCTGCCTCGCCCCATTCGCCGCGGCTGCGGTCAAGCACCGTGAAATCCGCACCCTCACGGAACATGATGTTCCATGGATGGAAATCGCCGTGGGTCATGCACAGTCGGTGAGTGCGTCCTTTTATCTGATATCGCCAGTCTACGCATTTCTTCTCTATCTCGCAAAGGTCGTCCCAGCTTACGAAATCAAGATCGTCAGGGTAGCTGTCGGTCAATCCCATAATGCATTCCCCGTGCCCCACGATATCCCTGAGCTTTCGAAGGTACAGTTCGCGATCATCATGCCTGTTTGCGTGTATCTCAGCAAGATAAGTAGAGAGCGCGTCCGTCCGTTCGATATCAAGGGACGTGAGTTTACCATCCTTTTTTATCCTCTCAAGGTCGAGGAAGTACTCTTTTCCCTCGATCTTTTCCATTAAAATAAAATATTCGTCAGCCTTTCCTGCTGAAAAAATCTCGCCTTTCGGGGTAAAATAACCAACGTCCAGCGACTTCACATGTCCGGGCAGGTTATTGAACACCGAGTTCTGCCATATCAGTATCTGCGCCCTGTCAGAGAAATGGTCGTGTCCGAAGCCTTTCTGCACTCGCATTGATGAGAGCACGACGGATAGTTTTTTCCCGCCTGCTTCAAAATCAATCAGGTAGGGCTTGCCGTATCCGAATCCCTTGATGCCTTCCTCTACCTCGACAGGCATACCTCCAAGTTCGCTGATGCCTGTTACTTTTGCCTTTCCATACAACCCTGTTAAATAACTTTCAACTGAGTTGACTTGAAGCTGCATTATGTTCCCATTTCCCAGGAATTCAGGTACTTCTCCTGCTCTTTTGTAAGCGTCTCTATCTCTATGCCCATGGATTCAAGCTTGAGTCTGGCTACCCTGCTGTCGATATCAGCCGGAACCCTGTAAACCTGGTTCTCAAGCGTCTTCCCATTTTCTGCTATGTACTTTACAGCAAGAGCCTGGTTTGCAAAGCTCATGTCCATGACCTCTGGCGGGTGGCCAAAGGCACTGGCAAGGTTCACGAGCCTGCCTTCTGCAAGCAGATAAATTCTGCGCCCGTCTTTCATGACGTACTCCTGCACGTCGTTCTTTATCTGGCTGACCTTTGTTGACATTTTGGTAAGTGAGGCGATATCTATCTCTACGTTGAAGTGCCCGGAATTGCATACTATTGCCTGGTCTTTCATTACCTTGAAATGCTCTTCACGAATTACGGAGATGTCGCCTGTCACTGTAATGAACAGGTCGCCCACCTTTGCAGCTTCTCTCATTGGCATTACCCTGAAACCGTCCATGACAGCTTCAAGTGCTTTTCGCGGCTCGACCTCAACAACAACAACGTTGCCTCCAAGCCCGCGCGCCCGTGATGCCACACCGCGCCCGCACCAGCCGTAACCTGCAACGACGACTGTCTTTCCTGCGAACAGGACGTTCGTGGCGTTCAATATGCCGTGCAAGGTGCTCTGCCCTGTTCCGTAGCGGTTATCAAACATCATCTTTGTTTCTGCATCGTTCACTGCAACCACAGGATACTTAAGAGCGCCTTCTGCTGCCATTGCGCGAAGCCTTATTACGCCTGTTGTGGTCTCCTCGCACCCGCCCAGGATATCTTTCATGAGTTCCTTGTGTTTTGAGTGGACAAGCGCTATCGTGTCTGCGCCGTCGTCAAGGGTGATATGCGGTTTTATCTTGAGCGCTTCTTCAAGGCATTCGTAGTACTGCTTCTCGTTCTCGCCTTTTATGGCATAGGTCTTTATACCTTCTGAAGCAAGCGCGGCAGCCACATCGTCCTGTGTGCTCAAGGGATTTGAGGCCGCGAGGGCGATATTCGCGCCTCCTGCTTTCATGGTATAGATAAGATTGGCAGTTTCGACCGTGACATGAAGACATGCCACAACATTGACGCCCTTCAGGGGTTTTTCCTTCTCGAATTGTTCTTTTATTTTCTGAAGGACAGGCATGTGCCTGCGCGCCCATTCGATCCGCTGTTTTCCTTCTTCTGCAAGTTTTATGTCTTTTATGATATAATCTTTCATTGTGATCCCTGTCTATAAAACAGATGTGAAATGCTTTATATGGTTATTAAATGTGTTGGTTTTGGAGACGCATACTCATCTGATGACCTAGACCGGAACCTGTACGGCAGAAAATGAGCCTTTTAATCGATACCTACTCTTTCAATTTTACATATAAAATTGTAGGTCCTTTTTTAACCTGGTTTGATTTAATTTCAAAAATGTTTGGATATGCTTTAATTAGCTGTGACAATTGTTTATAACCATATGTGCGCGGGTCAAAACCAGGATCTAATTGAAGTAAACGACTCCCAAAATCTGCTAAATGAGACCATCCATCCTCTCTTACAGCCATTTCAAATGCTTCTTTCAGTAAAGGAAGATCTAACTTCTTTGTTTTCTCATCCTTTGTTGCCATAATCAAGGATGTTGTCTTTTCTTTCATAATTGATTCTATGGGGGTCAAATTTTCTGTGTAAATAAAAATATCACACGCTTTTACGAATGCCTTAGGGGTTTTCTGTTGACCTATCCCCATTACAAAAATACCTTTCTCCCGGATTCTTGTCGCAAGTCGAGTATAATCGCTATCACTTGAAACAATACAGAAACCATCTACCCAACCGCTATGAAGAATATCCATAGCATCTATTATCATAGCGCTATCAGTTGCATTCTTACCTACAGTATTTCTAAATTGTTGAATTGGTTGGAATGCAACATTGCTAATTGCATCCTTCCATCCGTTCATATTTGATGTAGTCCAATCTCCATAGATGCGTCTTATTGTAATTTGACCGTATTTGCCACTCTCAGCCAACATTTTTTCAATTAGACCTGGTTGTGCATTGTCCCCATCTATCAATAAAGCAATTTTTTTTCTGGTGTCCCCTTCAAATTCTTCTGTCATAAGTATTCCTTTAGCCTCAACACTAACAAATTAGCACTTTATAGCTTATTAAATTTTGGCAGCAGCCTGTCGAAATACTTCACCACAACACATCCTTCAACACATTTCCCGCATCGTGTGCATTCCTTCCCGATCAAAAGATGCGGCTCAAGAGTTATGGCTCCAGCAGGGCATACTTTCAGGCAAACCCCGCATCTGGTGCATTTTTTCACCCGTATCAACTGTTTTGCCGTGCTCTCAAAAAGTGACAGGGCATCTTCCCGACTTCCTGCATTCACCGAGATATGTCCGGATGAGAATATCTTGACGCTTGAGCTATCCTTTCTTATCAAAAGAACGCCGAGGTCTTCAGAGAACACATTATCCCCCAGCATATTTGCGATATTGCGAGCTTCTTCAGGCAGAATCCCTGCGACTCTGCCCTCCATCGTGTAACCTCCGGTCTTGCAGGGTGAGACACCGCCTGTCACCGCGATGCTGAACTCTTCTTCCCCTCCTTTCGCTGTGGTATTTATCCCAAGTTCTTCTGCCAGGCGCATCATCTTCGGCGGCAGGCTCTTCCAGCGCCAGAAGCCGTGGTCGATGAACTTTTCCGAAAGCCCGTGATCTTTTGCCCAGCCCAGCAGGTACTCATTCCAGCGCGTGAACAGTTCAGGATGCAGTTCTTTGAACCTGTAGAATTCAGCGCTTAGTTCCGAAGGGCAGAGCCAGCAGCCCACGCGCTCAAAACCCATGTCATACAGGGGATTGTACTTGAGCCTGCGGTAGAAAATATACAGCCATACCTCGATGGCGCGCCAGTCGCGTATGGGGAACACGCTGACCTGTCCCGGAATAAAGGGGTTCTCTTCCTTGGGCGCTATACGCGAGCGCGCGAAGGATTCATATCTTCTCTTTCCGTCGATCGTGAGGCACTTTCGCCCCCCGCGCGTGCATTCCTCCATGACAGAGTTTATTGGCGCAAGCTTACATACTTTGCAGCACCACCTGAAATCCTTTGCAGGAGGGCCCAAACTGGGCAGGTTCTCCCAGAAAGCCCCCCCTGCCTCGACTTCGATAAGTTCGATGTTGTTCTTCCTGCAGAACTCTCTGGCAAATTCCACGGTCTCTGGAAATTCCAGGCCAGTATTTGCGAAGAACACCTTAATGGGCTTCTTTACTGCGCTCCTTGTCAGGTCAAGCGTGGTGAGACTGTCCTTCCCCCCGCTGAATGAAACATAGACCGGGGAATCCCTGAACTCCTTCTGGTTTGCTATGCCGCGGATGGTGTTCACAGCATCATTTACAAGCCTTTTCATGTGCGGCGCATTTGCGCGGATAACTTCATCCTTTGAAGGGTTCCTGGATAGAAAAACCGCTTTTCCATTATCAATTTTCTTAACCTTTATGGATTGCCCCCGGCTTTTCAACTCGCTGCTTGTCCTGTATGACATACCAAAGCCGCGAAGGTTTCTTGCGATCACAAGTACAGTATCCCCTTTTTCGATATCTTCTGAACACTCAAGAATTTCACTTCCATCAATGTTTTTTCCGCTGAGATGTCCTCCTCTTGATGATATTTCAACGAACCTTTTCCTGATCCCTGAATCTATGAGCGCCATGGCGCCTTCTATCATCAGGTCAAGCTTGAAAGCCATCTCCAGCATGTCAAATCTCAAAACCCCGAAGTGAAGACCGTCAACTATTATCTCATCTGTCTTATCCTCGCCCGGAATTTTGTTCAGCAGGATAAGCTTTCCTGAAAGTGGATTTGCGCCAGATGAACGCATGATAAGTTCGTTGATAATGCCATCTTCGTGAGTGGAAGAGAAACGAACGTCTCCGGGCTGTGTGAGCGCTATTCGAGCCCCCTTTTCATGGCAGATGCCGCATTCTTCATCAAGCAGAGGGAGATTGCATTTATTACACCAGAAGATTACGTTCTGTTCGATCTCAAAATGTTTTGTGTCTTTCATTGGTAGAAGGCGCTCTTGTCATAACATCAGCATATAAACAAATAAAGATAACCTCATTTTTTCATTCTTGCGAATAATATTTATCAAAAGCCTGCAAATAATCCATCATGGTCTACGTCACATATTTCAGGTGCTTCCGCTGCTCCAGGCAGTATAAGCCCGGAGAAATAGAAAAACTTCCTATCCCCAGATGCAGGAAATGCGGTTCTGCGCTTGATGCTGAATACGATTACAATTCCATCAAGAAGGTCATCCTGCGCGATGATTTTATGCGCGATAAGCCGGCGCACTGGAAGTACTGGGCTTTCATGCCAGTTAAGGACCTTTCAAAGATTATCACGCTGGGCGAGGGTGGAACGCCCCTGCTTGAGAACAGCAGGCTCTGGAAAAAAGGGAGACTTCTCATAAAATACGAGGCGTCAAACCCCACGGGTTCTTTCAAGGACAGGGGATCCTCACTTGAGATAACAAAGGCGCTTGAATTTGGTAAACGCAAGGTGGCCCTGGCTTCCACGGGCAACATGGGAGCGTCAGTGGCAGCGTATGCAGCCTACGCAGGGCTTGAGTGCACTGTGTTCGTTCCTGATATCGTGGGAAAAGAGAAGCTTAAGCAAATAAAAGCATACGGCGCAAAAACGATCGGGGTTTCCGGGGACTACTCTGTTGCGATAAAGAACGCAGAAGACTACGTGGTCTCCAATACAGATTCGTTCCTGACAGGCGACTATCCATGGCGCAGCGAGGGGACAAAGACCGTAGGTTTTGAGATAGCAGACCAGTTGTACTGGCATGTGCCCGATCATGTGGTAGTTCCTGTTGGCAACGGCACGCTTATATGGAGTATCTTTGAGGCATTCAGGGAGCTTACGCTTGTGGGGATCACAGACAGGGTACCCCGAATAATAGGTGTGCAGGTCGAGAATTGTGACCCTGTGGTGCACGCCTGGGAGAACGAACTTGGCGAGATAATCCCCGTTAAGGACCCTAAGACCGTGGCTACGGCTATCGCATGCGGCGACCCCATAGACGGGCTCGCAGCTCTACGTGCAATAAGGGATTCCGGCGGTGAAGCTGTGCGTGTGAGCGATAAGGAAGCGCTGTCTGCGCGGGATATTCTTGCAGCGAACGGGATATTTGTGGAGCCAAGCGGCGCGGTGGCTTATGCAGGAATTATTAAAAAGAAGCTCTCAGGAACTGTGGTGGCTGTTGCGACCGGGCACGGGTTGAAGGATATGATCGGGATTTAATCCTTCAGCGCCTCTTCTATGCACTTCTCCGTGGGCGCCATTACACTTTTAATCCCGCACAGGTTCGGCACGTACTTGTGCGCTTTCCCGGAGTTCACCATCATGCATTTGAACCTCTCACTCGCCGGGGATACGACCATACAGGTATCGCAGAACACCTTTGCGCCGCTTCGCTGGATTCGCTCTATGAGTTCAGGATTCCTGTCCTTTATTGCGCGCGATGTACATACCCATACTTCCTTTTTCACTTTTTTTCCTTCGAGAAGCCGCGCCAGCCGCGCAAGTTCATCCACGCTGCTGTGCGGGCATCCAAAGGCGATCAGGTCTGGTTCACCTGACCCTGTTCCCGTGCCAGATTTATAAACATCCTTTATCTTCTTTTCCTCGATCGTGATGGCATCCCGCGGCGCTTCATATCTGTCTGCTTCAGGCGTTACACCTTCAACGTGGTACAGAGCCACTGCGCCTGAGGCTGCCATCGCAGCGCCGAGTGATCTCATTTCATCCTTTGAGGGTTTTGATTTCAGCCTGAAAAATGGAACTTTATCTCCAACCATCTCACCGGCGATATAACCCAACGCACCGTAATCAGAATCATGAAGCACTGCCTCGACTTCTATCAAAAAATCCGGCTTCCTGTTCTCATCAAGATGAAAACCATAGTTCGCTGTCTTTCCTATGAGCGCGGCAGAAAGCGCGCCCGGCCCCCCTTCCCTGTTAGTGCGCGCCCCGATAACGGAATTGGCATACGAGATGGCAGACGATTCACTCCATGCAACGTGGTCGCCGAAGGAGGCAAGGTCATCATAAATATTGTATGGCGTGCATGAGCACTCTAACTTCACACCGAGGGCTTCATACGCACTCAGAATCTTTTCCTGCTTGTCTGCAAAATCCCTGGATATTCCCATCTCTTCCCAGCATTCCCTGTCCATCCCTGCGGGATTGAGAATAGACGGTACTGCCACCTTTCCTTTCAGGTCTGATATCCATTCAAGCCCGGCGTCGCCGATTGTCTTATACGAGACGCCTGCTATCTGGGCGCTCTTTATGGGGATGAGCCTGTCAGCATCATAGATGTCGCCGAGGGCGACGAGAATCTCGATAGCTTTCTGGTATGTGGCGCCGCGCTCGCCGTTGAATATTTTTTCTTCAAGAGGTGTGAGGTACATGTTATGCCTCACCCGTTTTTTCAATTAGGTCATAGAACGCCTTAGAGCTTTCAGATGCTATAACGTATCCGGCAGGACGCCTGCCTTCTTTCAGGGTGAAAAAGCGGGTTTCACGGTCATAACTCCAGTAATGAGCGGGTTCTTCATAGGGTGAGTTGATTATGAGGCGATCGATGGTGGATTTCACTGTGGAGTATCCTCCTCGATATTCATACCTTCCTCAGCAAGTGTACTTCTAACAACCTGTCTAACTCTGGAAGCCAGATTTACAGCTTCAACTGCCTCATTCTCACTTACTTTTTCATCCAGCATAGGATATCGTGTTATAACCGCAAAGGGTGTTAACTCTTCGGCATTTTTTATTTTTTCAATCCATATAGCATTTCCACATAATTTTAAATATTTTCTTATATCATAGGTGTATGGAAAATCAATATCATGATAAACAAGATATGCCTTTAAATATATTTCAGCACATTGCTGCGCATGAAATGCAATTAGCCTGTATGAGCGGATACCTGGCATTTTCAGGGCATAATTCGCAAGAACCGAATCCTCATCTGCGTAGCTCATCCAGAGTAATACTCTGTTTATATGATCCTTATCAGGAATGCTCATAAATGACCTTACCTTCCCTTGATGCATATCGTCCGATAGTGCCAGGTATCTTGCTATCGCGCTCAAACTCTTCTCTGGTCAGTATTATTACATCAAATGCGTATTCCAGTTCATCGAGTACGCTTCTCATATCGACCATTAATTTCCTGCGCTTTTCTTTTATAGCGGAGATTACCAGAATATCAACATCGCTGTGGCTGTCGGCTGTTCCACGCGCCTGCGAACCGAAAAGGATGATCATCTCAGGATGGAATTTTTCTACGATGCGGCGCGCGGCTTCGTCAAGGACTTGATTGCTGATCATTGCAGACTCCCAACGATAGAACACGGATGACGCGGATGCGCACGGATCCCTCCCGTATATAAACTAATCAATAATATCACTTTTTATTCCAACATATATCTGGTTATGATCATGTGTCATACGCTTATAAATTATTATTTTGTCTATTTCTCTATTCTTATTAATTTTCCAATTTCCAGTTGACCCGTTTCCATCCTGTTCATACGTAAAATAGTTTCCACGAGTGAATACTACCAAGACGGTTTCGCCAGCATTGATTATATCAGTATTAATTATATCTCGCATTTTCATGTCTTTTCTCACACCCTTCTCCTTAAAATCCCGCTCGGCACAGGCACAAAACCATTTTCATTAATTATGGGAAATAGTTTTAATTGAATTTCCTGGATTCTATCGCTCAATGAAACGAATATTAGCCGCAGATGAAAGCGCCCAGAGTTACGCCTCTGGAGGGCGTGTCCACGTATGCCCCGCAGGGCATACGTGTGCGCGGAGTCGAGAACCCGCAGGGTTTCGGCAGTGATGAACGCAGATGAACGATGGAACACGGATTGTACGGATGACGCTGACACGAACGGATCCGTGAAAATCCGCGCGATCCGCGTCATCCGCGTTCTAAATCGTGATGCTGCTGCCTTTTCATACATGGTAACTGGTATGGCTGTGCTTTGCGCCATTTGCGGTGGTAAGTTGACCTGCATCACTTCACCTCGACTATCTTCAAACTCTCAATTCCCCGGTCATCCACTATCTTCACTGCGATACGCCTGTTCTTCCCCCTGATGCCGCATTTCAACAGCTCCGCGCGCCACTCGCTCTGCCGCAGCGTCTCACCGGAGCGCGCAACCGACTCGTCGGCGGGCATTTCTGCCTTTATTTCGGAGAGCGGCTTCACCACAGGCGCAGGCACAGCCTCAACCGTGAAGGGTCCGCTCACCCGCGCCTTTTTATTATCCTCGAACGGCTGGTCGTACAGCGTCTCCTGTCCAGACGGCTCGTTGTTGGCAATGCTTTTTAGCATGATATGCGGCACAGTCTTATATTTGAATCCGCTTCCGACGCCCTCATCGGGATGCGCCAGTTCATAATAATCAAACGCTGCTGTCATGAGGCGCTGCTTCTCAAGCAGCGAATTCATCACAAGAAGCGAATCGCCCGCTATCATGCGGTTTGACCAGTTGTGTTTATGTTTGTAAAATTCTATGGCTTCCCGCAGGGGCGGGTTCTCTCCGGAGTATTCAAAAAGCGACATCTGCTTTTGCGTGCCGTTGCGCTTTCGGACGGCTTCGATGATGGTGCGCGGGTCGATGCGCTCGTGGACGTGCAGGGAGACGGTGGGGATTTCGAAGGATGTGTGTTCAGCCTTGCCTGCCCAGACGAGCGCAGGGTCGAGGTGGGGGTCGTATGCGTAGGTCTTTTTGCCGCTGTCGCTGTCGGTTTCAGGGGTTACAAGACCGACTGGAGGGTTGTTGCATCGCTCCTTTCCCTTGTGGTCGTATTGCTCGATGGGCTTTTTATCAGACTTACTGGTTCTGGACATTATAACTATCTCAATTAATGTGAATACCTTTTAATATATTCTCTTAAAAATCCAACTCCCCTGTAAATCATTATTACGCTAAAATGGAAAATTATTAAAGTATGCAGCATAATAAACATGAAATCTCATGGAAGTTATTTATTCCAATCATGCTCAGGAAAAAATCGATGAGAGAAAAATCTCAAAGAGAATCATCGAGAACGCCCTAAAGCATCCTGACACTATTATAAATAGCAGAGTAGGAACCAGAATAGCACATAAGCTTATTAGAGATAGGCTCCTGAGAATAGTATATAGAGTTGAAAAGAAAAGATATGTCGTAATAACGGTTTATTATGCACACCCGGAAAGATATATGGAGGAAAAATGAAGATATCATATGATCCAGAAGTGGATGCTATGAATATAAAATTCCAGTCTGGAAAATATAGCATAAGCAATGAGATCGCCGATGGAATAATCGTAGATTATACTAAAGACGGCAAAGTAATTTCCATTGAGATCCTGGAGGCATCAAAAAAGATTCCCCTAAAGAACCTAAGAGATATCACTATAGCTCTACCGGTAGAAGCAGCCCTTACCAGGGCATCTGTCGCCAGTATTTCCGATTAAAACAGACAAATTTGAATCTATAACACAAGTTTTTTTTTACTTTTTTTCTTCTGCTCTGCTCAAAGAGATTCTACCTTTCTGATACATCTCTATCATATCCAGTGCATTCAATGGTGTTCTTTTATCTTTCAATTATTTCGTGCCGCCACAGCATTTTTTATATTTTTTGCCGCTGCCGCATGGATAAGATTCGTTTCTGCCGATCTTTATTCGCTTTACTACCGTGCTTTCTCTATTTACTTCCTCTTCAAGAAATGGATGCGTCATCATCTCCATAAACTCCTGATTCACCGTCCCCATCCATTTTTTATAGAACTTAGGAGTTTCCCAGCCATAGCTGATCGTCGCAAGGATATCCTCCGGCGAATCCACAGGAACAACATTAATAAAAACACGCCTGCAATCACAATCCAGTTCGTCACAATAAGACTCCCAGAGCCCGTAAGCTCCTCCGGGTATTTTGGGATTATTCAAAATAATAAGTTCCCTTGTTTCCACTGCTGCGATTTCGGGGAGTTTCGTAAAAAACGGAACCATAGGCATATTTATTATCCACCTTTCAAGTCCTGTTCAATCATAATGTCCTCTCCGGTCGCTTCACCCTCTCGAACTTCCACTTCTTGCTCAAATCCATCGTAGCATCCACACCAACCTTTGTCCCTATCCCATTCTCAGAACGCGGATCAAGTGTGCTCCCCCTGACGTTAGGGTAAATGTAAATGTCCTCATCACCTTTAACGCGCGTGGCTATCGCGAACTCAATGTCGTTCGGATCGAAAATATTGATATCATCATCCACTATCACGACGTGCTTCAGGCTCTTATGCGCTGCAAAAGTAGCGTCAATAGCCTTCTTTCCCTCTTCATCGCTGTTCTTATGTATCTGCACCACGGCATGGAAATACCAGCATCCTCCCGGCGTCATCACAACGTTCCTGACATCGGCTACTTTCTTAACTTCCCTGAATATCAGGGGTTCGTAGGGTACTCCCATCATGATATTATGTTCATTCGCAGCAGGCATGAGCGCATGATATATCGGGTCGCTCCTGTGCATGATCTTCGTGATATGTATGACTGGCTGTTGTCTTACAAGGTCATACGTGCCGCTGATGTCAACGAAAGGTCCCTCATCCACAAGCTCAGTGGGATGGATATACCCCTCAAGCACGAACTCCGCATGCGGCACTTTGATACCGTTCCCGCATTCGAATACCTCAAGCGGTTCTCCTTTTAGCGCTGCTGCATAGCTATACTCCTGCCCTTCAGGCACGCGGGTCGATATTGCGAACAGCGTCACAGGGTCTATTCCGATAACGATAGCGATAGGTAGAGGCTCTCCTTTTTCGGCGGCTTTCTTATGAAGATTGTAGGTATGCCTGAACTCAACAAGCCGCGCCGCAAGCCTGTCCTTTCCTATCACCATGAGCCTGTGTATGGATGCGTTCATCAATCCTTCATATTCAGACACAACAACGCCTGCGGTAATATACGGGGCGCCGTCTCCTTCATAATGCGTAAGTATGGGAAGCGTTGACAGGTCTGGTTTTTCACATACTTCTTTTGTGGGTGAATCTTTTACGATCCTGACAATACCTTCAGGCGGGCTTGAAGAAAGGGTCTGGATTATCATATCAGGCGAAACCCCCAGTGCATCTGCCATCAATTCCCTTGAACCAAGGACGTTCATGACTACTTTCCCGCCGTTCACGTTCGTAAAAAGAGTTGGCTCTTTTCCGACAGCGGCACTTACTTCATATACGGGCGAGAGGGGCTTATTAACTTCCTTCAGTTTACCTTCCGCCCTGAGCTTATCTAAAAATCCCCTCAAACTCATTCACGCCACCGCTTGTAGAGGTTATGCTCTATACCTAGAAGGTCAAGAGCGCGTCCAGCCATAAAATTTATCATGTCATCAATAGACTCAGGTTTTGGATAGAATGCAGGAGAAGCGGGAAGAATGGATGCGCCTGCCCTGGCGGCTCTTTCCATGTTCTCGATATGTATCAGATTAAGAGGAGTCTCTCGAACCATTAGAACAAGGGGGCGTTTTTCTTTCAGGCAGACATCTGCTGCCCTTGAGAGCAATGTATCTGACATCCCCATTGCAATAGAAGCAAGCGACTTCATGCTGCACGGAGCCACTATCATACCCCTTGACCGGTGTGAGCCGCTCGCTATCGGAGCGGTGAAATCATCATCCTTATAAACATGGTCGGCAAGTTCCTCTACGTCCTTTACTGAATGATCTGTCTCTATTCCGATGAGCTGCTTTGCGGAATCTGACAGGACTAAATGTGTCTTGACCCCTTTTGTTCTCTTTAAGGTTTCAAGTAGGCGTATCCCGTACTGCACACCTGAGGCGCCGCTTATGGCAATGATTATTTCATTATTCATGCGGTGTTATTTGGTTTGCTTTGTTTGAATAGTTTATGTTAAGATCAATTTAATTATTGTCTTCATTCTTATAGCTTTGATCGCGTATGCCCTTGGTGATATCGCCCTGGATCTACTGCACTTTTGACTTTCGTATCCTGAGTTTTCCGATCCATTTCTTGAACTTGCTCTTATTGACGTTCTTTATCTTGACCCTCATGTAGCCGCGTTTTGAATTTATATTCATCTTGAATATAGTCCCTTCTGGAAATGATTCAAGAAAATTTTTGAACTCCCCTGCAGCCGTGTCTTTATTAATTCCGGTAAATTCAATGCTCATGCTGTAATATGATATTATTTGAATCAATATATACCTATCTTTTATAGTTGAACTATTATCGTTATTCAACTATCATTTCCTGAATATCATTTTTCGACAGTTTTCAACAGAAATAATTATATTGGTGCAGGTTAATAACTAATAGTAGCTAATTTATGAACAGGGGAAAGATGTCCGAAATATACAGCAGTATTTTAACAGGCCTTAAAAAAGTGAACGGAGTTAAAATGACGGCGCTTGGAGGCAGGGACGGCTTTCTCATAAGTAAATCTGAAAGCGACGAGTCTGAAAAAATGACAAGGATGGCGGCAGATATGATCAGGGCAGCCGAAACAGCAGGTAACAAGCTCGACAATGTAAGTCTTAACCGAGTGATCATAGATTTTAATGGTAGACAGCTTATTGCCGCTTCTGCAGGACCAAAGGCGGTACTTTCAGTGATGGCAGAACAAAATGCAAGTCTTGACCCTATCATCCGCGAGCTTGATCGGACTGTTGAGAGAATAAGATACATAATATAACCCGAAAAAGTTCTGGGTTCGCGCGATGAACTGGAACATGGGTAAGGATTAAGTCCAGAAGAAATGTTATTAAGAACATGACAGTTTCAATCGCGCTAGCAGGAAAACCGAATTGCGGGAAATCCACGTTCTTCAAAGCCGCCACCCTTGCCAATGTCGAGATAGCAAATTATCCTTTTACAACAATAGATGCAAATCACGGAGTGGCTTACGCCAGGACGGTCTGCCCGTGCAGGGAACTGAAACTTGATTGCGGACAATGCAGGGAAGGCGTACGGTTCGTACCAATAGGCTTGATAGACGTGGCAGGACTTGTGCCAGACGCGCATAAGGGACGCGGCCTCGGTAATGCCTTTCTTGACAATCTCAGGCAGGCAAAAGCTATAATTCATGTGATAGACGCTTCAGGAGGGACAGATATTGAAGGCGTCACAGTACCTGTGGGCTCTCATAACCCTCTTGATGACCTAAATTTCCTCGAGCATGAGATAACGATGTGGATCTTCGGGATCCTGAAGCGCAACTGGGAAAGGCTGTCGCGCAAGGTGAACGCAGAGGGGCTTAAGATCGAAGAGACTATTGCAGAACAGCTTGAAGGCGCAGGAGTGACTGACGCTCAGGTTAAAACCGTGCTTTCCCGGCTGAAACTGCCAAGGGATAAACCCCATGTATGGACTGATGAACAGATAATCGAACTTTCCGACATGCTAAGAGCGCTAAGCAAACCGCTTATTATCGCAGCGAATAAGATAGATGTTGCACCACAAGAATATATTGAAAAACTAAAAGAAACAGGCGCGATGCCTGTAAGCGCAGCAGCCGAAGCGGCGTTGCGGCTTGCTGATAAGGGCGGGGCGATCAAATATATACCAGGGGATGACGATTTTACGGAATCGGCAAGCCTGTCCCAGGCGCAGAAAGCGGCACTCTCCAAACTTCGCGCCCTCATGAAGATAAATGGAGGCACAGGGATACAGAAATGCATCAATGATGCGGTTTTCAACCTGCTTGACCTTGTGGTAGTATTTCCGGTCGAAGATGAGAACAAATTCAGCGACAAGAAAGGGAATATCCTTCCTGATGCTTTCCTTGTGAAAAAGGGAAGCACGCCAAAAGACCTTGCATTCATGGTGCATACAGACATCGGCAAAGGGTTCCTTTATGCTGTGGACGCCCGCACCAAGATGAGGCTCGGGGATAAGCATGAACTGAAGAACGGGGACATCGTAAAGATAGTTGCTGTGAAATAGCCGGCAAAGCGGAACATTGATTAAAAAGTAGAAGCAATTAAGAAATATATTAACACAGGTTTCTTATGCCCTACGCAGCAGGAGATAGAAAGGAATTCATTGAACGCTCCAGGATATATCCCGAGGCCCGCATCCTTGATTTCGGAGGGGTACTCTATGAGGAGCTTCCATCATCATTATCAGGGATAACGGCCAGGAAGCAGTTACCAAATGCTATCGTCATAAAACCTGCTCTTGTACCGTTTAAAAATGCAGTGTTTGATGCCGTGGTATCATACCACTACTTCGATCTGATACCAGATGACATGATAGGATATGTATTCAGGGAAGCTGCCAGGGTGTTAAAGAAAGACTCGAATTTCTCGTTCATGGTGCAGTTGTGGGCGCCGCAGAATGAAGCTCAGCGCTCAAGCCTGTTTTTTAATGAGATTTTAAAAGCCAGCGGCGCCATATATGCACACGAGTTCACTGATATCACAAGGGAGCTTTCCGACTCTGGTTTTTGCGATATAACTGTAGAAACAATAAAACGTAATATAATAATACCCCCCGATTTCGTAAAGTCGCACCTTATCCTCCTTGGCAGCCTTGTGAAAAAAGAGCAGGAAGAAGGTGTCGCGGGCATCAAAACCCCTGCAAAACAGTACTTCGAACAGGTCAAAGAATACGGAGAGGCCATGCTTCCAGCCCTGCATTTTATGGCAAAAAAGATATGAGAAGAAGACATCTTGAGATGACTCTGGAGAAGCTTTCAGGCTTTCGAACCCCTGACGCCTTTAAAGAGCAGTACTCAACCCCTGCAACGGTGGCGGCAGAACTGCTGCATTTTGCTTTCATGAGAGGGGACCTCACGGACATTGTCTATGACCTTGGGTGCGGCGGGGGGATCCTTGCTATCGGGGCAAAGCTTCTGGGAGCAGAAAAGGTTATAGGTTTTGATGATGATAGTGACGCACTTGAGATCGCACGAGCAAACGCAGAAAGACTTGGCGTAAATGTCGAGTTCGTTTGCAGCGGCATACACAACGTATGCGGAAAAGCGCATACAGTAGTGATGAATCCACCGTTTGGCGCCCAGGTGAAAGGGAGCGACCGTCCATTTTTGAGGAAAGCCCTCGAATTAAGCGGAGTGGTTTACTCCATACACAACGCCGGAAGCTTGGAATTCATAAAAAAATTCATAAGTCCTGCAGTCATAACGGACTATCAAACGATTGATTTTCCTATAAAAAGGACATTCAGGTTTCATACGAAAGAAGTACAGGTCATAAAAGTTGAGATATACAGAATAGAGAAAAGATAGAGGGATCATTATTAGAATCAAGAGAAAGAAAGCCACAGGCAGAAGAAAGCTTGTAAAAGGCGACGCAAAATCAAGAACATTAAAGAAAGACGATAAACATCCTGAAGATAAAATAGAAGAGGATATCGAAGAGACTGAAGAAGATATCGAGACAATTGAAGAGGATATCGAAGAGACTGAAGAAGATATCGAGGCAACTGAAAAGGATGTAGAAGAGACCGAAGAAGATATCGAGACAACTGAAAAGGATGTCAAAGAGACCGAAGA
>CBFFLL010000047.1:3505-16667 GCA_965642175.1 Candidatus Methanoperedens nitratireducens | reverse complement strand
GCTATGGTCTCCCGTTACTTTTATTTCTCTTCCATATCTTGTTCTAATAAGGGCAGCATCTTTTCCAAACGAGGGATGCTTTATAAATGCGTGTGCTAATCTTAATTCTATTTTACCATTTTCATCAAACGCTGGAACTAAAATTTTTCTGGAATAAACCCCGGATTTTTCTATTGATTCCCAATACTTTTCCACTTTTTCGATATGAAGCTCATTATCATTAAAGAAATATACAATTTCATCAGCAAGTATGCTATTAAATATCCTCACTATCCTCGTATCTATTCCATGATACCTGTGGTATGCCATAGTGATGGCTTCTGCGTAGCGCTTTGCCTCATCATAAACCCCGCGGGGTCCTATCGGGTTAACGTTACCCCAGTATTCCTCAGTCTGAGGATTCACAAGCGGGTCACCGTAAACTTCAGACGTGGAAGCCAGAAGGAATCGCGCCTTTTTTTCCTTTGCAAGACCAAGCATGTTGTAAGTTCCGAGCGCTCCAACCTTTAAAGTCTGGATAGGCAGGTCCAGATAATCTATCGGGCTTGCAGGACTTGCTAGATGGAATATGTAATCGATCTGATCTCCGAAATATATGGGTTTTGTGATATCATGTTTCAGGTATGTGAACCTGTCAGAATGAATGTGCCCGATATTGCGTGTATTGCCAGTGACCAGATTATCTATGCAGATGACTTCATGACCTTTTTCCAGGAGCAGGTCGCAAAGGTGAGAACCTAAGAAGCCAGCGCCGCCAGTTACTATTGTTTTCATGGTATCAATGATGTATTAAAGATTTCAATTTCCTAATCGTTACCCTAATCGTTACCCTAATCGTTACCCTAATCGTTACTCTGTATCATATATTTTACTCCTCTTCCTTTTCCTGCAATAGTGACTAATCCTTTCTCAGTCATGTCTTTCAAGTCATTATATGCTGTTTTATTAGATACAAAATTAATTTCCATATATTCTTTTCGTGTTATAAACCCATTTTTCTGTGCAGAGTATAATGCTTTTTTCTGCCTTTCATTCAGTTTATCTGAGATATCTGCAATCTCAATATATGTCGTTTCTTTAATACTTGATTCAAAGATAATTTTTGTTTCCAATGGATGTAAATCATAAAATGGCTCCTTATTCCCCCACTTTCTGCACAACCTCATCATCAACTTAATGCCTGAGCCGTATTTCTCGATGAAACCGATATCATACATGAAAGAACTGAGAATTGGATTTACAGGTTTATGTACGGGGTGTTTCGGTGTCACCCCCTCTGGAAATGTACCGGGATTTATGATCTCCGCATGTGTATCGAACAAAAACATTCTAACATCCGCCGGTTCAGTATAACTTCTGTGAATCAGTGCATTTATTATTGCCTCCCTCAATGCATCTATAGGATACTCGAATTTATCTTCCCTCTGAAAACTTGTGGATACCCTAAAACTCAGCAACCTGACATTTCTCCTTACAAATTCCTCTGCCATATTTACTATTTCCCAGAGTGTTCCTCTGCAATCGATTCTATCAATCACAGGGTGAGTTACATCAGTTCCTTTAAATTTAGCAACTCTTAATCCTGAATTGACAAAAAATCTCTGCGGGGCTTTACCAAAAAATAAAATTCCTGCATTTGTAGGTTTCATATCACCATTGAGTGATTTTACCGCACCAATATTGATGAGCAGTTCCTCAAAAACCATATCTTTAGGTTTAGCCACATTTCGTGTTCTTTTTCTTTCATCCAGAAACCATTCAACTTTTGCTTCATCAATATCTTCCAGACCAGCGCCAGCACACGCACGGCTATCCCAGTAAACCTTTGACGAATTAAGAGCAAGATTCCTTATCCCATCAGACCCAAGTTTCTGATTTGATTTACCAACCCTTACAAACGCTCTTGAAAAAGCAAAAACCGGTTTTTGCTCATACTCGCCAACATCCACAACGATAACCTTATTTCCATCCATATTTTCAATATGAATTGAGGGGTACACCACCGGATCTATATTCTGCTTGATCTGGTTTGCCAGGACTTCGATCGTGTTTTTACCGATATCGGTTCCAATTATCTCACATTTATCCCCCACACCAATGAAAATTGTTCCCCCATTCTTATTCGAGAATGCAGAGATGGTCTCAATAACATCTTTCCACTCGGCAAGTGAAGTCTTAAATTCGGTAGTTTCAGATTCGCCCGCCCTAATTGTCGCCAACACATTCAACAACCTTTTTCCAATCCTTTAAAAACTTCTCAAGCCCAATATCCGTTAACGGATGCTTAAACATCTTTTCAAGGACACCATAGGGAATAGTAGCAACATGTGCCCCAATTTTAGCCGATTCTATGACATGTAACGGATGCCTGACGCTCGCTACGATAATTTCCGTTTTGAAATCATATAATTTATATATCTGCACCATATCTCTTATTATTTGCATGCCATCATGCCCGATATCGTCCAGTCTTCCAATAAATGGACTTACATAAGTCGCTCCCGCCTTGGCAGCCAATATTGCCTGGTTCACTGAAAAGACCAGCGTAACATTGGTCTTAATACCTTTTTCATTTAATATCTTGACAGCTTTTAATCCCTCAGGGATCATTGGTATCTTTATCACGATATTTTTCGACCACTTCGCCATATCAAGCGCTTCTTTAACCATTCCTTTTGAATCAGTACTTATGACTTCTATGCTTATGGGACCATCAACTATGCTCAGGATCTGATTTACGATAGACTTAAAATCCTTTCCCTCTTTTGCGACAAGCGTTGGGTTTGTAGTTACACCATCAATAACTCCCCATTCATTAGCGGTCTTAATTTCTTCAATATTTGCTGTATCAATAAAGATCTTCATTTTATATTACCAATATGATTTTTTGCATTTTTTACTATTTCAACATCATTCAACCCGAATTTAGATATAAGGTAATAATAATCACCTGACTCCCCAAATCGGTCATTTACCCCCATAATCTTCATCGGTACAGGATAATTTTCAACAATGATCTCGGCAACAGCGCTGCCTAAGCCACCATAAATATTGTGCTCCTCTATCGTTATTATGTGTCCGGTCTCTTTTGCAGATTTGATAATGCTGCTCTTATCTATCGGTTTGATCGTATGCACATTTAATACTCGTGCATTAATGTTCTCTTTTTTTAGCGTTTCCGATGCTTTGATCGCCTCTGATACCATAGTGCCAGTTGCAATTATTGTTAAGTCTTCTCCTTCCCGGATTTCAACAATTTTACCGAATTCAAAATCATAATCATCTGTATTGACAGCCGGTGTACTTGATCTATTCATCCGGATATATGAAGGACCTTTTCGATATACCTCATTGATCACAATTTTCTCGGCTTCAATAGCATCTACCGGATTCAATATACTCATATTCGGCAAACAGCGCATTAGTGCAATATCCTCAAGACATTGGTGAGAACCGCCATCTTTTGAATCGGTTAAACCGGAATGACTTCCCAATAATTTTACATTCAGGTTATCATGTGCAACTGTGTTCCTTATCTGTTCCCAGGCGCGCATCAAGAACATGGCGAATGTGCCCGCAAAGGCAGTCTTCCCACCAATAGCTAATCCTGCCGCTGTTCCTATCAAATTTTGTTCTGCACAGCCAACGTTAAAGAACCTGTTGGGGAATTTTTCAGCAAATTTTTTTGTTTGTGTAGAACCCGAAAGGTCAGCATCCAGAACAACGATATCCTTTTCTTTGTGACCCATATTCAGAAGGGTTAGCCCACATGCTTCTCTTGTAGACAGGAGATTATCCATTATTTCAATTCCTCCATAGCTCTTATCATTTCTTCATCTGTCGGGGCTTTGCCGTGGAAAGCGCATTTCCCTTCCATAAATGAGACCCCTTTTCCTTTAAATGTATTTGCAATTATCACGGTTGGCTTTCCAATAATATTTTCAGTTTCTTTAAAGGCCTTTATAATTTCTTCAATATTATTTCCGTCTATTTCAATGACATGCCAGCCAAACGATCCCCATTTCTTTGAAAAAGGTTCAAGACACATTATTTGTTCTGTTTGCCCGTCTATTTGAAGCCCATTCCGGTCAACTATTGCAACTAAATTATCCAGTTTATAATGGGCAGAAAGCATAGCAGCTTCCCATATTTGCCCTTCATCGCACTCCCCATCACCCAACAATACAAAGACCCTTGATGGATTATCATCCAACCTGGCAGCAAGAGCAATTCCATTTCCGCAAGAGAGTCCCTGTCCCAATGAACCGGATGAAACCTCAACGCCTGGTATGCTTGAATCAGGATGCCCCTGAAGGTATCCTTCGTTCTTCCTCAACGATTCCAATTTGCTAATTGGGAAATAACCACTTTCAGCCAACGTGGCATATAATGCGGGGGCTGCATGTCCTTTTGATAAAATGAACCTATCCCGTTCGGCGTCTTTTTTTTGCAGATTATGTTTCATCACATGGAAATATAACACCACAAGAATATCTGTGCATGATAAGGAACCACCCGGATGACCTGAACCGGCACTATGTACCATTTTTATTACATGTCTGCGGATAACAGTTGCTTTATCTTTTAATTTCCTAATCATCTTCAGCATTATACCTTTCAATTATTCATATATCTTACTGTATCAGCTTTATTAATGAATCGATAGCTTCTTTAACGTCATCTGATTTTAATATATATGATCCCGAGACGAACATATTAGCTCCTGAATCATTTATATATGTGATCGTATCAGGCGCAACACCACCATCAACCTCGATATCAAGGTCTGGTTTTATCTTCCTTGCTTCACTTATTTTACAAAGGGTTTCATGGAGGAATTTACCTCCGTAGAAGCCAGGATTAACGGTCATGATCAACAATTGGTCGATGTCATCCAGATAAGGTCTTACTTTATGAACCGCAGTCTCAGGAATGATTGCAAACCCAATTTTTTTACCTTTGTTTTTTACAAACTTTATAATATCCCCAGGGTTTTTACAGGATTCAAAATGAACGATGATAGTATCAACCTTCCACCAGTTTTTTTCAATCCATCCCATTGGATCTGTGATCATTAAATGGGCTTCGAAACTGATATTTCTCCCTGATACATCAAAATCGAAATAAAGGGAATTATTTGAAACAAAAGTTCCATCCATGATGTCAAGTTGAACTAATTCTGAATAACCTTTAACGTTTCTTAAATGTTCATCTAATTCTTTTTGGGTTCGTGCAATTATTGCGGGAATGATCCTTTTTCTGTTTTTCATATGCACCAGATCATATTTACCTTCAGAATTCTATCGAAGATGAATCCCCTATATTAAGGGAATTATGTTTCCCATGCACGCTTGCGTCATCCCCCACGATCGATCTCTGGAGATTGACCTTTGAAATATGCGACCGAGAACCGATCACACTGTCTGAGATTATACTGCTCTCGATGACCGAATCGCTTGCTATGGATGCATGCGGTCCAACCACTGAATTTATGATCGTGACATTGTCCCCAATAGCCACAGGAGGGATGATGACCGAATCTTTTATCTCATGTACATGGTCGACATCCTCTTTCTCATCCAGAAGCACCCGGTTCGTTTCAAGCAGCGATTCCTGATGCCCGCAATCATACCAACTTGAGACCGGGAATGTCTTAAGCCTGTGTCCCCTGCTCACCATCTCCTGCAGCGCATCTGTGAGCTGGTATTCCCCGCGCGTACGCGTGTCTTTTTTAATCATGTCCTCAAGAATTGAGAGGAAGAGCTTTGTCTCTTTAATGAAATATACACCTGCGATACCCAGCCTTGATTTTGGGCGCGCGGGTTTTTCTTCCAGCCTCTTTATGTATTTTCCTTCAAGTTCCACAATACCGTATTTTTTCGGATCTTCCACTTCACGCACGCCGATAGAACCCGAACAGTCGCCGTTATTTAAATAATGAGTATAGAACTCTAAATACCCTGCCTTGAATATCATATCACCCAGAGCTATCATTATTTCCGAGTCCCCTATCTCATCCCTTGCGACATAAATGGAATGTCCCAGACCGAGCTGTTCAGTCTGGTCAACATATTTGATATTGAAAATATCTGAATAGTTCTTATCGACATACGAAGAGATCTGTTCTTTTTTGTACCCGACGACCATTATGATCTCTTCTGGTTTCACATCCTTCATCCTGTCCAGTATATGCCCGATTATGGGCTTTCCTGCGATATAGACCATGGGCTTTGGTTTTGTGAACGTATGCGGGAACAGGCGCTTGCCTGCTCCGGCTGCAGGTATGACGACTTTCACTCTTTCACCCTTCCGTATTCATCATCAAATCTAATAATATCATCTTCAGCGACTGAATCGCCAAGCTGGACTTCGATTATCTCAAGCGGTATCTTTCCTGGATTGGAGAGTCTGTGCTTCACGCCACCTTTAATAAAGGTGCTCTCTCCAGGACTTAAAAAGAACTCCTTCCCATCTACCTGTACCAGCGCCATGCCTTTTACGACCACCCAGTGCTCGCTCCTGTGGTGATGAAGCTGGAGGCTCAATCTTTTTTCAGGCATGACCATAATATTTTTTATTTTATGCCTTTCCGAGCTTTCAAGAATCGTATATGAGCCCCACGGCCTGTACACGGTCTGGTGAAGATAGACCCTCTCATCTTCTTTGTTCTTAAGCGCGGACACAAGCTCTTTCACCTTCTGGCTGCTGCTTCTGGGGCAAACGAGCAGGGCATCCGGCGTATCCACTATGACCATTCCCTTGACATCGATCAGCGAAACAAGTTTTTTGGGTTTTGAATATATGAGATTATCTGTGGACTCAATGGAAACATTATCGCAGCCATACACAACATTCCCTGAGCCATCTTTTTCAAGCTCTTCATACATGGCATCGAAATTCCCGAGGTCGCTCCAATTCTCATCAAGCCTGACAACAGCCACACATGTCGATTTTTCCATTATCCCATAATCAATTGATAGAGAAGGGACGGTGTCGTAGACAACATTTATGTCGTCTGATGCCTCAAATGCTTTAAAAACATCTGGTGCATGTGCTTTAAGTTCAGAAAAAAACAAATCTGTTTTGAACAGGAACATACCGCTGTTCCAGAGACATCCTTCTTTAACGTATTTTTTGGCCTGGGAAAGTTCTGGTTTCTCCCTGAACTCAAGTACCCTGTATCCCGTTCCGAGCGCCTGACCTGGTTTAATATATCCGAAACCTGTCTGCGGGGACCCGGGGGTTATGCCGAAGGTCACAAGGCTGTCAGAAGCAAGCGATCCCACGCCTTCGATGACCTTCATGGCGCTTTTATCAAGTGTATGGTCTGACGGGAACACACCTACAACAGAGCTGCCATATCTTTTTTCGATCTCACGCATACCAAAGCAGATGGCAGGAAGCGTATTTTTTCCTTTCGGCTCTATGAGTATATTCTCAACAGGAATATCGTATCCACACTCTGTTATCTGTCCTGACACGAAAAACTTCTGGGACTCGTTTGTCACTACGAATATCTCTGTGATATTTGACAGACTTAGACATCTTTCAAGCGTATCCTGGAACAATGAGGTTTTACCAAATTTTAAAAACTGCTTGGGATACTGTTCGCGGCTGAGAGGCCACAGGCGCGTCCCTGAGCCTCCTGCAAGTATTATTGATTTTATGCTCATAAATTTAACTACCAGCAGAGTCCCACATATTCGATATCTTTTCCCGGCGCCAGCATATGCCGTCCATCTATGATAAGCCTGTTTTTCATAAAGCCAAACTGCTTATCAAGCGACCTGAACTCATCCCATTCCGTCATTATAAGACATGCATCCGCCCCGCGCAGTGCACTTTCAACGGAACTGTGATATTCGACGCTGCCAAAGAGCTTTTTCATATTCTCGTTCGCCATAGGGTCATATGCAAGGACTTTCGCTCCGTTATCGAGCAGCTCCTTTATCACCGGAATAGACCGTGATTCCCTGATGTCGTCAGTGTCGTTCTTGAAGGCAAGCCCCAGCACTGCAATCTTCTTCCCGCTGATATTCCCGAGCCTGTTTTTAAGCAACCCTACCATCCTGGACGGCTGCTTTTCGTTCACCTCAATTACCGATTTAAGAAGATGTGGCTCATATCCGATCTCCTTTGCCTTGCCAATAAGCGCTTTCACGTCCTTTGGGAAGCACGAACCTCCGAAACCTGCCCCCGAGTTGAGAAAGTGTGGACCTATCCTGAAGTCTTTGCCTACTGCGTTCATTACCTCGTATGTATCTATATCCAGTTCCTTGCAGATGTTCCCAACCTCGTTCGCGAAGGATATCTTTGTGGCAAGAAATGAGTTATTTACATATTTTATCATCTCTGCAGTGCGGGGATTCGTCCTTGTTACATCGCATTCAAGCCCGCTGTAAAGCGATGCTACAATATCGCCCGCCCTCATATCAAGCGAGCCAACCACTATCTTGTCAGGGTTCATGAAATCATGGACTGCCTTTCCTTCACGTAAAAACTCGGGGTTCATGGCAATGCCAAAATCCCCCACCCGTTTTCCGGAGTGTTTTTCTATGATCGGGAGGACTACTTTCTCAGTCGTTTCAGGCACCACCGTGCTTTTTACAACGACGACATGATAACCTTTCTTCTTCTTGAGCGCCTCACCAAGGCTTGCACTTGCCGCTTTCACGATTCCAAGGTCGATGTTGCCCATAGCATCAGATGGAGTGCCCACGCAAATAAAAGAAACATCAGAGTTCATTAACGCGAACTCGTAGTCAGAGGTTGCACTTAATCTGACCCCAACATGTTTTTTAAGGAGCTCTGAAAGACCGTCTTCATATATCGGCGCCACCCCTGCATTTATCTGGTCGATCTTTGAGCGGTCCACATCAACACATATTACTTCATGCCCCAGTTCTGCAAAGCATGCCCCACTGACAGTACCAACATATCCGGTCCCGATTACTGAAATTCTCATAAGTTATTCGTTCTTTTAACTTGAGTAAAGATATATTAATATTTGCTTAAAATCCCATAATTCCACCCGATTCGTTAAGCTAATAAACCTTACAAACCATAATAAACAAATTATGAAAGCAATAATTCTTGCTGCCGGGGAAGGTCTCAGGTGCCGTCCCCTGACTCTGACCCGTTCAAAGGTGATGTTGCCAGTTGCTAACAAGCCCTTGCTCGAACATATTATTAATGCTGTAGCTGAAAATGGTATCAAAGATGTCATACTGGTCGTAGGATACCAGAAGGAGCGGATAATGGATTATTTCGGGAATGGTTTGGAGTTCGGCGTGAAAATTGATTATATCTTCCAGGATGCGCAACTGGGCACAGCCCATGCC
This sequence comes from Candidatus Methanoperedens nitratireducens, assembly GCA_965642175.1. GTDB lineage: Archaea > Halobacteriota > Methanosarcinia > Methanosarcinales > Methanoperedenaceae > Methanoperedens > Methanoperedens nitratireducens_A. Next base: position 7,326 of record CBFFLL010000047.1, on the reverse strand, counting down.
GTGAAGCTGGCAAAGGAATATGTGGGTGGAGATTTTCTCGTGCTTAACGGGGATAACCTTGTGGACAGGAGTACAATTGCAGACCTTCTTGCTGGAAAAAGTGGCTCAGTAACACTGCTTTCTGTTGAGAGGGAGCAGACCACGGGCTATGGAGTTGTGATCACAGAGGGGAGAAAAGTTACAAAAATACTGGAAAAACCAAAAGAAGTCGTAAGCCATTTTATAAATGCCGGAATATACATATTCACAATGGATATTTTTGAGGAGATCGAACGTACTCCCCTTTCCATTGCAGGGGAATATGCAATTACAGACACAATTCAGCAAATGATCATGAAGGGAAAGATAGTCAGCATGGTTGAATCGAAATCCCTCTGGATGGATGCCGTTCATTCCTGGGATTTCCTCAAAGCCAATGCCGTGTTTCTGGAAAAATGCAAGAATAAGATATCCGGTACAGTTGAAAAAGGTGCAACTATCAAAGGTGAGGTCTCGATAGGAGAAAACAGCATCATCCGGGGAGGATGTTATATCGTGGGACCTGTTGTTATTGGAAAGAACTGCGATATCGGTCCGAACACGGTCATCCTGCCCTCAACTGCGATCGGAGATAACGTCTCAATAAATTCATCTGTTGAGATACAGAACAGCATACTCATGAATGACGTGCGCGTGGGTTGTGGGTCGCGTATATCTAATTCCATAATTGGAGCCAACAATAACATAGGCCCTCATTTCTCGACAGAAGTGGGCAGGGAACTGATGATCGAGATGAAGGGTATATTGCATCATGCAGAACTGCTCGGAACGGTGATCGGGGACGATAACAGCATTGGTAATCGAGTCCTGATAAAAGCCGGGAAGATGGTGGCAAATAACTGTACCATCGAGGCAGGAGCGACAGTTCATAAGGACATCCATTCAGGCTCCATTGTGATTTAACTATGTGCGGAATAGTAGGATATAGCGGGAAAAATCAGGCGGCTGCGATACTTATAGACTCCCTGAAAAGACTGGAATACAGGGGCTATGACTCGGCAGGGATTGCTGTTTTTGATACAAATGTCGTCGAAGTGTACAAAGAAAAAGGCAGGGTCGTTGACCTGGAGAAAACCCTGCCCAGTATATCTGGAACTGTTGGAATTGGGCATACACGATGGGCTACCCACGGCAGACCGAACAAAGTGAACGCACACCCTCATACCTCAGGAAACATCGCTGTGGTGCATAACGGAATCATTGAGAACTACCAGGAGTTGAAGGAAAAGCTTTTGCACTCAGGATATGAATTTGTTTCGGATACAGATACTGAAGCGCTGGCGCATCTTATAAATCAGTATTATAAGAATAATCTCATAGATGCAGTAATATCTGCACTCAGGGACATCAGAGGATCATACGCCATTGCCGCAATTTGCGGTTCTGAACTTGTAGCTGCAAGGAAGGACAGCCCGCTTGTGATAGGGATCGGGGAGGGTGAGAATTTTATAGCTTCGGATATACCCGCTATTTTAAAATACACCAGGAAGATTATATTTTTAGATGACTTAGAAGTTGCTTCTATTAACCCTGAAGGTGTTTCTTTCTTTGATACCGGAAAAAGACCCATTGAAAAAAAGATAAATATTATAGAATGGAACCTCGAAGCTGCTGAAAAATCCGGGTATGAACATTTTATGATTAAGGAGATCCATGAGCAGCCACGGGCGCTACATGAGACATTCGCAGGAAGAGTATCCGAACTTGAAGGAAATATTTCATTCGAAGGATTGAACCTCACGGAGTCACAGATAAAGGAGATATCAAGGATCAGCATCATCGCATGTGGTACCTCGCACAATGCTGGTTTCCTTGGGAAATACCTTTTTGAGCAGCTTGCAGGCGTCCATGTGGATATTGAAATTGCATCTGAGTTCAGATACTCGCATTCATCCCCGGGCTCCCTGGTCATTGTAATAACCCAGTCGGGCGAAACTGCGGACACTCTTGCTGCGCTTCGTGAGGCAAAAAGTTCAGGATGTGGGACGCTTGCGATCACGAACGTAATGGGCAGTACGGTCACGAGGGAAGTAGAAAATGTCATATATACAAGGTCAGGACCTGAGATCGGAGTTGCTGCGACAAAGACTTTTATATCACAGCTCGGTGTGCTTTATCTTCTTGCCCTTTATTTCGGGAAGATCAGAGGCAAGATCAGCTCAGATCAAATGAAACGCATGCTCGTTGCCATGAAAATGCTGCCCGCCCAGATCACGCGTATTCTAAATAATAAAGAGGATATAAAGAAATTTGCAGAGACCTTCAGTTCATCCAGCGACTTCTTTTTCATCGGGCGCACATTGAATTACCCTATCGCACTTGAGGGAGCCTTGAAGCTAAAAGAGATCTCTTATATCCATGCAGAGGGCTACGCTGCGGGTGAATTGAAGCACGGCCCACTTGCCCTGATAACAAAAAACACACCAGTTGTAGCAATAGCCACAAAAGGATTAACCTACGACAAGGTGGTTAACAATATCAAGGAAGTAAAAGCAAGAGATGCTCCAGTCCTTGCCATAGCGGATGAAAAGGATAGCGAAATTGAAAAATACGTTGATGCAGTAATTCGCATCCCAACGACAGAGGATATATTATCTCCCGTTCTCTCAACAGTAGTGGTGCAATTGCTATCGTATTATATCGCAAAAGCGCGAAATTGCCCCATCGACCAGCCCAGAAATCTTGCCAAAAGCGTGACGGTGGAATAAGAATGGCTAATGATCCAGACATACCTTCAAAACCTGCAAAGTCATCTGAATTTTCAAAGTTCGGCTCTTCCGGAATAAGAGGCGTGGCAAACACGGAAATCACCCCGCAGTTAGCGCTCGATTTCGGTCTTGCCATAGGCAGTGTTTATCGGGATGTGGTGATAGGTCATGACCCCAGGATCGCGGGTGAAATGATTGAACATGCAGTCATATCCGGTTTGCTCTCAGCGGGATGTAAAGTACTGAAAACCGGGATGGTTCCGACACCTACGCTTGCTCTTGCCTCGAAGGACTACGGATGCGGAATTATGGTAACAGCGTCCCATAACCCTGCCAGATATATCGGGATAAAGGTCTTTAAGGACGGGATGTCCCTGAACACTGGACAGCAGGAAGAGATAGAATATCTATTGAAGAACGAGAATTTCACACGCGCGGACTGGAAGAATACAGGTGGTCTTGGAGTAATGGGAACTGCTGTCAAAGACCACAGCGAGATCATATTGAAAAATACCGGAAGCTCAGACCTGAAGGTCGTTGTTGACTGCGGATGCGGGGCAGCATCTGTTATCACCCCATATGTCCTGAGAGAGATGGGCTGCGAAGTGATCACCCTGAATTCACAGCCTGACGGCTTCTTTCCTGGAAGAGAGCCTGAGCCGGTGGATGAGACTCTCGGGGTGCTTAAAAGCACGGTCAAAGCCGCTGGCGCAGACCTGGGTATAGCCCATGATGGTGATGCGGACAGGATGATGGCTGTTGATAATGAAGGGCAGTTTGTAAGCGGGGATAAAATGCTTGCATTCTTTGCAGTCAGGGAAGCAAAAAAAGCCATAGCAGTGCCTGTGGACACTTCGAGAGTGGTAGATGACTTGCTCAAGGGCATAAAGATCTCAAGGACGAAAGTTGGGGATGTTTATGTGGCAGAGACGCTGAAAAAAATAAAAGGGGAGTTCGGAGGCGAACCTTCGGGAGCGTGGATATTCCCAAAGGTGTCCCTTTGTCCTGACGGCATCTATGCTGCTGCCAGGCTGGTCGAAATTGTTGAGAACGAGGGGAAATTCAGCGAACTCC
>CBFFLL010000047.1:0-3495 GCA_965642175.1 Candidatus Methanoperedens nitratireducens | reverse complement strand
TCCTCGGTTCAATACCTGAATATCCTATTAAAAGATACGCATTCCAGTGCACTGATAAAAAGAAAGCTATGATAAAAATAGCTGAAAAATTAAAAGGGCTTGGTGAGATTAACACCCTTGACGGCGTAAGAGTTGATCTCGATGATGGATGGATACTTGTCCGCCCCAGCGGGACTGAGCCGAAGATCAGGATAACTGTAGAGTCACAGCACAGATGCGATGAATTATATGAGAAAGCCAAAGACATCGTAAAAGGAGTGATCGCATGAAAGCTGTCATTCTTGCGGCCGGAAAGGGGACGAGGATGGGCCCCCTCACAGAGAACAGACCAAAGGTTATGCTTCCGATAGCTAACAGGCCCCTGCTTGAACATATAATCGTGGCAATTAAGGCAGCGGGTATTAAGGATTTTTTGATAGTTACCGGATATCGCAAAGAAAAGATAGTAGATCACTTTGGAAACGGCGGGAGACTGGGTGTAAATATAGAATATATTGAACAACAGCGCCAGAATGGAACCGCGGATGCCATCGCAGTGGCAAGAAATTTGATCAGTGAAAGATTCCTTGTTACTAACGGGGACGTGCTTGCAGGCATCCCGGATATTAAAAATATCCTGAACGCTAAAGTGGAGGTGGTCCTGGCGGCAAAGAAGGTTGCGTCACCGGAAGAATATGGGATATTATATGTTAAAGGTAATAGAGTGGAAAAAATCGTTGAAAAACCGAAAAAATCAATCTCCGACCTTGCAAATGCTGGCATCTATGTATTTGAGCCTTCGATATTTGATGCAATTTCAGAAACAGGTCATTCCCCAAGAGGAGAGTATGAGATAACGGACTCTATACAGCGCCTGATAAATTCTGGAAAAGCTTCAGGATATGTTTCCCTTGAAAAGTGGCAGGACATAGGATTTCCCTGGCACATGCTTGAAGCTAATGAAATGATGCTTAAGAATGGGGAAGATGTGCAGTGGGAGATACGGGGAGAAGTAGAACCTCATGCGACATTGAAGGGATGCGTCAGTGCTGGCGAGGGAACGATCATTCGGAACGGGGCGTATATAGAAGGACCTGTTGTCATCGGAAAGAATTGTGATATAGGTCCGAATTGCTACATCAGACCTTCTACTAGCATAGGGGACAATGTGAGGATAGGTAATGCTGTTGAGGTCAAGAACAGCATAATAATGAATAATACCCACATAGGGCATTTAAGCTATATCGGGGACAGTATAATCGGAGAACGATGCAATTTCGGCGCTGGTACCAAAGTGGCGAATCTAAGGCATGACGGCAGGACGGTGCTGGTGGAACTTGGGGGAAGGAAGTTCGATTCTGGCAGGAGAAAACTGGGTGTTATAATGGGGGACGACGTGCATACTGGTATCAACAGTATGTTAAATGTCGGGACGACTATAGCAGGCGGCGCATGCATCGAGCCCGGAGAATTTGTGAAAGGGATGCGCAGCAAGTGAAAGAGATCTAACCAATATACACACACCTAATCAATATACACACGTATTGATATTATTAATCGAATTTATGTTTTTTACACCACCCCCCGCTTGCGGTTTTTTATTGAAAAATATAATTTTTCATTTTTTTAAATAAAAATTAAAATCGTTATGCGTTGAAGCAATAAGGTATATATGTATTGAAGATAATTAGAGTTCGAAGGAAAAGACATATAGAAGGTACCAGAATCGATTTTGAGAAAAATTGATGGGAAAATAAATTAAAATTCATATAGTTAAATAATTTTTGCTCATCGAATGGTTTAATCAATAATTTGGACGAAGGAAAGCGATATGGAGACAGCGAATAAGGAATACGGCGCAGGGCAGATCCAGGTACTGGAAGGTCTTGAGCCGGTACGAAAGCGCCCTGGAATGTACATTGGCAGCACGGATTCAAAGGGACTTCACCACCTGGTTTATGAAGTGGTTGATAACAGCATTGATGAAGCCCTGGCTGGATATTGTAAGAACATTGATGTCATTCTCAGGTCTGACAGCACAGTAAGGGTAGTGGATGACGGGCGAGGTATCCCTGTTGAGATACTGCCGAAATACAATGCGTCGGCTCTTGAAGTTGTCATGACAAAGCTGCATGCGGGCGGCAAATTCGATAACAACGCATACAAGGTATCGGGAGGCCTGCACGGTGTTGGTGTTTCGGTAGTCAATGCGCTCTCTGAATGGCTTGAGGTTGAGGTCAGGCGGGACGGAAAGCTCTATAAGCAGCGGTATGAACAGGGAAAACCAGTTACCAAAGTTGTGGAGATAGGAATCGTAGAGGGGACGGGGACTACTGTCACCTTCAAGCCTGATAAGACGATTTTCGAAACCGTTTCATTCGAAATGGATCTCTTAGAAGGAAGGCTTCGTGAACTTGCTTTCCTGAACAGGGGAATTAAGATCGCGATCAAGGATGAGTTCACCCAGAAAGAACAGGTTTTCCAGTACGAGGGTGGAATCGTTTCCTTTGTGGAGTTCCTGAACAAGAACAAGAGCGTACTGCATGAAAAGCCCATATACTTCCAGAAGCAAAAAGATACGACCGTCGTCGAGATCGCAATGCAGTACAACGACAGCTATGTAGAGAACATCTACGCATTTGCTAATAATATTAACACCCATGAGGGCGGAACGCATCTTATCGGATTCAAGGCTGCGCTTACAAGGGTCGCGAACGATTATGCGAAATCAAAAAAAATTCTGAAAGGAGAAGAAAAGCTATCGGGCGAGGATGTGAGAGAAGGTCTCACCGCGATCATCAATATCAAGCTCACCAACCCGCAGTTCGAGGGGCAGACGAAGACGAAGCTGGGCAACAGCGATATCAAGGGCATAGTGGAAACACTTGTTTCTGAAGGGCTTTCTGAGTTCCTCGAAGAAAATCCGGCTGCTTCTAAGATTATTCTTTCAAAAGCTCTTGAAGCAGCAGAAGCTCGTGAGGCTGCCCGCAAGGCGCGGGAACTCACACGTCGCAAGAATGCGCTTGAAATAAGTTCACTGCCAGGTAAACTGGCTGACTGCTCTGAGAAAGACCCGGCGCATAGCGAGATTTATATCGTGGAAGGCGACAGTGCGGGTGGGTGTTTTTCGGGTGATACGCTTGTTGCCTTAGCAGATGGTCGTGCGCTCAGTTTCAAGGAAATAATTAATGAACAGGCAAATGGAAAAGAGCATTTTTGTTATACTATTAGAAATGATGGGACGATAGGGCTTGAACGCATAATTAATCCACGGATGACGAAAACAAAAGCTGATGTCATTAAAGTCACTTTAGATACAGATGAAAAAATTATTTGTACACCTGATCACTCTTTCATGTTGCGAGATGGCAGTTTCAAGCAAGCAGTTCATCTTACTCCTGATGATTCACTTAAGAGGTTTGATAGTGTATGCCAGTATTCTCTAATAAGTGACGATGCTTGTGCCTGTGAAGCTGTTTCCAATTTCAACCACCGTATCGTTTCCATCGAGCATCT
>CBFFLL010000046.1:0-16735 GCA_965642175.1 Candidatus Methanoperedens nitratireducens | reverse complement strand
AACGGCGAAAATTCAACTGCAAGATATGGATATGTGTTTATAGTTTCCTATACGTATACGTAAATAAATTTTTAAACGGTGGTTTATATCAAAGCTTCTTTAAATAAAAAAATGAATCATTTATATGGAAAAACGAAAAGGTTTGCTACCAGCATAATATCACCTATAGATAAAAACAGGAACGGAGAATGCAGGAATTGTGGAGCATGCTGTAAATTCTTATTCAAATGTCCTTTCCTGACATCAGATGACAATGGTTCTAATGGTGGCTTATGTTCGATATACGAGATAAGACCTCCACAGTGCAGGAAATACCCCAGGACAAAGGATGAGCAGGTACACGAGCCCTGCGGGTATTGTTTTGCAGATAAATTATCCCGTTTATAAATCAGGGCACTTAAAGTTTTACGATATCAATCCCTGAGGCACTCTCTCAGGTCTATCATGAATCTCGTGAGCGCGTCATCTGTAAGATGGGGCATTATCACAAGCCTCATGGCGCGCGGCGAGCGGGTTATCGAGGTAAACCAGCCCTTCGCCCGAAGTCGTTTCCTGACTTCATCCAGAGCAGGCACATCAAGCGCAACTATATTCATCACAGGATCGATGACTGGCGAAACGCCGATTTCCCGCGCTTCATCCACCAACCTGGCGGTCATTTTCATGCAGCCATCAACTATCTTCCTGTATCCATCTTTTCCCAGGTGCGTCATCACAGCATAAGTGGAAGCGACTGCGGCGCCGCTTCGGGTACCAGTCAGGGAGTGCTGTTTCCTGATGCTAAGGTAAGGTGTGTCCACCTCAAGATGACTCAGGCAGGAACTGTCCCTGAATAGCAGTCCTCCTGAGGGGATAGTGGATAAACCCATCTTGTGCGGGTCAGCGGTTATCGAGGTAACGCCCTTTATAGAAAAATCAAAATCGAATTTTTTATCGAGGAAAGGTATTACGAACCCCCCGAACGCCGCGTCCACGTGCAAAGCAAGGTCATGTGATAAAGCCAGTTTCGCAAGCTTATCCATGGGGTCAATCTGCCCGAACTCGGTCGATCCAGCTATACCGACAAGCGCTATCGTGTTTTCATCGATAAGACCTTCGACAGAGCCGATGTCAGCCCTGAAAACACTATCCATACCCGCCTTCCTGATCTCTACCCCTAGCAGGTCCGCTATCTTATCAAATGAGAAATGAGCTGATGCGGGGACTACCATGTTGGGATGACTCCTTCCCGCGATATTCCGTGCTGCCCGCAGCGCCTGGATGTTGGATTCCGTGCCTCCTGTAGTGATATAGCCGCAAGCACATGGATCGCCCATCAACTCCCCTATGCTCCTTATCACATTTTCCTCAAGCTCCTTTGTACCGGGAAAAAGCCCGAAATCACCAAGGTTGGAGGCAATGAACTGCATGTGGGCTTTTACAGCAATAGGGTGCGGTCTTGTGCACATAGCGCTCAGGACACGATCATAAGTAGCGTCTTTTAAACTTGCGGTGTCCAGGATGGACAGCACGTCTTTCTCTGAGAGCCCTTTCTGGTTCATGTGCTAAACATCAAGATGCCTGTTAATGAAGGTTTTGTTTTTGGGTGAAGGTTTTGTTTTTGATCTCACCAAAAACCCGGTTCATATCAAGATGTCACATCAGATTCTATGAACTCATAGAAATTATCCCAGTTAAGCGTAGTTGAAACGCAACCTGCCTTATCAAGCACAAGCCCGACTCCGAAGAGGTTTAACTTCTCGCACATCTCAAGCCCGGCTTTTATTTCAGTAATGCAGCCTACGCCCAGTATTGCACCGGGTTTATGTTTTCGCACAAGCCGTTTTATAAAGCTTGAGCCAGGTACGATGAACACCTTATATCCCATACTTTCCGCGCTTTTCATTGCAGGTCCCACCTCGCAGTGCCCGCAGTCAATACATTTCATTCCTTCCGGGCTAAGTTTTGATGGGCAGTCAGCCGCTCTCAGGCACTGCGGTAAGAAGATCAAACGCTTGTTGGTAGGAGTATCCCTGAATTTTTTCATGGAGATCTTGTTTTTTAGCGCGATGCCCACATCATCCACAATAGCGTCATCCACTCCCACAAGGCGGAACATGGCCTTGACAATGGCTTCAAGGACTGTAATGGAAAAGAGCATGAAATTGGGGAAGATAAACCTCTCTGTCTTGAAGGAATATGCTATCAGCACAGAACCCAGAACCGCAAGAACAAGCAGAGCTAAGGTGCCAAAAACAACAGCTTTCCCTACAAATATGAATAATGAATCTATTTCGATCTCCATCTGTCGAGTATGATATGCTACAGATAGATAAGTCTATCCTGACACATCATCATGCGTTTGCCAGCTTCGAATGCGAAATCCAAGATCATGAGGAATTTGGGGGTGACCGAAATAGATATATATTATATATAATAAATGATTATTATAATGATAATGTCTATTTGGATGATAAAGAAACATGAACCTGATAGAAAATGGCTTCAAAGAACGGAAATGCCCCTGCAGGATGTGGGTGAACTGTCTCAGTTATGTGGATATGGGGAAACAGTCATTGAGGCTCAGGAGAAAAGAATACGACTTTTATGATTGGTACATTGATAATTTTCGCTCAGACACGACGATGCCTGACATACTCGTGAATAGATGAATTGAAGAAAGTTTCAATTATCCTTTATTAAGATGAACATCAAACAGGATGCTGGATATCAAAAAATTCAATGGGCCCGCTGAGACTCGAACTCAGGATCTCCGCTGTGTGAGAGCGACGTCATAGCCGACTAGACCACGAGCCCTTAGACTCGCAAAGATGGCATGTATACCTAATAAGATTATCGTTGTGATAGTTTTAAATGATGATGCATTATATTGGTTTTCATGCAGGTCATAAAATTGAAGAATTCCCCCTATGATGCCAATGCGTACCTTGTTGACAGGCATACGCTTGTAGATGTAGGCATGGACGCGCACGCGATAATATCCCAGCTTGAAAAGATCATAAAACAAGGAGAACTGGAGACAATAATACTCACCCACTGCCACTACGACCACTCGGGCGGGGCAGCACAGGTCGCAGAAGCCTTCGGGGCAAAGATCGCCATTCACAGGGATGATGCGCCACTTCTTAATAATCCGCGGGGAAGCGCATCTGAGCTATTTGGAGTGAGAGCCCCTTCCATTATTCCTGATATCCTTCTTTCTGGCAGTGAAACATTCGGGGAACTTGAGGTCATTCACACACCGGGGCATACTCCTGGTGGCATCTGCCTGTATAGCTCGCGCCAAAAGGTTCTGTTCTCCGGGGATACGGTTTTTCCAGACGGGAGTTTCGGCCGCACCGATCTCGCAGGCGGGAATGCCCAAAAACTTATCGGGTCCATAAAAAAGCTCACTACCCTTGATGTGAACATCATGTATCCAGGGCATGAAGGTATTGTGAGTGTAGATGCGAACGAGCAGATAAAATTGTCATTGATGATGGCGAGTCAGTATTGATGAATCGCTGAACTTATGACAAACACAGAACAAAACCAATATGCTTTTAAATATGAAAGAACCTTTGTCTTTTAAATTGGAGGATATAATATGTTCGGTATCGAATTTGTACCAGCCGACCCGGTTCTGAAGCTTGCTCATTATACAAAGCTCGCTGAAGAAAACGGGTTCGATAATGTATGGATAACAGACCACTATAACAACAGGGACGTGTACACCACGCTCGCAGTATTGGCAATGAGCACAAACAGGATAAAACTCGGGACAGGAGTGACGAATCCTTATACAAGGAACGTTGCGATCACAGCCCAGAGTATCGGCGCTATTAATGAGATATCTGGCGGACGCGCTATTCTTGGTATCGGTCCTGGCGACAAAGCCACTTTCGACGCTATGGGCATCGAATGGACAGAACCCATGACCACCATCAACGAGAGCATCACTGCCCTGAGGGGTTTCCTTGGCGGCAAGAAAGTCTCGCAGGACGGAAAGCGTGTAAAGATCGGCGGAGCAAAGCTAGCGTTCAAGACAGGGAATATTCCCATCTACATGGGCGCTCAGGGTCCAAAGATGCTCGAACTCGCTGGCAAGATAGCTGACGGCGTTCTCATTAACGCATCGCATCCCGCGGATTTCGAATTTGCGATAAAACAAATCGCATTAGGAGCAAAGGCCGTAGGCAGAGACCCCAAGAGCGTTGATGTTGGCGCTTATGCTTGCTTCTCCATCCACAAGGATGCAGAGAAAGCCAAGGGCGCAGCCAAAGTTGTGGTGGCGTTCATAGTTGCGGGTTCACCCGATACAGTGCTGGAAAGGCACAGCATCGATGTGAGCGCAAAGAAGAACATTGGCGACGCCATAGCAAAAGGCGACTTCCCCGGATTGAACAACCTTGTCACCGAAGCTATGATAAATGCGTTCTCGATATGCGGAACACCGGCTGACTGCAAGGCAAAAGTGGTGGCGCTGCAGAAGATAGGCGTCACCCAGATCGTTGCAGGCTCACCGATAGGTCCAGATAAAGAGACAGCTATCAAGCTGATCGGAAAAGAGATAATCGGAGGAAAATAAAGTGATAACGCAATCGGAAACCCCCGCGATATCCAAGGGTATCCTTAAATCGGATCAAACGAATGTGCTCACAAGATTGGGTAGCATGAACGCCCCCAACGTGGGGCTTCCGAAAGTAGCAGACGTGGTTGAATACAACTACTGCTGCTCCTGCGGCACCTGCGAAGCCATATGCCCGATGAATGCGCCTATCGTTCAACGGGATATTGTTGATGTTTCCAAAGATAAGGGCAACTACAGGAAAATGGAACTCAAGACAGAATCTGTTTTCAAGGGGATAGATCCCCTGAAAGCAGATACCAATCCTTGCGTGAACTGCTATGCATGCGAACGCGTGTGCCCTATACTTGATGGCTTCCCCACTGACGAATTCAATAATATCAGGTCAATGAAAGCAGGGAAGAGCAAAACGCTTCACGGTCAGGATGGCGCCGCAGTGTCGCAGATCCTAAAATCACTGCTTGAGCAGGGAGAGATAGACTGTGCCATTGGCGTTGTTAAGAACGAAAGATGGTCTACAAAAATAGCATTGTTCACAAATGGAGAGGACGTTGCGAAAGCCGCAGGAACAAAATATACATATCAACCGGTTGTTGCGACCATAAGGGATATTCATCGAGCTTATATCGATAATGCAGAAACATCCCTCATATCGCATGACGGACATATGCGGGATGAGGAAAGAGGATATATCGATCCCATCAAAAATGTTCTTAAGAAATATAACAAAGTGGCTCTTGTAGGCGTGCCGTGTCAGATTCACGGCGCTCACCTGTTAAGGGAAAATCTCAACAGGATAGAACTGACCATCGGTCTCATCTGCATGGAAAGCTTCTCTGATGAGATCATGTTCTCTGAAATCATCCCCAAAGTAATGGGTGTGGACATCAGGGACGCAGTAAAGATGAACTTTAATAAAGGGAAATTTATCGTTAGCACTACAAAAGAAACAAAGGAAGTCCCCATAAAGGACGTGGCTCATCTGGCGCGGAAGGGGTGTCACTTCTGTCAGGACTATACATCTTATTTCGCGGATATCTCAGTTGGATCTGTGGGTTCAGACGATGGATATAGTACAATAATCACCAGGACCGAGAGGGGTGAGAAATACCTTAACAAGGTCACAGATATGGAATACTCCGAAAAGCCCATAAACATGGAAATTCTCAAGAAGCTCACAGGCATGAAGCACAAGAATAATAAATGGGACTGGCGCGGTTTCCTGAAAGAGATATGGAGCCGCGATGCACCCATCAGGCCGTGGGGCAGGGAGAGGATCGATAAGATACCTCCTCCGGAAGTTGAAATAGAGGAAATTCCCAAGGTTCCAAAGAAATAGTAATATGCGCAGGGGACTCTATCTTGGACGATTCCAGCCATATCATTTAGGACATCATCAGGTCTTAATAGAGATAGCCAAAGAAGTCGATGAGATAATAATAGGCATAGGAAGCGCCCAGAAGAGCCATGAGATCGAAAACCCCTTTACCGCAGGAGAGCGCGTGCTAATGGTTTCAAGCGCACTTGAAGAGATTGGAATAAAGCACTATGTCATCCCCATAGAGGATATCAAGCGCAATTCGCTCTGGGTGGCGCATGTTAAGTCCATGGTGCCGCCTTTTGAGATAGCTTATACCAATAATCCTCTTGTTATCGAACTGCTAAGCGAAGCCGGGATCGAGGTCAAGCAGTCGCCTCTGTTCCAGAGGAACAACTATTCGGGCACTGAGATAAGAAGAAGGATGCTGGCAGGGGACAGATGGGAATATTTTGTCCCTGAGAAGGTGGTTGATATAATACGCGCGGTCGATGGAGAGAAGAGACTGGCAAAAATAGCCCAATCTGACCAGGTTTGAGGTCAAAACCAAACTAATGATCACTGATTTTCGTCTATCTCAAGCGCCTCTCTTAGTGTGAAATTCCCCACATAGAGCGCAGCTCCCACAATTACGCCTTTTGCGCCAGTTCCTTTTATTACTTCAATGTCAGAAAGAGTCGTGATGCCGCCCGATGCTATTACAGGGATGCCAAGCGCCAGTGCAAGTTCCCGCGTGGGCTTCGGATCCACGCCTTTTAATAACCCTTCGGTGTTGATGTCCGTAAAAAGAATGCTTCCTGCGCCAAATTCCTCGAATTTCAGTCCAAGTTCCACTGGCGTGAATTCTGACTGTTTTGCCCAACCGTGCGTTGTAACCCTGCCGTCCTTTGAATCAAGAGCCACAATGATCCGCTCACCCCCGAATTCACCTGCGAGTTCTTCAACAAGATGAGGGTTGTTTATCGCAGCAGTCCCGAGTATGACCCTGTCCACGCCGATCTCAAGCAGCTCAGAAGCATCTTGTTTTGACCTGATGCCGCCTCCTACCTGTGTTTCCACTTCAAATTCCTTAACAATGGACTCGATAATGGGGCGGTTCAGACGCTTCCCTTCTATCGCGCCGTCAAGGTCAATGAGATGCAGGACGGTGGCGCCTTCCTCAACCCAGCGCGCGGCAATACCAGAAGGGTTGTCAAGAGATACCCGCTCAGTCCCTGGGACGCCCTGGATAAGAGAAACGCATTTTCTGTTCTTGAGGTCTATTGCGGGGATTATTCGGAACATGAGGTCACTTCCTGTAATTATGATTTGTGTTGGTTCCCGTGGCTCTGCGATGTATATAAATGTACTCATATGTTACATGGACTTAATGAAATGGCATTTTAGTTCAAATCCGCAAAGTTTATATCGTCAATTGACGTTTGACTAATCAGGCAAAAGCCGACATATAGTTTCCTCTTAAATCCCGTCAACGATACTATTCTTCCGGCTTTTGCCCTCTTAATAATTAATTCCTGATTGCAATGACAGTAAATTACGAACCAGAAACATTTGAATAAGCTTTAATATACTCAATACCATTACGGGAAAGATTTAAAATGAATATTATTTTACTCGGCCCACCAGGTGCAGGAAAAGGCACACAGGCTAAGAAAATCTCGGAGAAATGTTCCCTCCCTCATATCTCAACTGGCGATATACTACGTGAAAACATTAGCAATAACACGCCTCTTGGTGTCAAGGCTAAATCTTACATGTCAAGAGGGGAGCTTGTCCCTGATGAACTGCTGATAACCATCATAAAAGAGAGGCTCTCAAGGTCTGATTGTTCAGGAGGATTCATGCTTGACGGATATCCGCGCACCATACCGCAGGCAGATGCCCTCCAGATGATATTGACCGAATCCGGGAGAAAACTGGATGTTGTCCTGAATATAGACGTAGATGACGAGGAACTGATAAAGCGCCTGTCTGGAAGAAGAATGTGCGCCTGCGGCACAAGTTATCATGTGGATTTCAACAAGCCAGAAAAAGAAGGATTCTGCGATTCATGCAAAGGAAAGTTATATCAGCGTGAGGATGATAGAGCAGAAGCAATAAGGAACAGGTTGATCGTTTATAAGAAACAAACACAGCCCCTGATCAATTATTATACCAAGAAAGCAATACTGCGGAGAATAGACGGAAGCAAGGACATTTCAGCGATATTTGAAGGTATTAAAAAAGTCCTGGAGAACTATGATTAAAAAGACAATTGAGAAAGTGGCAATAGGGCTTGGATTATTCATGATGTTCGGTATCATTGCGATCCCGGATTTAAGGGATATTATCGGACATTTAGTCGGGACATTATTGAATCCACTGCTATTGATATTGCCGCTTCATATAATAATATTCATACTTGCGGCAATAACTGGTCTGTATGCTTCTCTTATCCAGAAATACACAATGGACTGGGAGCTTACGAGGCGCATCCAGGAAAAGATGAAGGCATTACAGAAAGAAATGAGACAGGCGCAGCTTACCAACAATGCTGCGAAAATGAAGAAATTGCAGGAAAAACAGGCTGGAATGATGGAAGACCAGATGTCGATGATGAAACAGCAGTTCAAGCCCATGCTTTTCATAAGTATAATTTCGATCCCGCTTTTCTTCTGGGTGTATCTTGCTATCTCACAGTCACCCGATGCTGCTGTCATATTCCCGTTCTGGGGAGAGCAAAAACTGACAGACAAGGTTTTCTGGGAGATCCAGTACTGGTTGTTCTGGTATTTCATCTGTTCAATGCCTGTAAGCCAGATCACAAGAAAGGCCCTGAACATAGGCGGAATGTAATTGAGGATCACGATAAGCGGACCACCGGGTAGCGGAAAGAGCACACTCTCGAAAATGCTGTCTGCAAAACTCGGGTTGGAACTTGTATCCATGGGAGATATTTTCAGGAAGCTTGCCACTGACAGGTGCATGTCACTGGACGAGTTCGGGACGCTTGCGAAGTGCAATGATGAGATTGACAGGAAACTGGATGAGGAGCAAAAGAAGGTCGCAAAGGAAAAAGACAATATTATCCTTGAAGGAAGGTTGTCAGGGTTCCTTGTTGAAGCAGACCTGAAGGTATGGCTTAAAGCCCCTCTTGAGTTAAGGGCAGAGCGCATAGCAAAGAGAGAGAACAAATCCGTTTCGTCTGCAATTAAAGAGACATCGGAAAGGGAAGAGTGTGAAAGGGTGCGATATCTTAACTATTATAATATTGATATAAGAGAACTGTCAGTGTATGATATTGTTATTGATTCTACAAAGTTGAGCCCGGAAGAAATATGTGAAATAGTGGGAAAAGCGGTAGAGTGTCTGAAATGAACCTGTTGCCTTCTGAAAAAAAAAGAGAGACTTTCATCAAATCAGAGGATGCAAACGAGAAAATATTCGGCAAAAGACCGGATGAAAGACCGATACAGGAATACATCCAGAAAGGGGTTATCAATCTCGATAAACCCGCCGGACCCACGAGCCATGAAGTGACATCGTGGGTGAAAAAAATACTGGAAATTGAAAAAGCAGGGCACAGCGGCACGCTTGACCCGAACGTGACAGGACTGCTCCCTGTTATGCTGGGGCATTCAACGAAGGCTGTGGATGCGCTGCTTAATGCAGGAAAAGAATACATCTGCCTGATGAAACTGCACACGCAAGTCCCGGAAAAAGAATTAAAACAGGTGTTCAAAGAATTCAAAGGCGAGATATACCAGAAGCCTTCGATCATTTCGGCAGTCAGGCGGGAGACAAGAATCAGGAACATATATTATCTTGAGCTTCTGGAAGTCGAGGATAAGAATGTTCTTTTCAGGGTGGGGTGCGAGGCTGGAACGTATATAAGGAAATTGTGCCATGACATGGGAATGGCTATGGGCACAGGGGCTCACATGCAGGAATTGAGGCGCTCAAAGAGCGGACCTTTTCGCGAGGACGATACTTTGATCACGCTTCATGACCTCAAGGACGCATATGTGGAATGGAAGGAGAACGGCAGCGAAGCGATTCTGCGGAAAGTGATACTTCCGATGGAGCGTGCCTTCTGGCATCTGCCTAAGCTTGTTATCCGGGATAATGCAGTTGATGCGCTGTGCCATGGCGCAGGGCTTGCAGCGCCCGGCGTGCTGTCGGTTGAGAGTGACATCGAAAAGGGCGATCCTGTGGCAGTATTTACGCAAAAGGGCGAAGCTGTGTCCTTCGGAGTGGCGCAGATGAAGACGCTCGATATACTCAAGGCAGCTACTGGGATCGTGGTTACAACAGATAGGGTATTCCTGGAGCCAGGGACTTACCCGAAAGGCTGGAAGGCAAAAGAATAGTAGTGAAGGAAATCATATGCAGGCTTTGCCTATTTCAGGTTTATTTATGTCTATTCAGGATCATCTCGGTATCTCCCCGGTCACAGGGTCATCTTTTATCCGCAGGTAACGTTCTATCTTCTCTCAATATTCAATCCAGAAATATCTCTCCTAACCTTTATCCTCTTTGGCAGCCGTATTTCGCCCCGGTTCATTCTGGTAACACTTGAAAGCTCATCCCTGCATCCAAAGACAGAGTTGCATCTATCGCATTTTGCGATCTGCCCGTTCAGATCAATATTACCTGCAGGAATTACGGATTTGCAGTTATTGCAGTGTATCTTCATCGATTTGTCACCCATCTATAATAGATTGTGAACATATTAATTAAGTTATCGCCTGCATCCTGTGTGTTTTGATATTTAGGATATGGATAAAGAAAGTCTTGACAGGTTTTTTATACTACAAATATGTATTGAGTGGTCTAAGATGGTTCGTTACTGTCGTATCTGAGAGATGTTCGTATTCATTTTCTCAAATACCGGTGTATCGATACCGTTTTTGCCAGCTTTTAATGAAGCGGTATGCCGAGGTAGCCCAGCGGCCCAAGGCGCAAGCCTGGAAAGCTTGTGGGGCGAAAGCCCCCCGGGAGTTCAAATCCCCCCCTCGGCGCTCTACAATACCTTTATATTCTAACTAATTAATACAAACCTCTCATGCGGGAATCAAAAATCACACGGAAAACGAACGAGACAGACATCGAAGTGAAGATATCTCTGGATGGCACGGGGAACACAGATATCAATACAGGAATAGCGTTCTTTGACCACATGCTTAATTCTTTTGCAAAACACAGCTCAATTGACCTTATGGTAAAAGCGCGGGGAGACCTTTCCGTGGATGACCATCACACCGTAGAGGACGTTGGAATAACCCTTGGAAGCGCCCTCAAGAAAGCCCTTGGCGAAAAGAAAGGTATCGAACGGTTCGCAGATGCCAGAGTGCCCATGGATGAAGCTCTCGCTACAGCAGCCCTGGACATAAGCGGCAGGAGCTACCTTGCTTTCGATGCAAAACTGGGGAACCAGAACATTGGAGGCTTCAATCCACAGAATACCAGGCATTTCTTTGAATCCCTTGTGAGCAACGCAGGCATCAACGCGCACCTGGCAGTTACAGGAGAGAACGACCACCACATGATAGAGGCGCTCTTCAAGGCGTTCGCGGTGGCGTTGAAAAGAGCTGTCAAAGTCAGTGGAACTGGTGTGCCGAGCACGAAAGGTGTGCTGTAAGGGGGATAAAACAACTAACTCACACGAACTGAAACGAACTCCGGTGAATTCGTTGTAAGTTCGTCTAAGTCAGTTCTTAATTTTCATATATAGCTGACATTGCATCAACTACTTTAGAAAACTCCCTGCAATAAACGCAACTAGAGCGAAAAACATAGCCGCTTTAAAGTATTTTGATGATGCAGAGGGGTTATTTTTCAGTATCAGGAATACAGCATATAAGAAGACGATATCTGCAATTCCGACAACAAGAAGATAAGGATATTTGAACAATCCAGAAATATAAGGTAGCGGGCTCAGCAGTACTGCGATCAGCCCGACCGCTGAGGCAATGTATGCTGAAGGTCTTTCACCTATCCTGATGGGTAGAGTGACAGCGCCGTCTAACATGTCTCCCCCCATATCCTCTATCGCTTTTACTATCTCCCGTGCAAGCGTTGCAAGCATTGAAAGGAAGAACAGGACAGATGTTGCTTCGATGCCTTTTAAACCATAGGCAGCGCCTCCGAAAAGGAATGTCGAACCAGTGAGGTAACTCACGCTGAGGTTTCCAACAAAGACCTTTCTTTTCAGGGAAAAGGCGTAGAGGTATAGAAGCAGTGAGTTAAATAAAGCGATTAAAAAAGGGACTGTACCGATAAAATATGCCGTGAGTACCCCACCTGCGAAAAGGATCATTGAAAACTTATAAGCATACTCTTTTTTCAACCTCCCTGAAGGAATGGGGCGGTCGGGGCGGTTCACTGCATCGATGCCAGCATCAAAATAATCATTGATGGCATTTCCTGCTCCCGTAATAAGAAAAACTGTAATAAAAACAGGGATCAATAATATTATCCCACTCATCTCACCTGGCGAAGCGGAGTACGCAATGCCTCCCCCGATAACAGCAGCAAGCCCTGCCATGGCGCAGTTGCGGTATCGCATCAGTTCCGGGAATACGTTCATTACTCCCCTCGTCCTGCTTCCAGCATCCTGTCAAGCGCCAGTTTTGCTTTTTTCCTGATATTCTCAGGGACTTTAATAACATGCTCATTTTTCTCAAGCGCTCGAATAATACTGCCCAGCGTGTTCATCTTCATGTTAGGGCAGACCGCATATGCTGTTGCTGGATAGAATTTCTTTTGCGGGTTCTCTTTTCTTAACCTGTGAAGAAGTCCGAGTTCAGTGCCTATGATAAACTCCCGGGCATCCGACTCTGCTGCGTATTTGAGCATGCCTGCCGTGCTCAGTACCTTATCAGCAAGCTCTACAACATCAGGTCTGCATTCAGGATGGACAAGCACATGTGCGTCTGGATGCTCTTCCTTTTCAAGCAGGATGTCTCCCGGGAGTATCAGGTGATGGGTAGGGCAGTAACCGTCCCAGGGGATTATCTTCTTTTCAGTGTGATCTGCGACATACAGGGCAAGGTTCTTGTCAGGAACAAAGATAATTTCATTTTCATCAAGTGAGTTCACCACTTTCACTGCATTGGCAGATGTGCAGCAGATATCGCTTTTTGCCTTTACAGCCGCTGATGTATTCACGTAGCATACAACAGCTGCATCAGGATATTTTTGTTTTTCAAGTTTCAATGCTTCAGGGGTTATCATGGCTGCCATGGGACACTGTGCTGAAAGTTCAGGCATCAGAACGGTCTTTTCAGGGTTTAGCACAGCTGCGCTCTCTGCCATGAAGTCCACGCCGCAAAATACGATAACATCAGCGCCGCTTGCCACAGCTTTCTGCGAGAGGCCGAAGGAATCACCCACG
This sequence comes from Candidatus Methanoperedens nitratireducens, assembly GCA_965642175.1. Lineage (GTDB taxonomy): Archaea > Halobacteriota > Methanosarcinia > Methanosarcinales > Methanoperedenaceae > Methanoperedens > Methanoperedens nitratireducens_A. The sequence continues at coordinate 3,475 of CBFFLL010000046.1, read as the reverse complement.
AAATCCGCAACATCCTGAACATCGGCGCGCTGATAGTTGTGAGCTAGGATTATCGCGTTACGCTTTTTTTTGAGTTGTTTGATATTTTCGAGTTCGTCCATATTTCTGGTTTAAACATTATTCGATTGCTTAAATTGTTTTCTCCCCGGCTGAAATATAAGGTTCTTTACTCATAGGCATCATTTTTTATATTGCTCCAGCCCAATATCTTTAATAAATGCCAGATAACAGGATAATCATTCATGTGGATATGGACTATTTCTTCGCCCAGTGCGAGGAACGGGAACACCCTGAACTGAAAGGCAGACCTGTAGTGATATGTGTCTATTCAGGTCGCGGCGGGGACAGCGGAGCTGTTAGCGCGAGCAATTACGAGGCGCGAAAGTTCGGGATAAAAGCAGGGATCCCTATTAGCCGCGCAAAAAAGCTGAATCCTGTTGCTGTATTCCTGCCGGTAAATATGGAACTTTATCGCGGCATCTCAGATGATATTATGGAGATAATGCGGGGATTTTGTGATACGGTGGAGCAGGAGAGCATTGATGAAGCCTTCTGCGATATCACGGACAAAGCTGTTGATTTTGATGAAGCAAAGAAACTCGCGGCGCAGATAAAAGACGTGATAAGGAAGAATGTGGGTTTGACCTGTTCCATCGGCATTGCATCGAATAAACTTGTTGCCAAAATAGCCTCTGATTTCAAAAAGCCGGACGGGCTGACTATTGTAAAACCGGAAGAAGTCAGGCAGTTCCTGGACCCGCTTAAAGTTACAGACCTGATCGGGGTGGGCAAAAAGACGGGAGAGAGATTGAACCAACTTGGAATAAACACCATCGGAGATCTGTCAAAGCTATCCATGAAAGCGCTGGTCACAGAATTCGGGCATGCCAGAGGCGAATGGCTAAAACAGGCTTCACAGGGGATAGACGTTTCCCCTGTCCAGGAACGTGAGGGCACAGAACAGATAGGGCGGATAATTACATTAAAGGAAGATACGTTTGACCTGAAAGTGATACTTGATGCAATTGACAGGCTTTCCGTGGAGGTATTCAAGAAGCTAGAAGAGCGAAAGCTAAGTTTCAGATCAGTGACATTCATAGGAATTTCCACTGATTTTAAAACACACACAAAAAGCCGTACTCTGGGCGCTCCTGCAAGAGACACGAGCACTTTAAGCTCGCTAGCGAAAGATCTTGCCAGAGATTTTCTTGCAGCACATCCGGAAGCCCTCAGGAGAGTGGGAGTAAGGGTGGCGAATTTTACGGGTGAAAAGGCCCAGATGACCCTCGGAGAATTCTAATTAGTTGAGAAACTTCAAATTTTATTACACTAAAAAGGAGAAAACGTTTATGAAAATCACGTGGTTGGAGATTATTTCGCAGATATTATTGTTGATAATTTGATAATTTTAGAAATAAAAGCAACTGAGGGTTTGAGGGACGAAAATAATGTTCATTTGATCAATTATCTAAAAGCTACCAATAAAGAAGTCGGGCTTCTGTTTAATTTCGGTAAAAAACCAGATTTCAAAAGAGCGATCTTCTCAAATGTTAGAAAGGAAATATCAGAAATAGAAACCTCTAATCCGTGCGAATCCGCGTAATCCGCGGCATCCGCGTTCCATTCATCTCAACGATTGTAATGGTAACACACAGTCAGGAAATTGGCGCAATGGCGGATAGGATCATTTTTTCCGAGATGCATGATAGAAAATATCAATTGAGGTTAATCCCAAGTTTAAACATTATCACTATGCTTACATCACGATATTTTATGGATGACTGAAAAACTGCCTTATGCTTGTGAAAAACTCCCACATCAAACAATCTCTGCTATCGCATCTATCTCGATCTTCGCATTCTTCGGAAGCGCCGCAACACACACGGTCGAACGTGCAGGCTTTCCCTTAGAAAAATAAGACGCATATATCTCGTTAACTTTTGAAAAATCATTGATATCTGTCAGGTATATAGTTGTCTTGACCACATTTTCAAGGCTGCTCCCTGCTGCCTCAACAACGGCTTTCAGGTTATCAAGGACCCTTTTTGTCTGTATCTCAATATCCCCATCAACGAATTGCTGGGTCTCAGGATCGATCGCTATCTGACCTGATAGAAAGACCATTTTGTTTATCCTGACAGCCTGCGAGTAAGGACCGATAGCATCCGGAGCTTTACTCGTTTTCAATATTTCCCTTGAACTCATGAAACACTATTACTGATATTGCTGAATAAAAGCATATCGGAGAATTGAAAAATATTTCTCTACTCTGCTATCTTACCTTATATCTGCTGCACGATCGCAAGATTTCAGCAAAAGAAACAGCCGCCGGATGCGTATGCATGTAGCTTGCCAGTGTATTGTGCTCCATCAGCCCGTCTTTTCCATCGATAATGCCTTTCCCCCGCCTCAGCCGGTAAGCGAACCTGACATCTCTGCCGCATTCCGTAACCGAATAATGGAACTCATGACCCCTGATCATTGTTCCTTTTTTCGCTAGCGGAGAATCAGATACGACCTGCGCCTCAGTATAACCCAGCCCCTGAAGCTTATCAGTCATCCTTGAACCTGCTCCAAGAATGCCAGCCATCCTGTACGTCCTGTCTGTCGTAAGCGTTTCATTCAGATACATGAGCGCTCCGCATTCCCCGTAGATCGGCATGCCGTCATCTGCTGCCTTTTTTATCTGCTCCCGCGTTCCTGAGGTTTCAAGCTCTTTTGCATAGAGTTCTGGATACCCGCCGCCAAGATACAGCCCGTCCACCTGCGGCAGGTCATCGCTCATAGGGCTAAAAAAAACAATGTCTGCTCCCTGTCTTTTGAGAGCGTCAAGCGAATCCTGATAATAAAAACAGAATGCGCTGTCCTGCGCAATACCCACCCTGACATTGAAGGTCTCCTCAGGTTCCTTGAGTTCAACACACGGAGCAGTATAAGTATTTGCTATGTTATTTACCGTTTCCATGTCGATATGTTTTTCAATGAACTCTGAAAGTAATTTTACGTTAAGGGTATTCTCAGAAGCCATATGAAGCCCAAGATGCCGCGACGGGATGGAGATGTCCTTATTTTTCGGGAGCGCCCCAATGACAGGGATCTTTATCCCGGCGCCGGTAAGTGAATCCCTGACAAGCTTCACATGCCTTTCACTGCCTGCATTATTGATAATGATCCCCTGGATATTGACAGTATCGAACTCAGAGAAACCTTTAACCACAGCAGCTAAGCTTCTCGATACCCCGCGCGCATCGATAACGAGCAGAACAGGCACGTCAAGTGTCTTGGCGACATGGGCTGTGCTTGCGATCTCTGTTGCATCAAGACCGTCGTAAAGCCCCATCACGCCCTCTATCACGCAGAACTCCGCATCACCTGATGCTCGTGCAAAGGTTTCGATAACGCCATCTGTTCCCATAATATAGCTATCCAGGTTCCTGGAAGACCTGCCGCATATCTGCGTATGGTGTCCCGGGTC
>CBFFLL010000045.1:10350-16995 GCA_965642175.1 Candidatus Methanoperedens nitratireducens | reverse complement strand
AGCACCTATGAAGAAAATTATCGTTGGTGATGCTCCCCTTTATGAACTGGACATTATTCTTTTTTTGCAGATTTTTTATATTCTCCATATTTCCGGTGGACAGGTCATCTAAAATTACGACCTCGTTCTGCTCTGCCAGCGCTTCAGCCAGGTTTGAACCTATAAATCCTGCGCCTCCTGTTACCAGTACCCTTTCGCCTCGCATTCTTACTTCTATACGCTATCTGAGTATTTAATAACTTCTAATCATTGTTATTATGATATCACGAATTTTCATGAGAGCACATCGATTGTTGTCCGGACGCTGTGTGCTATTGATTTTTTGAGGGGATCGGTTTTTATGTGTCTGGCGGTTGCCTGTTTCTCATATCGTGCGCTGGAACCGTGAAATAATAATTCCCATGAAATCAACTCTGCCTTTACCTGCTCGTTTCTATTTATTTAGTAATTTATTAAACTGCTCAACAGTAAGTCCTGCATCGTTTATCAAATCCCTCTCAGTTCCTTTAGATACGGTTTTATGATCCGGGATCACCAAAATAAGATCTTCCTTTCACATTACGATGTGACTGCCAATTTCCTATAATGCGCAGGTTGAAACATGCTTAATCGTCACAAAACAAATCCATTTTCAGACCTTTCAGGAAATCACCTTTTCATCGCTCTCTATTCCCCCATCCCTCATTTTAATTATCCTTCCTGTCTGCTGTGCCACAGCAGTATCATGCGTCACCACAAGTATAGTATGCCCCTCTTCGCTTAAGCCTTTCAAGAGCCTGACGATCATATCCCTGGTCTTTGTGTCCACCTCGCCTGTGGGCTCATCAGCAAGAATGATGGCAGGATGGTTGGACAGCGCCCTGGCTACGGCAGTGCGCTGCTGCTCACCTCCAGACAGTTCGGATGGCTTATGGTTCATCCTGTCTGCAAGCCCCATGTGCGTGAGGAGGGATACAGCTCTTTTTTTCCTCTCACTTTTTGGAACCCGGGCAAAACGCATCGCAATATCCACGTTCTCAAGCGCGGTAAGTGTTGGTATGAGGTTGAAATGCTGGAACACAAAACCGATCTTTTCACGCCTCAGCTTTGGCACCTCGCTTTCTTTTGCCTTCGTGATCTCCTTATCGTCTATGAACACACTTCCCGATGTGGGTTTATCAAGAAGTCCTATCATAGAAAGGAGTGTGGACTTCCCGCTTCCCGATGGTCCCACAATGCTCATGAACTCACCCTTCTCCACATCAAAACTGACATCATTGAGGGCATGGACAGGGATCTTGCCCTGCATATATATTTTTGAAAGGTTACGCACCCGAAGGACAGGTTCATCCATACTTCATCGCCTCCATTGGCCTCATTTTTGCAGCCCTGTACGCCGGAAGTATTCCCGATATCGTACCAAGGAACGTTGCGAATATAATCGACACTGCCACAAGCCTGTATGTGACCGCGAAAAGTACAGTTCCCATTGAAGCCAGGTATTCGTTCATGTAATAAATAAATATACTGCCCCCTACAATGCCGATAATACCCCCCATCACTCCCATAAGCGCAGATTCACCCATAGTCAAAAGAAGGATATCCCTGACCTCTGCCCCCATGGCTTTCATCAACCCGAACTCCCTGGTCCGTTCTGACACCGACATCAGCATAGTGTTCATGACGCTCAAGCCTCCTATTATGGCCGCAAGCAGAGCCGCGCTTATTGTTATCAGGTTCATGACCATCAACATCTGCTCTGATTGTTTTCTAAGCTCCTGAGGCGAGATGGTCTTGATGTTCTCAACCCCAAGTTCAATGCGCCTTGAGAGGTCTTCTGCATCCACATCTTTTTCAGGCACTGCCCAGATGTAAGTGAGCTGATCATCCATATCGTAGAATTTCTTTGCTATGTCGATCGGGATGCCTATTATATAATCAAAATCAGAGCTTGTGAATTCCATTATCCCCACGACCGTGAAGTTCCTCACACTTGTTATTGTGGAGGCGCGCTGCAACTTTTTGGATTTTACTTCAAGTTCGTCCCCGACATTAAGACCATACTGGCGGGCGACATTGCTCCCCACCACTGCCCTGTAGCTATCCCCTGGCACAAGCAGCCTTCCCTGGGTGAGTTTGATGTTCTTGAGCGTCAGTTCCTGTTTCTCAGGCGCAATACCCACAACAAAAGCCCCGAACATGCCGAGGCTTTCCATATCATACGGCATCCAGAGCAGACCATAGGCATCAAACACGCCAGGGATACGTCTTACTTTGCTTACCATAGAGTCAACAAGACCCCCTCCGAAGAATCCGCTCTCAGGCACTATATAGATCTTATCAGACATCAGGTCAAGCCCACGATTGGCATGTCTGTCAAAATATTCGGACATTCCTCCCATGACCATGATGGCGAAAATCCCAAGCGCAATACCAAATACGGTAAGCCCGGTCCTCATTTTTCTATGTGTGACGTTCTTTAGTATCAGGTCAAAATTATTCATATCTCAGCGCCTCCATCGGGCTCATTTTTGCAGCCCTGTAAGCAGGATATGTGCCTGATATTATGCCAAGACCGGTAGAAAACAGCAGGGATATCACAAGCAGCCTGGGCGTTATCGCAAACAGCACTGTCCCGCGGGCTGCCAGGTATTCATTAAGAAAATAGACAACAGCTCCACCGCCAGCAATGCCGATAATGCCGCCAATTACGCCCATGAGCGCAGCTTCGCTCATTGTCATTAAGATTATATCCCGCGTATCTGCGCCAAGAGCCTTCATAAGCCCGAATTCCTTTGTCCTTTCAGATACCGACATCAGCATCGTATTCATAACGCTCAGGCTCCCGATAATGGCTGCAAGCGCTGCCGCGCTTAAGGTTATCAGGCTGAAAATGATAAGCGACTGCTCGATCTGTCTTCTCAACTCCGCAGGTGAAAAGGTCTTGACCTTTTCTACGTTTAGTTCAATCCTTTTTGCAAGTTCCTCAGTGTCAGCATCAGGTTCAGGGACAGCCAGGACAAATGATACGGTATCACCCCTGTTATAGAATTTCTGGGCTGTGTCAAGCGGTATAATCACACCACCATCAAAAAAAGAACCTGTGTATTCCATTACTCCTACAACAGTAAAATTCCTGATATTCGTTATCGACTTTGCGCGCTCAAGTTTCTTGCTTCTGATCTCGATCTCACTGCCCAGCACAGCCCTGTAATTGTCGCCTGGTGCAAGCAGTCTCCCTTCAGTGAGTTTTGTTTCCATTAATACAGACTCCAGTTTATCGGGCGGGAGTCCGATCACCATATTTCCTGCAAATCCCAGGCTTTCAGGATCAAGAGGCGACTGCAGCATTCCAAAGGCATCTGAAACACCAGGTACTCTTTTGACTTCACTTGCTTTTGACTCGTTCAGACTGGCGCCAAAAAGCCCGACTTCCGGGAGAACGCGGATCTTGTCCGCTGTAAGGCTGATAGATCTTTCAAACGTCATGTTGAAATGCTCTGACATTCCCCCCATGACTATGACCGCAAATATGCCAAGCGCTATACCGAATACGGTAAGCCCTGTGCGCAGTTTTCTCTGGCTGAAATTCCTGATAATGAGATCAAACATTCATCCACCTTTAAAATGCCTTGCGACAGCTATCAGGATGATAAAAGATAAAAGTGCGGCAAACCCTGGCGATCTGTTCGCAGGCGTCGTCTCCACGGGCGCAGGCTGTTCTGGTATGCGCATAACAGTCTCATATTTATCCACTGTGACATTTTCCTTATTTATAGCCAGTATCTCCACATCGTACGTCCCGGACGCAAGCCCTTTCCATACCACTCCAGCAGTATCTTCTTTTCCTGTGACAAGTATCTCTTCAAGCGCCTGGCTGTATGTCTTTGTCTCGCCTGTGGCTTTGTTTTTTGCGTTCACGACAATGGCGCCGTCAAAAGGCACCTGGGAGTTCCCGCGGATGGTCACGCTTGCGCCGTATTCATCCACCTCCACATCATCATGGAGTATCTCAACATCGTCTGTGGCTGTGAAATGCGATACATAGGTGTTGATCAGTGGGGGGGCATTGAGCCTTTTGGTGTATATTTTGACGCGGACTGAATATTTCTTGTTCCCCGTGAGCAGGAAAGGCCACGTCATCCTGACCTCCTGGTTCAGCGTCAGGTACACGTTCTCCTTTAAATTCGAATAGACAATATCGTTGTTATCCAGCAGTTCGATTTTTATATCAACTGATGTGGGATTAAAGGGTCGAAGCAGAAGCTGCACTCCAGTATTTGTAGATGAGAAATCCACCACATGGAAGCTGGGCAAAGACACAGTACCGTAGGACACCTGGTATGAGGCGCTGGATAAAAGCCGACTGCTATCGAAAATACTAACTTTTGCCGTATAGTAATCATGCTGTGGTTTATTCTCCCATAATATCACCTTTGTTGCAGAATCTCCTGCTTTCAGGTCAATAGGCACCTCATGGGATTCCACAGGGCTTCCAGCATAAGATAGTTCAAAGACCGCTTTGCCCTGAATGTCAGAAGTGGAATTGATCGTGACATCACTGCTTGTGAAGTCTGAAAAAAAGTCGATTATTTCAATCTGGGCGGATGCTGAATTGATGAGGGCAAAAATAACCGCAACAAGCAGTATGGATTTCATTGTTATTCTTTTTATGTATGACATATTCCCCTTATTCATTTAACTTCAAATTGTCCTTATGGTTATTAAATTTTATACTATTTATTATTATTTTTGCCTGTATTTCTTCCTGTAAATGTCAAAAAAATCTCGATGCAAGAGTAGATTTCACATCGCATATCTCATTGAATCCGCATCTCCCACATGGCGCATCCTGCGGTTTTTCAGGCATGAAGCCATTTTTTATTTTCCTGATCCTGTCCCTCAACTGAAGGACTGACCTTCGTTCATGCCGTTTTATCGTTACTTCCCTCACTGTACCCCACCGCGCGTATTCAACGAATCCACGTGTTACAACTCGATTATATATCGCTTCCACAAGGATAGCGTATGCGGTCAGTTGCACCCTGTCGCTCCTCCATACTCCGTTCTCAGGCATGGAACCTGCCTTGATTATTGAGGGGACAAGTTCATCCCCTATCGTTATAAATTTATCAGGGCTTCCTGCCAACCCGAATTTATCGGATCGAAGTGCAGTATCTGACTCGCAGGGCAAAGCATAGAAATCATAAGACAGGTTCGGGCAGATATCACCAAGCCAGTTCCGAACGCCAGAGGCAGCGTTCGCAAGCGCGCCATCGTCAACTCCAGCCAGTTCAGACCGATAAATGACTCGTATCTCTTCTGATATCCGGTCAAGTTCATTATTCAGGGCACAGAGCGTGTCTCCAGTCATAAGCGCCGAACCATAGGTCAAAGCCAGTTCCTTAAGAAGCAGCCGCTGCACGTAATCCACATTGGGATCTTTTATCAGCTTATGCCCATTACTTGCAAAATAGCACATCCTGGGGCATTTCAAATATACTGTTATGTCTGAAACCCTTATCATGTGCGAGACATTGTCTCTGCCATTTAAAAATTTTGCCTTTTAATTTATTCAGGATAGCAGGAAAAAAATAAAAAAAAGATGGGTGCTTCTCCTATTCCTTTCCAAAGAAGCTTCTCATCATTGGATGCATTTCCATCATCTGCTGGCTGGCGATATCCTCATACAGCCTGTACATAATACTCACGGTCAACAGCAATCCAGTTCCGCCCGCTCCTCCGATCGTACCCATAAGGCTTGCGATAAGCGTGAGAAAACCAATAAAAGCACCGCCAATGATCGTCACCTTGGGGATATATCGCTGCATTACCCGCTCAAGTGTCCCGCTGCTTCGACGGTAGCCAGGTATCTGCATACCAGACTTCTGTATCTTCTCAGCAACGTTCTTTGCACCCATGCCAGTCGTTTCGATCCAGAAGAGAGCGAAAATGATACCTCCACCTATCAGCATGAAAGCGTCAGTCAATACGTGCAGCACGATCTGCCAGACTGCAGGAGGCGTTGCTGCAACACTTGTGAATTGTGAAGAAACAAGAGATGGTATCCAGTCGCTGGGACTGTTGATAGGAGCGAGATAATACATAGGTCCGCTAACAGGGATTCCCTGTTTGTATTCTCCCAGTATCGTAATACCTTTACTTGAAAGGAGAAGTCCTATCATCTGGATATTCGCCTGCAGCGCCCTCACAAGGATCATGGGAAGAACACTTGCGTAGATAAGCTTCACCGGGAAACGTCCGCGTGCGCCGCGCACCGCAGCATGTGCCAGCGGTATCTCGATGCGCGTGCTTTCCACGAACACCACCATCAGATAGATTACAACTGTGCTGACAAGAGCCAGAATGCCGCCCTGGATAAGCAGATACTGCACCCCTCCTGCTGTCATGAGGTAATCCAGCCCTGTAATTGGGGACGACGGACCTGCAAGATATATCCATTTTGGAATAAGTCCTATCGGCAGCCCTGTCTCATCACCTTTCCAGTTAAAGATACCTGTAACTATCTGCTGGGATACGCCCGCGATAATGAACAATCCCACACCTGAACCTATGCCCCATTTAGAAACGATCTCATCCATATAAAGGATAAGAGTGCCTCCGATGCATATCTGGATGAATAGCAGTATAGTGATATAACTCGTA
>CBFFLL010000045.1:0-10340 GCA_965642175.1 Candidatus Methanoperedens nitratireducens | reverse complement strand
CAGCGCTTCCAGAGCTATCATCACGAATACAAGAAGTTTCTGCAACCCTTGAAAAATAGCCTGCTGATGCGGGTCGCTCAAATCCATTTTTATTACGCCTGCTCCAACAAGCAACTGCAGTACGATAGAAGCAGTAACAATAGGCCCTATACCAAGCACCATGAGCGAACCTGACGCGCCTGCAAAGAACGCCCGGTATAGTTCGAACAGGTCTATTGAGTTCTTATCAAGCCCGAACAAAGGTATGTTCGCCAGGACAAAATACAGCACAAGGATACCAAGCGTCCAGCCCAGTTTCTTCTTGAAATGTACGTGTCCTTCAGGTCGTTTAACAGCAGGTAATCTGTTCAATAGGGGTGCGAGACTTTCGAAAGCCATATTCTTTACTCAGTAGTTGTCTTTTCAGATAACACTATCGCATTTCCTTTTGCGTCCTCTATTTTCTGTTTGGCAACAGAGGAGAACTCAGACGCTGTAATGAAAAGGGATTTTGATACAATTCCGGTTCCAAGCACTTTCTCAATGCCGAGTTTTGCCAGGTTGATATGATACGCATTCCCTTTTTTTTCAGCGAGCTTGTCTGCCACAAGCTGTTCAATGGCTTCATCGAGTTCACCGATGTTGACAATGACCTTATCGCTTGCAGTACACAGGGGTCTCTTGAAACCGTGCTTTCCAAAGCTCAAGCCCCGCTGCATTGACCTTACGAAGTGATGCTTGCATGTGCCTGCATTCCCGCGTCCTCCACGGCTTCCTCCACCACGTCTGTTCTTGTGAGTCCCGCCGCCGAACGATCTCTTTCCGCGGAATTTCTTTGTTTTTTGCTTGCTCATGATTGTTACCTCATCTTGTTGATCAGTGAATTAATTTCAGCGCCGTGGAATCCGAGGGATCCTCCTTCGAGAGTATTTCTCTTAGTGCCCCTGAGCCCTTTTCTTGCCGGATGCAGCCTGAAAACCGGTTTTAGTTTCGGAACATCATCGATCGAAGCTGTTCCTTCACATATTGCTTTTGCCAGTTCATCGATAGACTTGAATTTTGTGTTCTTGCTAAGGTATTCTTCTGTGAGAGCTTTCCTGCCTTCCAGTTTTCCCCTGTTCTTCAGTATCAGTGCAAGGGTTTCAGGATTGATGTTCCCCCATGCGATATAATCTTTTGCTTTGCGAATCATGCCCTGATAATTGTCTGTTTCAGGTACCAGTACACAGTGGTTAATCCTGTCAAGTCTCAACATTTGAAGAGTATCCTTGATATCCTGCCTTGTCTTCACGCCACCTCTAAGTCTTACTAAAGCGTACATTATTTCACCTTCATAGTAGTGGTCCTTATAAGAGCATTATATGTCGCTCGTGCAAAGTTAAGGGTCGTCCTTGTCTCTCCAGTCGCCCGCGCCCAGACATCTTTTATGCCTGCTATCTCAAGCACCTTCTTGGCAGTTCCGCCTGAAGCAAGACCCAGTCCCCGCGGTGCTGGTATAAGTTCTACTGTCACGCTTCCGACTTTTCCCTCAACCGTGAATGGCACAGTATGTCCGAGACCGCAGCCGCATTCCCATGAACCGCATCCTCTCTTTATGGCTTTGACATTCATCTTAGCTGTATCTATCGCCTTTTTTATAGCGATACCTACCTGAACGTCCTTGCCTTCACCGATCCCGATGAAACCATCGCCGTTGCCAACTATTACCGTGGCTCTGAATTTCACTCTTCTTCCAGAGTCAGTCATTCTCTGTACCATGTTAATATCAAGAACTTCATCTCTTATTTCCGGTATCAGTGCATCCACGATCTTTGATTCCCTGATTGGAAGTCCGGATTCTAGAGCTTCACTCATGGTCGTCACCTGCCCTTCTTTGACAAGTTTACCGAGCCTTGTTTGAGGCACCCATTCTACTTCATAATCTTTGAATTCTCTATCTCTCATATTATTCACCTGAATTCGCTCTGGATCTTCTGCTTCGCAGATTCAAACTGCACTGATATGTCTGATTTTCTGTGTTTATCAATGCTTTTTCCAGTGATCCTTTCTTCACCTGGGAATATCTCAGGATCATGAGGGACTAGAAGACCTGAATCTACCGCTCCTTTAAGAGCTGCAAAAACCCGTCCGCCTTTTGTGGCGTGATATTTTCCAAGGTCAAGTATAGCCTCTACATGTCCATTTTTCTTTGCCCTGAAACCTAGCAGTAATCCTGTAAGGTAAGCAGATGGCAGGTTCCCTGTCCCGCCAGAATATCCATATTTCTTCAATTCAACGGTATTTGCAGAAACCAGTGTAGCATCGCCTTCTTTACCAGGTATTACCAGTTGTACGTTCATATTTTTCAGGCTTTTTCTCACTACAAGCCTTGGTTTTCTGGAAATTACCAGCTGCTTTCTTGCCCTGTAATCTGTTTTTCCCAATCTGACTCGTCTAAACTGGACCTTGTATCTTGCTCCTGTCGCCATGATCAGACCCCCTTTACTTTAGTTTGTTCAATGTGAGTTTTAAGGTGCGCCCTGCTCCTGTATTCTCCACCTTTGGCTTTACGGTACAGTTTCCTGTACACGGAAGTATCAATGCTCTTGTTATCCCGTAACTCGCAAAGCAAACTGCGTAGTGCGCGTATCTTCTTCATCCATTGTTCCTTCTTTGGCCTTCGTGCACCCTTAGCTCCGCTTCTTGAACCTTGTCCTTTCCTGTGTCCGTATTCGCGTGTTACATCGACCTTGCGGGCACGTCCTCGGCTAACTCCTTTGATAGCTCTTTTTCCAACTTTGCCTTCTTCGATCAATTTGCGAATATCCTCGCGCGTCAGGGCAGCAGCAATGTCCTTTGAAGCTTCGGGTTCCATCCAGACCCTGTTAACTCCAATATCCATTACTTCTGCTGCCAATCGTCTCTGGTTTGCAAGATCAGTCATGTTAATTTCCCCTCCGTGTGGGATTCAATATTTTAAGTCCAAGTTCAGCAGCCTTTTTCTCAATCAGGTAACGCTTTCTTGCGCCCACGGTATGGGCGATCATGCCTGCCATTTTTTCCACGTTCAGGGAATCAAGGTCTTTCGGGTTTTTGACAACAACTTCTTTAAACCCGGAAGGATGAAGTCCTTTGACGAGCGCCGGACTGCCGAAACCCCTTTCAACCCTGGGGCATTTTCCTTTATGGCTGTAACGCGTCTTATTATGAATGCCGTCAGGTCTTTTCCATTTGTCTTCAAGTTTCTTTTTCTTGTGAGAATCTGTCTGCAAAAAGTGCGGCTTCTTGCTTTTTTGGTACTTTCTGACATCAAGAAGTCTCTTTGTCTCATCATCCATTTTTATAAGAATATTCGGAGATTCTATGATAGCTACGGTTTTTTCCTCTACTTCCGGTTCTACATTGCCAGCAGATTTCTTGATCTTTTCAGCAAGTTTTTCTCCAATACCTTTGATAGCTGATATTTCATCTACATCTGCTTTCTGTATTGATCCTATTGTCTCATAACCGGCATCGTAGAGTAATTTTGCCTTGGTTTTTCCAACCCCATCAAGGGTCGTGAGCTGTTTTATTGTATCTTCTTCCATGTTTTCACGTCCCCTGTTCCACAAGGTAAACTCCGTCCTGGAACACCCTGGGATCGAATCTCTTTATCTTTGTGGCCTGACGGATATTGGCTGCGGTCTGCCCGACATCTTCTTTATTAATGCCGGTAATGATCACATGGTCACCTTTTATCGTGACTTTTGAGCCACCTTTGATACTGGCTTTTCTTGATTTCTTTTCACCAAGAAAATTATTGATCACTACTTTATTTTCCTCTGTCTTCAACTGGATCGGGAAATGGGAATATACCACTTTCATCGTATATTCATATCCCTTAGTCACTCCAGTCATCATATTTTTCAAATGGGACTCAAACGTACCCAGCATTGCCAGTTGTTTTCTTCTTGGTATTCCGGTTTCTATAACTAATTTGGAACCATCTTTCTTTATTGTGATCCCAGGATACCACATGTCCCTCTGTATCTGCCCGATAGGGCCTGATATCACTACTTTGATATTGTCAATAGTAATGTTCACGCCTTCCGGGATTTCGATTGTTCTCATATTTTCCATAACAATCACCTAATAAACATAAGCGATTAACTGCCCACCGATGCCGTTCTCTCTGGCTTCGGAATGGGTTATTACGCCATCCGATGTGGTCATGATGATCGAACCAAAACCTCTTGCCGGCAGGAATCGTTTTTCCCATTTCTCGAATTCAAGATTCCTGACAGCGTGTCGTGGTCTGATCACTCCACACTTATTGATTTTTCCTCTAAGCTGTACCTTAAATACGCCGGATTTTCCATCGTCAATTAATTCGAATTCACCGATGTATCCGTTATCCTTCATGACTTTCAGCACGCTTCCAATAAGTTTTGAAGCGGGTCTGATAGTACATTCAGGTTTGCCTGTATCTTCGGCATTTTTTATTACTGATAATGCATTTGCAAGTGGATCTATTAACATCAGAATCACCTATGTATACTTCTCAAAGCCCATATCGTATGCAATTTCACGGAAGCACTGCCTGCACAGGTATATGTCGTACTTTCGAACAAGCCCCTGTTTTCTGCCGCAGCGTTTGCAGGCATTAGCTCCTCCTCCGAATTTTTTCTTACTTCGTTCCATCTAAACTACCTCCGCACCATATTTTTCTTTGACAAAAGAGATAGCATCTTCTTTGGTCAACCTGTGAGTCCGCGGTATCTTGTGAACTTCGAGTTTTCGTTTGCTTATCCTGTATCCAGCTCTTTTCAGCGCTACGCTAATATCCATCCCGAATATACCTATTGACGGGTCGTATTTCATTCCCGGGAAATCTGTATGTTCTTCTACACCGAATGAAAAATTACCGTTAGCATCGAACTGGGATGCATTGAGCCTGTTCTCGACGATCTTAAAAGCTGTAGTTAAGAAATCCGAAGCCTTACTTCCCCGCAGAGTGACCTTGCATCCTATGGGTTCATGTTTCTTTATCGAGAAAGCCGGGATTGTCTTCTTCGCCATTGCTCTAACTGGTTTTTGCTTCACGATCGTCTGGAGCAGTTTTTCTGCGGTAGTCAAACGCTCACCGCTTTCTCCAGTTCCGATATGAACTGTGACCTTATCAATGGAAAGCAATCTCATTGGATTCATTTAAACCACCTTGATCTCAGGCTTTGTTTCGCCTATCACATATACATAACTCTCAATGGTTTCGAATTCGCACTCGTTGGATAACACTACCATGTTCGTCCCTGACCCGCGTACTTTGCGTATCTGCTTTATCGTTCCCATCTCTCCGGAATGTTCGCCTCCGATCACGATGGCAAGATTGCCGACTTTATAGGGTAAATGCTTTGATATCTTCCTGTCAGGTAAAGACAGCAAAACCGTATCAAATGTCTTGTATTCATTGGATGCCAGAATATTGCTTCCATCATGCAAATTAAGCTGGACAGCTCCTTTTTTCATAATGGTCTTGTCGTTTATCCTGCATATCTTAGCCACACCAGGTTCTTGTTTATTAAGTTTGAACCTGTTTTTTCCATCCAGCAGGACACAGTATTGCTGATTGATCGCAGGAAGTGAGATTATATCGAATAATCCTGTCATGAATTTATAATCTTTCCTGGGTACGCCGTCTACCAGTATATTTCCTTCATTGATTATTTTCCTGGCTTCCCTGCTGTTAGTCGCAAGCTTTAGCATATCTCTTACAACAATTAGTAATGGAATGCCGGTTTGCATGGAATGACTACCGGCGTTCGCGCCGACTACCCACGCATGTGTCTTTTTTTCTATCGGCCATGAAATTGGAGCCGAAATTCTTCTCTGATGTCTGCCCATTTAATCACCCAAGCGTCTTTTATCTTTAATTTCTAATTTTGTAATCATCACATTCGAGGGATGTACTGGTCGTGGCACCTCGGTACCATCTGATTTAGTCACAGTAACGCCGTCAACGGTAATGGTCATACTAACAAGGTCAACGCTCGCTACTTTTCCTTCTGTGCCTCTGTGGTCGCCCCGTAATAATTTAACGGTGTCGCCCATCCTGACTGGAATGGTTTTTATCTTATGTTTTTCTTTAAGAGCTTCGCTTAGCAAGGCCCCAAGGAATTTATGCCTTAAGTGGAGCGGCGCCTGATATCTATATTTTCTCTGTTTTCTAGGCTGTGTTGAGGTCATGATCATCCACCTACACTATTATCGATGCAGCTGAGGCTATTTTTGAATACCGTTCAGCCGCTTCTCTGGCTACCGGTCCTTTGATCTCTGTTCCTTTCGGCACGCCTTCATCATCTACTATCACGCAGGCATTATCTTCAAATGAAACCCGTAATCCGTCCGGTCTCCTGAATTCTTTTTTCTGGCGAACCACAACGGCCTTGAACATCTGTTTTCTCATTTCAGGCGTCCCTTTCTTAACGCTCACGATGAAGGTATCTCCAATACCTCCACGTGGGTATCTGTTCTTGACGCCACGGTATTTCAATACCGAAATTACTTCTACTACCCGTGCTCCTGTATTATCTACAACTTCCATTCGAGTCGCGTTGTTTAAAGCTCGCGGGATCTTTGCTTTCATTCCTTTCATTTTGCCACCTCAATTACAACATACGACTTTGTTTTGGAAAGCGGTCTGCATTCTGCTATCATAACATTATCTCCCTCTTTTGCGTTTAAACAGGGAGGATTATGAGCATGAACCTTGGTTTTTCGTTTTTCATATCGCTCATACTTAACATTCTTTTTCACAAATGCTCTCTGCACTACAACTGTACGGTTCATTTTATCACTGACCACAACTCCGCTGAGCACCTGTCCTCTTACAGGCAGTACTCCATGGAACGGACATTTCGGATCAATGCATTCTTTTGCTGGCTGTTGAACATCCAGCCCGATATCACGTGTCATTATTAATACCTCTATTATTTCCTGAATTTCTTTCTGAATTTGGTCTGAATTCTATTTTCGGGTTGCGAGAGCAATAATCTTCCATCGACTTTTATGTTAGACGGCAAGTAACGTTTACCGTCATTCGTTCGATGTGAAGATGGGATCGTAAATATGAAAGATGACCCGGATTTGGGGATCATTTTCTCCCGGTCATCTGTTTCCACTTTAAACATGTTCCTTGTTTCATCGACTATGCGCCCCTCTATACCGCAGAGGGAATTGTTCGTACTGTCCACTACTCTGATATCAAGACCTATGAGTTCATGGTGTATGATATTTTGTGGAACAAGTTTCATTATTTTTTAGGCTCCTTTTGTATTGTTTTTATTCGTGCGATCGTTTTTCTGATCTCTCCGATCCTTCCAGGACTCTCAGGGGCGCCTCCTGCCGAAGCAATGGCGCGTTCCCGTATGAGTTCCTGTTTGAGTTTGTCCAGTTCTTCTATCTGTTCAATAGCATTCATTTTCCGGATCTCTTCAGTTCGAAGTATTGCCATCAGTTTTCCTCCGTCTTATGTGTGCGGGAAGCCGGATGCCAGTATTCATATCCTGAATGCTTGTGTTCTTTTACATCGCCATGCATTCTATCTTCGATATTTCCTTCCAGACCTGCATGTTCTAGATTAGATTCTGAAGGGCTTCCAACCTGTTGTTTTGTCTTTTCCTCAGGTTCAGATACAACTGTATCTCTTGGTTTGGGCTCTTGTCTCACTGCAGGGGTTTCAGGTTTACCCTGACCCGGCTTCTTTACAAGATCTGCGATGCCTGCTTCCTTAGACACTTCAGCCTGAGGCTCTGCGCCCTTTACTGTCTTGAACCTGCCAGGAAGTTTGATCGAGGGAGGAACTATCCGCACGCGGCATCCTATAATACCCAGCTTTTTGATCGCGATGGCAAATCCTTTGTCGACAAGTTCCATAGCAGGGTTGCCTGCATGGAGCATATTGCCTGCAACGAATTTCTCCGTCCTTTTTCTCGGACCTGTCAGTTTCCCTGCGATGTCGATCTCGCACCCCAGAGCCCCTGATTCCATGATCCTTCGCAGCATGTTATGACCTGCCTTCCTGAAGTAAAGTCCGCGTTCGATGGCAGACGCAAGCCGCGATGCCATCATCTGCGCGTTCAGTTCAGGTATCCTGACTTCCTGTACATCTATCTGAGGATTATCAATACGGAAAATCGCCTCAAGGTCATGGGTGAGCTTGTGTATGGTCTTTCCGCCTTTTCCGATGATCATGCCTGGTTTTTCTGCGAATATCGTGACCTGTGTTCCCATGGGAGTGCGGTTGATGTTCATCCCGCCGTATCCCGCGCGCTCAAGCTGCTTGCTGAAGTATTCAGCAATTTGCGCCCGATCAAGTCCACTTTTTACGAATTTGCGTTCAACTCCCATTATTGCGCCTCCAGTATCATTTCAACGCTGACGGTTTCCTGGTTCTTGGGCGTCGCTCTGCCCTGTGCTCTGGGGAATGATCCCCTGAAAGTATGCCCTTTCTTTGTAGCAACGTGGGTTATTTTCAAGTTCTCGGCATCAAGCCCCTTGTACTTCGCATTGTTTTCTGCATTCAGCAATACCTTAAGGAATTCCTTTGCGGCTTTCTGCGGATACCTGCCTGTGCACATCCCTCTCTTGTGAGGGGTGTCCCTGACATATCTCTTATAGGGAACTGCCTGTTTCAGCACAACTACATTTTCAAGGAAGCCTCTTGCAATATTCACCTTCATACCTTTTATCGCAGATGATATCTCATGCGCTTGTTTTCTTGATATATGAAGTTCCTTACCTATCGCTTTTGAGGTCTTTTCAGGATCGGATTCTGTTGAATAATTTAATTTCATGTGGATCACTTCAATGGAATGAACTTGCTTGATCTTGTTGCACCTATGCCTGCCGCACCGTGTGAAACTTTCTTTCGCGTGAGTACGTACTCTCCGAAATAATGACCTACCATTTCGGGTATTATTTCTACAGGGGTGAATTCCTTGCCGCTATGTATGGCGATCTTCATCCCGATCATCTCGGGAAGAACTATCATATCACGCAGGTGGGTCCTGATGTTCGGGTCTTTGATCTTGACCTTGTGCATCAACTTCTTGTGCTCTTCGGATAATCCGCGCTGTATCGTCCTTCGCTGTCTTGATGGTACAAGCAGCGCGAACTCGTCCAGGCTTAACTTCCGCAGGTCATCCATGGATTTTCCACGGAATGTGAATTCGCCTTTCCTTTTTGGTAATTTTGATGATATCTTCTTTGCCATGGATTACTCACTTCCTTCCTGTGCGCCTTGCTGCGATAGACCCGACCTTTCTGCCGGGTGGTGTGCCGCGAGCTACGGTCTTTGGCCTGCCGCAATGCTGCTGGCCGCCGCCACCGAATGGATGGTCAACCACGTTCATTGCCACGCCTCTTGACGTTGGCCATTTGGTTGCTCTTACCTTCATCCTGTGGAATTTTTTGCCTGCTTTACAGAACGGCTTCTCAGTTCGTCCGCCTCCTGCCACCACACCAATTACGGCTCTACACTTTGGGTTGAGCCGTTTGATTTTACCGCTGGGCAACTGTACAATGGTCTTTCCCACGTCATGCGCTATGAGTATCCCATACATGCCAGAAGCCCGCGCGAATTTTCCGCCGTCTCCAGGCTGTGATTCTATGTTGCATAACGGTATACCTTCCGGTATTTCTGATAACGTCAGTGTGTTTCCAGGTTCAATCGGCACTGATATCCCGCACTGGATGATCTGATCGGTCCGTACTCCTTCCGGCACCAGCATCAACCGCTCTTCTCCATTGCTGAAGGATATCCTTGCAATAGGGGCTGACCGCGCCGTATCGTGTATGATCTCAAGTATCTTTCCAGTAACCACACCTTCGCTGACCTTAAGATGCTCAAGGTTAGCTTTGAATTTATGAGAAGGTGCCCTGTATGTCGGAGAACCTTTTCCCCTGCTTTGAGCTCTAATTCTATGTCCCATATTATCACCCTAAAATAATCCCAATCTTGAGGCTAATTCAGTTGCAGTTTTCGGATCTTCGAATACCACAATGGCTTTTTTCTTTCCTTTTGGCGTCATCATCGTATTTACGCTGAGCACCTTTACTTTGAAGAGAGCCTCGATCTCTTTTTTCACTTTGGTCTTAGTATCATCTACACCAACGATGAACTGGAGCATATTATTCTGCTCTGCCAGCATCGTGGCTTTTTCTGTAACATGCGGATGTATGATCATTTATTTGCCTCCTCAAGCTTTGCTATGGCAGCTTCTGTATAAATGGTCAGGCGTCCGGGAGATGTTCCGGGGGCCAACAGTTCGGCGTTAAGCTGGTCGTGAGTGATGACATCCACGCCTGAAAGATTGCGCGCTGCCCTGAAAATTCCCTTATCCTCA
>CBFFLL010000044.1:14698-17107 GCA_965642175.1 Candidatus Methanoperedens nitratireducens | reverse complement strand
ATAGGAATCCGATGCGACGGGATACCGCCGGCCTTATAGGCGGCGGTAATTCATTACCAACACGAATTGAAACGGTCTTATAAATTCAATATGTATTTATACATAAAAAAAATGAAAGGACCTTCAGTTTCTTCGTCCAAGCTTATATGCAATACCTGCGCCCAACAACCCAATTGCGATCTCAAATCCAGGCGTTGCTTGTGTAGGAACAGGAGGCTTTCCAGGAGTTTCAGCAGACGTTGGAGTCGTTGCAGGTTCATCCTCAATCACGATATCCACTTCGCGTTCAGAGAAGTTCGCTATGTACATCAATGCCTGCATGCGTTTCCCGTCTGACTCTGTAAGCCAGAAGCAGGACTCGTTAGCCCCGTACAATTCTTCAGCGGTCATGAACTGCCTCATGGGCACATTATCAAGATAGAGGCGTATTCTCTGCCCCTGAGACCACATCATGGAAGTGTTGTCAAGGTTCATCATAATGAATTTGCCAGCCGGGTCAGTGGAATTAACTCTCACCCTTATGCGGTCACTTTCCATTGATCTTATCATTAAGTTCATATTCTCAGAATAATTGACAATAGAATATTTATTTGATAAACCTATCGATACCTCAGCGCCTGCCTTGTTATTCATCATCTCTCCCATGAATTGCTGATGCATACTGTCCATTGGCATGTTCACAGGAACTGCCCTGAAAATAGCATTTCCCCTGCTGGATTCGATCCTGACTTCTCTTCCAACGATATTTACTGATGTAGTATTTGTTGAAACGATAAACGCTGTCAGGTTACCGTCTTCTATTTTCACTACATTATCCTCTTTCGAAGCTTTCACGCCGTCCGCAAGGTCAAAAGTGATCGTAGCAGCTGCTTTTGTCCTGATGTTAATTACAGCCGCAGGATTATCATGCAATTGTATCAAAACTGACTCATCATTATCTGAAATTTGTGTCAGCGCTCCCATAGTTCTAAGGTCTTTGAAATTGAAACCTGCAACTTTTATGGAATCAAAAACAGTGACGCCAAGGATACCGTAATTCATAACCACGCCTGTGGTATTATCCACAGAAAAAGTCACGAAGTTGCCGTAGTTACTGCCCTGGCTGTGCATAAATCCCATTCCCATTATGCCCTGAGAAGTGCGCATTTCGCTGCCGCGGGTCATCATATCTTTTGCTTTCCCGCGCATCATATCTCCATCCATCATTCCTCTGCCCATCTCACCGAAAACCGGCACAGCCAGTATTAGAACTGCAAGAAGAAATGCAGTTATTTTTATTGATATTTTCATGTTATTAACATCCATTAACCGTCCCATTTTTCCCATTAACTAAAATAGTTAAGGGTATATAAATAGATTCGCTAAGTATGGTTTATGCTTTTTTGCAGCGTAAGACCATACCATTTATTATCCATGAAAGGCATACAAACACACAGAGGGACGTGCATGATAGACTATACGAAAGAATCAAAACTTAATGTCAGTTCAGCGGTTGAAAAGCTCAAAAAAGACCTCATGGATAACAAATGGGGTATCCTGAGTGTTATTGATGCAAAAAAAATCCTTGCAGAGAATCTTAAAGTAGAGTTCGATGATTACATAATTCTTGATGTATGCAATCCCGGTCTTGCGCATAAGGGCCTTACCATAAATAAGCAGGCTGGTCTTATTCTGCCGTGCAAGATAGTGGTCTATTCAGATAAAGGTAAGACAAAGATATCCCTGTACAGACCCACTATTGCCCTGAGTACCGCAATTTCCCTGCCAGGTTATGATAAATTAAGCGGTCTAGCAGTTGAAGCTGAAGATGCACTAAAAAAAATAATCGATATGCAGCAGGTATAAGCATGCAGACAGTAGAGATAATGGAAAAAACATTTCAGGCAGAATCAGGGGATATAGCCCTGTATCTTGCGATGTCCAAAAAAGCCGCAGATGAAGGGGATAATGAGACAGCCAGGTACTTTTATGATGTAGCCATGGACGAGGCGCGCCATGCAACCGATTTTGCGATACTTCTTGGCAAGGTGAAAGATACAAGATCAAATCTCGCGATGATGCTGGAGGGCGAGATAAGATCTGAAAAAGAGAAAGCTCAGGCTATAGAGGTCGCCCTTGCAGAGGGACATCATGAAGCATCACAGCTATTTGAGAAGACGATGCATGATGAACAAAGGCATAAAGCCGAGATCAAATTGGTTATTTCAAAATTGCAGGAAAAGGATTAAATCAAATATCAACAATGATACTATGGGAGAATTTACATGGAACCAGAGAAAGTAATTAAAAGCATAGACGATAAAATGGGATTTACTCCAGAGATATTGAACATGATGGGGGAAATGAACCCTGAACTGTTCGAGCATTATAAGAAATGCGATGAGATCATCCAGGAAGACGGCGCGCTTT
>CBFFLL010000044.1:0-14688 GCA_965642175.1 Candidatus Methanoperedens nitratireducens | reverse complement strand
ATGTTGCGAATCCCAGATGAAAAGCGCCATAAACCACGGCGCTACAAAAGAAGAGATAATGGAGACGATAAATGTTATTTTCATCACATCAGGAGCGCCCGGAGTAGCAACTTGCAGGAAAGCCCTCAAGATGCTTGAAGGAAAAGGAGAACATAGCGGTCATAGCGGTCATGGCTTCATGGCTGGCAAAAGAAATAAGTAGGAAACAACTTAAAATACTATCATATTAATTGATTAGCAATGTTGAATGAATGGGAGGATAATATGAGCAAAAAAATAATAGATGCATTGAACAAGGACAGGGAAGGCGAACTTAGCGCCATTATACAGTACATGAAACATCATTACGAGGGAGAGGGAATGGAAAGCCCAGCCGTGCTTGAGATATTCAAATCCACAGCTAAAGACGAAATGGAGCATGCCGAAAAACTTGGCGAGCGCATCGTTTACCTCGGCGGGATACCTACCAAGAAACCTGAACCGATCGTGGAAGGCGGCGACCTCAAAAAGATGATACACGACGACCTTGCAAAAGAGAATGCAGCCATCAAGCAGTATAAGGAACATATCAAGCTTGCCATTGAAGAGAACGACCCGACAACAAGGCTCATGCTCGAAGAGATACTCTCTGACGAGGAAGGTCATGCTGATACGTGGGAGACCACTCTCGCAATTAAGAAATAAACATGTTCGGAAGAGATACGCAGTTAGTTGATTGCAGGGAGGCGATGGGACTTGGCCGGGGCGGCGGCATAGCCCAGCGCGGGACAATATCAGAGGCAGCAAGACCGGATGTGGTGGCGATAGCGATGACACCGGGCAGAAGGCACATCACCAAACCCGTATGTGAGATCACCTACGGTCTGAGGAGAGAAGGCATACAGGTAAGCGTTCTTGTGCTTGAGGCGGGGGCTGGTGTCCCCATGGAAGAAATGGGCGCTTCAACAGCCGCAAAAGGCTATGGACCGAAGTTCGGTATAACTGCAAAAGAGATCGAGCAGATAGCCAGGCACAAACTCCTTTTGATACATATGGGGAACGTGAACTCGCACATAGTCCTGAAAACAAGGAAAATACTTAAATATGTCAATATTCCCGCAGTCATTGCATGCGAGTACCCAATTGATTTTGAGGACTTCGCAAAAGCAGGGATAAAGACAAAATTCGTGAAGCCGAAAGTCCCGGAAACAGAAGGAACTGTTGTGGCGATCGTGAGCGGCATAACAAGAGGTGAGACCTGCCAGAGAAGTGTCCTCAACGAACTTGTAAAAGAGATCCGTAAGGTTCTGGGTGAGAAACTTGAAGAAACCCATGATGTGCGAAGTGACCTTCTGATAAGTGAAGGTATGATGCTTGACGAAGATCAAACGGGAGAGTGAATGATTTGAAATGCTATATATGCGCGAAAATGGGAAAAGATGTGGATGCAGTCGCAGCATGCATCGTTTGTGGAATGGGTGTGTGTATGGACCATGCGATATATGAAGAAACACCTGTTTGGAAAGGTGATTATCCGGTAAGACTTGAAAAGGATATTGAGAAGCTGAAAAGGATACTATGTCAGCCCTGTCATGAAGCCCTTAAGGAGAACTGGTGATCGCTATGTTAAAATGCTATGAATGTGCGATAAATGGAGTAACAGAAGAAGCAGTAGCCATATGTATCATGTGCGGGAAAGGCATGTGCATGGAACATGCAAAAAGAGTTGATCTGCCTATATGGCAGGGAGGTTATCCCACTCCTGTTAAGATATTGAAGAAAGGTCTTCCGAGGTTCATATGTCAGGAATGCGCTGATGTCCTGATGCCCGGGGCCTGCGAATAGACCGAATATGTTCGAACTGCGGTTTCACGGAAGGGGAGGGCAGGGGGCAGTCATGGCAGCCCAGACCATTGCTGAGGCTGCGGTGATCGAAGGAAACTATGCCGTAGCGTTCCCCTTTTTTGGCGCTGAAAGGCGCGGGGCGCCTGTTCTTGCTTTTGCAAGGATCGACTCAAAAAAGATATACAGCAAGACACAGGTCTATACCCCTGACTGCGTTGTAGTGCTGGATGATTCGCTTCTGGATACTATTGATGTTGTGGCAGGTTTGAAACCCGACGGACTGGTCGTTATTAACTCGAGGGATAAACCTGATGATATAGACCTGGGAAAAGTAATAAAGACAGGAGCTGTTGACGCTACATCTGTAGCGCTTGAGATCCTGAAAGCGCCAATTACAAATACGGCTATCCTCGGGGCGCTGGCAAAATCAACCGGTATCGTAAAGATCGAATCCCTGGAAGAAGCCATCAAACGAAGGTTCGGTGAAAAACTGGGCGCAAGCATTGGCGAGAGGAATGCCCTTGCCGCAAGGACAGCATACGAGAGGACTGTCATCGGAAAGAGCAGAGGGGTAAAAAAACTGGAAGCAAAGAAGCAGTGGCTCCCATCATACCAGGAACTTCCTGTTGGCGGAGTGCTTGTTGAAGGAAGAACTGAAGCAGGGCTGATAGGTCCGGGCAGTTTTGTTGAGAACAAGGTGTTTGGGTGGGCTACGTTCCGCCCTGTGCGCGATAAGGAAAAATGCACCATGTGCCTTCTGTGCTGGTTCTACTGTCCCGAAGGGACGATCGTGCGCATATCTGATAAGGGCGACCTTATGACTAATTACGATTATTGCAAAGGCTGCGGCATATGCGCCAACGAATGTCCTGTTGACGCCATAAAAATGGTGAGGGGGAAAACATGAAGAAAGTGATAACCGGAGACCATGCGGTGGCGATAGGAGCCAAACTATCACGCGTCGAAGTAGTCCCTGCGTTCCCTATCACCCCGCAGACGCTTATAATAGAACACATCGCTGATTTTGTGAACGACGGCGAGATGGATGCAAAGTTAATCAATATGGAATCAGAACACAGCGTGATGAGCGCGGCAGCCGCTGCTGAAGCTGCAGGGGCAAGGGTTTTCACTGCTACTTCGTCGCAGGGACTTGCGTTCATGCACGAGATGGTATATGCAACAGCGCCGCTTCGCCTTCCGGTTGTCATGGTGAACGCGAACAGAACGCTTGGCGGTCCTCCAGGGATATGGTGCGAGTATAATGATTCAATGGGTGTGCGCGACTCAGGTTGGTTGCAGGTGTATGTAGAGGATAATCAGGAAGCTCTGGACATGGTTATTCAAGCGTACAGGATAGCAGAGGACAAACGAGTCCTGCTTCCCGTGATGCCGTGCATTGACGGCTTCGTGCTCACGCATACAGTCGAGCCGGTTGAGATACCAGAACAGAAGGATGTTGATGCTTTCCTGCCTCCGTATGAACCCGATGTTATTCTTGACCCGGCAAGACCTGCTATGATAGGCACGTTCATGCCTGCAGAATATATCATGGAACTGCGCAGGCAGACAGCAGGCGCCGTGGAATCCGCAAAAAAGGTAATACAGGAAGTAAATGATGATTTTGCACAGCGCTTTGGAAGGGATTACGGCGGGCTGATCGATACATACCAGATGGACGATGCAGAAGTTGCGCTAATCACTATGGGAACTGTCACTAGCACTTCACGGCAGGTCGTGGATGAACTACGGAAGGAAGGAAAGAAAGTTGGCATTGTCAAACTGCGCTTCTTCAGACCGTTCCCATCAGAAGAATTGAAGAACATATTACAAAATACCGGGGCAGTTGGTGTTGTAGACCGTTCCCTATCCTTTATCGGAGGGGGACAGGCTTTCAACGAGGTGCGCTCGGCGCTTTATGGTCTCAGTATCCCGATAATAAATCATCTTGCAGGACTGGGCGGAAGGGACGTGACTGAGGAGCTGATCAAAAAGATGTTCGAACTGACGCTTAGGGCTGCAAAAGGTGAAAAAGTGAATGTGATCAACTGGCATAACACACGAGGTGAATCTGTATGAAGCTAAAGGACCTGCCTGATGAAGACCTGTTCGTATGCGGACATACTGCATGTCCTGGCTGCGGTGTGGCTGTGTCAATACGGAACGCCATAAAAATACTTGGAAAGGATACTTCAGTATATGTCCCTGCCAGTTGCGCCGTGGTGTTTGGCAGCACTTATCCCCACGGGGCGTGGAAAGTGCCATTTTTCCATACGGCATTTGAGAACACGGGAGCATGTCTGACCGGGATGCAGGCAGCTTTTGAGAAGAAGGGGAAAAAAGTGATATCTGTTGGATTCGCAGGAGACGGAGGAACGTACGACATAGGGCTCCAGAGCATGTCGGGCGCAGCAGAACGCAACGACGATGTACTCTATATTTGCGTTGACAATGAGGCATACATGAACACCGGCATACAGCGAAGCGGCGGGACGCCATTCGGGGCATGGACGACAACGACCCCGGTGGGCTCTAAGGTAAAGGGCAACCGCACGTTCAAGAAAAACCTTGGCGAGATCGTTGTGGCTCACGATATTCCCTATTATGCCACGTTGTCCATCGGGCATCCGCTTGATTTCATAAAGAAGGTGGAGAAAGCAAAAAGCATCAAGGGATTCAGATTCCTCCATATGTTCACTCCGTGCGTACCTGGCTGGAAGTTAGACCCGGCAAAGACGATTGAGGTTACAAAACGCGCTGTGGAGAGCGGTATGTGGACACTTTACGAGGTGGAGAACGGGGTTAAGAAGATCACGCATAAACCAGGGAAGATGAAATCAGTAAAGGAGTATCTCATGATGCAGGGTAGGTTCCGACATATGAGCCCTGAGGATATCAGGACGCTCCAGGCCTGGGTGTGCAATAAATGGAATTTACACTATAAGGAAAGGGGCTCGCCTGAAATATGCGAAATAGAATTACCCGAAGAGCACCACGCTGTCACAGAGGAACATAAGGAGATGCACGGACCATGACGAATAAGACGAGACCTATGCTCTATACTTTGAGCACATGCGTTCACTGTGCTGCTACAAAGCGGTTTTTGAGGGAGAACGGTGTTGAATACGATTATGTGGATGTTGATCTGCTGGAAGGTGAGGTGAGAGATAAAATCCGCGATGAGATGATGAAAGTTAGCGGAGGGTTCAGGTTCCCTACGATAGTTGTGGGGAAAAAGGTGATAGTTGGGTTCTATGAGGATAAGCTGAGGGAGGCGCTTGGGTTATGAGAACAGTTGAAGAAATGTTTGCTGAGATGAAGAAGATAGCAGATGAGGAGGGCTACCAGTTCAACCCTGTTCAGATGTATCTTGATGATATACTGCAGGGACTCTGGGATAACGAACACAGGTATGGCTATCTTTCATGCCCGTGCAGGATGGCAAGCGGACCTTGTGGAATTTGGATGCTGCCTGTGTACGCTTTATGTTGATGATGACTGGATAAGCAGTAAAAAATCGCACGTCCCGGTACCTGAGCGGCGTCCGCAGGAGTATTATGAGAAAGGTTATCCGGCGATAATGGAACAGAAAGGAGATGGAGGAAAAGAAATGGCGCAAGTTTACAGGTGTAAGGTATGTGGATATCTCTGCGCGAGAGAAGAACCGCCTGATCTTTGCCCTATTTGCAGGGCGAAGAAGGAGAGGTTCGAGAAGTTTGAGATGAAGTGATCTTGATGTCGAGATTGTCCAGTTCTATCACACGTTACTATACATGCAGGATTAAAACGAAAGAATAATATACCGTATTGATTAATTTAAATATAAAAAAAGGGTACATGGTATGAGAAAACAAAGAATCATAATTTTATTGATTATCATGGCAGTCTTTGCCACGATGGTAGCGTATGCGGCTGAAGAAAATTTCCAGGCGTCATCACTTACGGCAAAGGATGTCGATTGCAAGAAATGCCATGCAGGCACTCCACACATTATCCATGCTAAAAAGGCTGTGGACTGTGTTAAATGCCACGGGGGCAAGGAATCTGTTACCGTCCCAGTATGTACACAATGCCATGATGGACCCATCCATCAAGTTCACAGTGGGAAGGTTGCCACCCAGACATGTGCATACTGCCATTCAACTATAACACAGGTCCATAACACCCTTATGAGCGATGCGGTTTGCTCCCACTGCCACACAGACCTTGTGGAAGTGCACGGGAAGGATGCATCATGCACAAAATGCCATAAGAGCCCGCCTGCGATCGTCAAACCCCTCAAATCGCCAGAAATGATTCTCGTATGCCAGAACTGCCACCCGGCGTCAAGCGCGGCGACCATCCACGGGGCAGTAGATAATAAGACGGGATGCTATAACTGCCACAGGGGGACTTCTAAAGCCTCAGGCAGCGAGGTAGCGCACGTGATACATTCCACAAAGGTGGACTGTAAGAAATGCCATGAGGAAAACGGAAAAGTTGTTGTACCCCAGTGCATAAGATGCCACGAGATAGATAATCTTCATGCCTTCAGCAAGATAGGGAAGCTTACATCGGCGACTGGATTGAAGTGCGCAGCGTGCCACGCGGATGCAACGAAATTATCAGGCACAAAAGAAGCGCCGGTTCAAACCGCGGTAATGACTTCGGCGCCCGTGGAAACTGCTGCCATGGAGTCTACAGAAAAAATACCAGGATTTACGGCTTTACTGGCTTTTGGTATTTTGTTCGCCGGATACTTGACGGTGAGAAGACGAAAATGATGGCGCATTATCAAAAGGTTTTTATTTCATAAGTATATATATAATAGATTGCCTTTGCAGAAGAGATACCACCACTCCCCAAATAAACTATTTTTTTCTTTTCTGCAAGGGCTAGAATTTTTATTAAGCATTTAAAAATCGATAGCTTTTAACTGCTATTATTACTCAGATAATTTGCGGGAATTCATGCCTTTAGTTCTTATTTTGTTACTTCGTTCCAATCCAAGTGGCCAGGCAAAGAGGCCGCAGATGATACCAGCTACTGTTGTAATATCAAATAAAAGCAATGATCCTTCCTGTATACCCGTTAGTGGAAAAGTTGACACATAAGATAGTAATCCCAGTACAATAATAACGTATATAATTGGTTTTTGATTTAAAACTTTTTATATGCAAACCACGGATGAGGATTATTTATATCTGTAAAACTAATTTGGTATAATAATATGGCTGAACTTGGTTTTCTGAGGGATTTTGTATTAATTTTCGGTGTAGCTATTGGAATTACTTTTCTGTTTTATCACCTGCGCATAGCGCCCATCGTGGGTTATTTGATCGCAGGCGTGCTGCTTGGTCCATCTGTGCTTGGGGTTGCAAAGGATGTTGCATCTATTGAGGTACTGGCAGAGATCGGAGTAATATTATTGTTGTTCTTGATAGGGGTAGAATTCTCACTTAATCAGCTTCTAAGGATGAATCGTAAGATGTTCATGGTGGGTTTGCTACAAGTCCTTCTGACCACTGGTATTGTGACGATAATTGCGATCGGCTTTAGGGCATCCTTACCCCAGGGGCTGTTCGTGGGTTTTCTTGTAACTATGAGCAGCACCGTAATAGTAATGAAGGTTCTTTCTGACCGCGGAGAGACAGATTCACCACAGGGCAGGCTTAGTACGGCGATACTTATCTTTCAGGACCTGAGCATTGTTGCTATCGTGCTTCTTATGCCTGTACTTGGGGGAAAATCGGGTTTTTCTTTCTTTGAGGTCGTATTGAAAGTTATATTTGCCCTGACATTTGTGGTCACGGTGATCGTGGTATCCCGTTATTTGGTACCGTTAATGCTGTACCGTGTTGTACAGACCCACAACAGGGAGCTTTTCCTTTTAAGCATAGTTTTGATATGCTTTGGGACTGCCTATTTGACGTCCCTTGTCGGTCTTTCACTCGCCATCGGGGCATTTCTTGCAGGACTTATTATCTCTGAGTCAGAATACGGACACCAGGCTTTCAGCGAGATGCTGCCGCTAAAAGATATTTTCAGCATCCTTTTCTTTGTTTCGATAGGAATGCTTCTGGACGTTAGTTCTGTGCTTCGGGATCCAATGGTTATCATTCTGGCAGTTATGGGGATACTTATTATCAAGTTCACAGTAGGAGCGCTGGTTCCAGCTTTGCTGGGCTATCCTGCCAGGATATCTGTGATCGTCGGCGTTGCGATCGCCCAGATAGGCGAGTTCTCTTTCGTTTTATCAAGGGAGGGATTGATCTATGATCTGATTTCAACCGATGATTACCAGGTGTTCCTTGCATCTGCTATAATAACAATGGTGTTCACCCCTTTCATGATACAGGGAAGCAAACGTTTTTCTGATGTTACTGAAAAATTGCCTTTGCCTCGTGAGGTAAGGCTGGGGAGGTTTCATGAGCAAATAATAGAGAAGGAATATTTGAAGAATCACGTGATAGTTGTGGGTTTTGGTCTGAACGGAAAGAATGTATCAAAGGTACTTGATGCATCCCGGATCCCTTATATAGTGCTTGAATTGAACCCTGAGACCGTACGTTACGAGAAAAAACGTGGGATTCCCATTTTCTATGGCGATGCTTCCAGGGAGTCTGTGCTTACCCAGGTCAATTTAAAGAATGCACGTACGGTTGTGATTGCCATTTCCGATGCTTCAGCTACGAGAAGGATAGTTGAATTGACGAGGCGGCTTAATCCTTCTGTGTATATCATTGCAAGAACGCGTTATACGAATGAAATAGATCCCCTGTATTCACTAGGCGCTAATGATGTGATACCTGAAGAATTTGAGACATCAATAGAAATCCTCTCAAGGGTGCTGCACAGGTATTTTATACCTGTGAACGAGATCGAGAATCACATCAATGAGATTAGAAAGGACGGTTACGAGATGTTAAGGAACGTAAAGCATAAGTATGCATTGTTCCCCGAGTTAAAGCAGCATCTGCCTGATACTGATATTGAGACTGTAAGAATAAGGGATGGTTCGCCCCTGGAAGGAAAGACGCTTGCAGAGGTTGAATTTAGGCATAAGTTCGGTGTTACAGTACTGGCTATACAGCGCGGGAAAGAAACTATTCAAAATCCATCAGGAAATACTCAGTTATTATCAGGGGATATTATTATTCTGATCGGAACAAGGGGGAATATCGCAGCCATATCTGCAATGATGCTTCCCCCGGAAAGTCAGTAGAAGAAATAGATCGGGTGATATCCACAATAAATTATTTGAATATACTTAAATATGTGAAATCACACATATAAGTATATGACTAATATTACACTTTCAATTCCAAATGAAGTGCATGTGAAAATGAAGATACATAAAGAAATCAGATGGAGCGAGGTAGTAAGAAGAGCAATAATTGAATATATGGAAAAGCTTGAAGAGAAGGGCTCTGAGATAACAACAAAAGACTTGCTTGAAGAACTTGGCGATGATTTCAGAAAGTCCCTTAACGAACTGAGTTTTGAGAAATCTGCAAAAGGATACAAAAAGATGAGGGATGCGCAATGGAAAAGAGTCTCTATGATACGAACAGCTTGATCGATGCATACAGGGAAAAAGAAATGCTCGATGGCTATACGACCATACTGAACCTCATAGAGTTCCCAAAAGCAATGGATTTCGACCTCCGCGTCATGTTTCCATCAAAATCCGACTACCATCTTGCTCTAATGATCTCGACTGAACTTTTAAAGATCGGCAAACCTATACCTGCTGTGGATTCAGTAATTGCAGCAGTTGCTTTAAATAATAAATTAAAGCTTGTGACAAAAGATAAACACTTCCTCTGGGTTAAAGAAATTAAAAAAGGTTTCAAAGTTGATGTGGTATGAAGATATCAGATATTAATTCCCCATACACTAATTCCTCATGCTAGTTATCGGGGCTGGCATCCTTCCTCCGCGCAGTATGAAGTCGCGGGAGCTGAATGTACTGATTTCCATCACATAGGTCTCACCCAGCAATCCCCCGAAGTTCACATAATCACCTGCTTTCTTTCCAGGAACAGGGATCAGCCTTACTCCCGTGGTCTTCCCGTTCACAACTCCAATGGATAACTCGTCGGCAATGATCGCTGAAATTGTCTCAGCAGGCGTATCGCCAGGTATGGCTATCATATCAAGCCCCACAGAGCATACAGCGGTCAGAGCCTCAAGTTTTTCGATGGAGAGCGCACGGCATTTCACAGCCTCGTTCATGCCCGAATCCTCGCTCACCGGAATGAATGTACCACTCAACCCTCCCACGTTCCCTGAAGCCATAGCTCCGCCTTTTTTTACGGCATCGATGAGAAGCGCAAGCGCCGCAGTGCTTCCCGGAGCGCCCATCTTTTCGATGCCCATCATTTCCACTATCCCTGCTACAGAATCCCCAACCTTGGTCGTAGATGCAAGCGATATATCCACTATGCCAAATGGCACATCCATATTTGAAGCAAGTTCCCTTCCTATGAGTTCGCCTGCTCTTGTGATCTTGAAGGTTGTTCTTTTTATGACCTCAGAAAGCCCTGTCAGGTCGCACTCCCTGTTCTTCTCTACAACGCTTCTCACCACACCAGGACCGCTGATGCCGATGTTGAGCGAAAAGTCAGGCTCTCCAACGCCATGAAAAGCGCCTGCCATAAAAGGGTTGTCTTCCGGGGCGTTTGAGAATACGGCAAATTTAGTACACCCGATGCCGTTCTCTGTCTTACTGGCGATGTCCTTCAGGATGTTCCCGAGCTTTATTATTGCATCCATGTTCATGCCTGACACTGTAGAGGCGACATTGAGGAAAGCACATACCCGTTCTGTGCTTGAGAGCATCTCAGGAAGTGAATCTATAAGGCGTGAGTCTGCCCGGGTCATCCCTTTCTGGACAAGCGCCCCGTACCCGCCGATGAAATCGATCTTTGCATCACGGGCTGCCCTGTCAAGTGTTTTTGCTATCTCAAGCGGTGCTTCCTCCCTGCATGATTCAACTATGAGAGATACTGGAGTAACAGAGATCCTTTTATTGATTATTGGGACGCCGTATTTGTCCTCGAGCTTACCTGCTTCATAAACCAGCTTTTTCCCGTATTCTGTGACCTTATCATATACATTTGATTTGAAGTTTTCAATGTCAGTATCGATGCAGTCCTTAAGATTGATGCCGAGCGTCGCGGTCCTGATATCAAAATTATGATACAGGGTCATACGCACAGTTTCCATGACCTCATCAAGAGAGTATTCCATGCCTACACCCTGTGCATTGCCTTGAAGATGTTCTCATGCTGGACCTGGATATTCAAGTCCATCTGCTTTTCTATCTCAGCAAACTCTTTTTTGATATCTCCTATTGATGCGCTGGAATCAGCCATGTCAGCCAGCATTGTCATCACAAAATAACCGTCCATGACCTTCTGGTTCAGGTCTTCGATATTGATATTGTGCCTGAATACGGCGTTTGAGATGCGGGCGATTATTCCTTTCTGGTCTTTTCCTATTACTGTTATGAATACAAGGTCTTTGGGCATTTGTTCCTCTTTTTGTTTGTTCAGCTTTTTAGGTCATTCTTTGTCGGGGAGGGAGTTAAATATTATCATGGATGCTTTAAAAAAGTCTCATCCATACGAATGGAACGCGGATGACGCTGATTACGCGGATACGCACGGATTTGAGGTTTCTATTTCTGATAGCCCCCCAACACCAAACGTTTTGAGAGCCCCGATAAGTCATTCTTTTATCATCATCCTTCCGCCCTCATTTATAGTGCCCTGTTCATTTCCTCAAATCCCCGCCGCGTGTCCTTTTCCAGCCAGCGCAGTTCACGATCTGTTTCTGCTTTGAGAACACGAGGGCGGAAAGTCATGCCTCTTGCGCCTGTTGGCTGGAGATATACTTTGAGATGCGCGCCTTCCCTGAGTTCGCCGCTGGCACGGCGTATGAAGGGATTCCATTGCATTGGTCATCGGTTAGCGCGACAAGTAAGCTATATCATGAATTGCCATTGTGCTACCCCTTCCATCTGGGGTAATCTTACCGGGATGTGCGTCAGCAGTAATGTGGAGGTGCAAAGCTCCTGGGACAATGTGAAGACATCTAAAAATCCAATTTGGACAATTTGCCAAGATAAGGATGCTATGGAGAATGTAATGTGAACTATCTAAGAGTCGTAAGACCTAATAAGCGAAACTGGATTGGCACGCTTAAACCAAAAGGTACGAAATCTGGCTATAGTGGTTTAACCGACAATATAGAAGATGGACTTTCGATTTCCGGCTTATGGATGGCTCCTAAGGCACCCACAATTATTCATGATATGGAAAAAAGCGAATGTCAGTCTGTAATCGACTGAATAGAGGTTTTTACCTCAACCTGAAAGGGTGCCAACTTTCCATTGGTGTTCTTTTGTATGAACAGGGACAAACCCAAGAATGTAAGACAATCAATTACGCTTAAAAGCGAGATGCTTACAGACACCTGAGGTGTTAATGGGCTGTAAACTGGAATTACAAAGAGGATGCTTGAGCCGTATGAAGCGAAAGTTTCATGTACGGTTCTTAAAGGGCTTGAGGCCGGCAACGGCCTCCGGCTACTTGACAGTCCAAAATTCATCCCTAAATCGCTCTCTATTGACATGAGGATCAAGTGCCTGGCTTTGATAAACATTCATTACAGTCTCAAATGTTCTCTCAACTCCATAGTATCGAAGAATAAGAGTAAGCTGATCGCTTGCATTTTCAGTAAAAATCGTACTCCATCTCAACTGAGTATATCGAACCATCTTCTCTTTAGGACTATGCTTTCGAACAATATTATAGATTCGTCTGCTTATTAAAAGTGTAAGAATTGAAATCCAGATATAAGCTTCTATAATCTGTGGATTCTTGGTATTGATAACATCCAGATCATATCTGCTTTTTAGTTCTTTGAAGATTAGTTCAATATCCCATCTCGCGCCATAAAGTTTCGCAACATCTTCAGAGCCCAGATCTTCATTCAAAATATTAGTGAGATAGACATGGTACTTTTCTTCCTCTTCATTAAAAATCGCTACCAATCGGAACCGTTCAGTATCTAATTTCTCCGTTCCATTATATTTTCTTCGTTTACAAGATACTTCAACCTCGACATCAAGTATCTGTCTCTTCAACTTTGACAGAATTTCACTGATGTATTTTCCCTTTACATCGATACTGTTCCCCCGACAGACATTATGTACTTCCACGATGAGAGGGTCAAACTTGCCTTAAGCCTGGATACGAAGTAGCCGCCATTATCTTTAATCCTTGCAAAGAGCTGATGTTTGAAAAAACCAAGATCGATAAGGAGGATTCTGTCTTTGATCCATGGGCCTATTCGCAAAGTTTTCAATTCATTCGTTCTTTCAGGAAAAATTCCAATGTTTTTTGGACCATTTGCCACTGCACTTACGAGCATACCAACCTTAACTCCTGCTGCTACTGTTCTGGAACGAGCTGCTGGAAATTTCTTGGAGAGGGATTTATGCAATCTGATTATAGTGCTGTCTTGGATCAGCACATCCTTGAATTTTGCAAGTTTTTCAATGGAAATTGCAAAGGCAGCTGGAATTCAGACCAGAATAGCGGGTACAATAGGGGAAGATCATCAATGGAATGAGGTATTAATCAACAAAACGTGGGTACATGTTGATCCGACATTGGATAATGCATCTAACTTTGATATTCCTCATTTTTACGAGAATAAATGGAAATGGAACTTATCTAAAGTTTATGCATTGAATAATGGGGAACAAATCGATGTCACAGAAACATACTTTGAAAAGATTGGCTATCTTAACGTGACGGTTATTAAGAAAGGGGGATTTGCCTTTCAGGTTAAGCCCTTATCTCCTTGAATTCGAACAGAAAAATATTACCTTGACAGCAAATTCGACAAAAGAGTTGGTATTTTCGTATCCTGAAACCAAACTTGACACCCTAAGCGGGATGGTTTACCTCATGATCGGATACACATTCATTATCGGCTATTTTGTCAAAGTGAAACCGGATCTCAGGAAATCTAAAAACACATTAGAGACAATCAAGAAAGCATTGCGGAGGATCAAAGAACATTTTAAAAGACATCATTAAGGGGGTTACATGGAGTTAAGCAGGGAAGTACGGCAAGCTATTCAAGGAATTCTGGAAGTCATTGAGAACTTTGCATCTGTCAACATGATCCATAATAAGCTCGGCGCAGTGAAAGGTCTTAACGATCACTTCCTTTCCCTGAAGGAGTTTCTCGACTTTTTCGTGCCTGCGCCCACAAGGATTAGTTGAGGACATCAAAAAATATCAAAAGCTTTTTAATTCAATACAAACGGTATATACTTATTTTCATAATTATAATAACATATCTCAGAAGGGGAATAAACTCTGACCACAGAAAAAATCACACTCTCCCAACTTGAAACTTTCCTGTTAAAGTCCGCCGATATTCTTCGGGGCAAGATGGATGCCTCCGAGTTCAAGGAATTCATCTTCGGGATGCTCTTTTTAAAGCGTCTATCTGATGAGTTCGACCGCAAGCGTGAGCAAATGCGCAAGACTGATTTCGCGCATCTGAAAGATAAGCCGAATCTCATCAAGGAACTGCTGGAGGCTAAAATATCCTACGGCGAGACATTCTTCGTTCCTGTTCGCGCCCGCTGGCATGAGTCATGGACAGACGAGAACGGCGACATAGTTCCGGCGCTGAAGGACCTGAAGCACGACATCGGCAACATGCTCAACAAGGCTATTGCTGCTATCGAAGAGGAAAATGACGCTCTTGCCGGGGTGCTCAAAAACAACATCGATTTCAACGCCGTCAAAGGCAAGACCAAGATTCCCGACCAGAAGTGGAAAGACCTGCTCGATCACT
>CBFFLL010000043.1:11597-17178 GCA_965642175.1 Candidatus Methanoperedens nitratireducens | reverse complement strand
TTCAAATTATCCCTCACAAGCATAAAGTTAGTTTTGGCTTTACGGATCAATTTAGTATTCACATTACCATTAGGACTATTGAATCAGATACTGAATGAGAATATAGAAGAGAAAAATGGTAAAGTCCAGAAGAAAACAGAGCATGTAAAGGACAAATTAGTGAATATCGTAGATAAAGATGCAAGACATGGAGCCAAATCCGATTCAAAACCTTTCAAGGGATATAAGGCCAATATAATGAAATCAGATGATGGATTTGTGACAAACATCATCGGAACTGGAGGAAATACTTATGATGGGAATATTCTTGTGCCTCTTGTGGATGAGAAGATAGAAAACAGGTATTAGATGTCACTGAGAGGAATTACGATCGTTGCCCCGATAAAAGAAGATTTCAATCCAACCGGGCTTCTATCCCAGGAAAAGTTCGTTCTGGATAAAACTGGTGTAAAATGTCCTGCCGGGAACAGAACCATGATTTCAAGTTATAATGAAAAGGAGGGAACGACAATATTCTATTTTAAAAAAGAAGGAACCATTTCCAGTGCAGAGTTTGAAAAGAGTTTTGGAGTTACCCCTTTATCCTCTTCAGCCTGAAAGTATTCTCTCGCTCCATTTCCTCAAGCCGCAGCATAATAAAGTTCTTAGCATCCGTTAGCTCGGGTATCACCTTGAACTCTAGCGCGTTCACCCTGCGCTTTGTCTTCTCTATGTCCTCAAGGAGCCTTTTCATCGTGGTCTCGATCTCAGCAGCGAGGATAATTTTTTCGACAAGTATCTCATTGGCATCCACTGCTTCATCGATACGGGAGCTTGTCCCTATGATACCGTACCCGTGCTTGTCAAGCTTCTTATGGACGCTTGAAGCCTCGATCTTTGGCACCACGACACCCATTACGTTCTTGCTCACAAGTTCAATTTTTGGCGTATCCCTGAGGGCAAAGGCTGTGGACTTTATAACTACAACGCCCTCAACAGACTTCGCGATAGCAAGTTTCTGAGATGCGACTGCGAACTGCTTCTCAACCTCAGCCCTTACGTCCTTTGCTTTCTCAAGTATCGCAAAAAGCTCAAGTATCAGCCCGTCGCGCTTCATCTTTAGCAGCTTGTGACCGCTCTGGCTAAGCTTGATCTTCTTCTTGAGATCTATAAGTTCAGAGCGCGTGGGCTTGATATTGTCCTTGATAGCCATATTACTCTTTCTTTCCCTTATGGGCTGGATGGTATTTCTGGATGTACTTGTTATCGATCCTTGTGAGCTGTGCCTCTGGCAGTGTTGCAAGGAGTTCCCAGCCAAGGTCAAGCGTGGTCTCGATATCCCTGTTCTCATCCATGCCCTGCCGAACGAACCTGTCCTCGAACATGTCTGCAAACTCAAGGAATTTCTTATCCCTTTCAGAGAGGGCGTCCTTGCCCACTATAGCCACAAGTCCCCTCAAGTCCTTGCCTTCTGCGTATGCGGCATACAACTGGTCAGAGACTGCTTTGTGATCTTCCCTTGTCCTTGTTGCGCCTATGCCTGAGTTCATCAGTCTTGAGAGTGACGGAAGCACGTTGACTGGAGGATATATGCCTTTCCTGTGCAATTCCCTTGAAATAACGATCTGACCTTCAGTGATATATCCTGAAAGGTCAGGTATGGGATGCGTGATATCGTCGCCAGGCATTGATAATATTGAGAACTGAGTAACAGACCCCTTTCTTCCCTTAATGACACCAGCACGCTCGTAAAGCGACGCAAGGTCTGTGTACATGTAACCTGGATAGCCGCGCCTGCCCGGAACTTCTTCTCTTGCAGCGCCCATCTGACGCAGAGCTTCGCAGTAGTTTGTGATATCCGTAAGAATTACCAGAACGTGCATATCGTGTTCGTATGCAAGATACTCAGCCGCTGTGAGCGCAAGTCTTGGAGTAATAAGCCGCTCCACGGCAGGGTCGTTGGCGAGGTTGAGGAACACTACTGCCCGCTCAAGAGCGCCAGTGCGCTCAAAGTCGCGCATGAAATACTGCGCTTCCTCGTTTGTGATACCCATCGCTGCGAAGACTACTGCGAACGGTTCTTTCGAGCCGCGCACTTTTGCCTGTCTTGCTATCTGGAGGGCTATTTCGTTATGAGGAAGACCTGAACCTGAGAAAATCGGAAGTTTCTGACCTCGAACGAGCGTGTTCATTCCATCTATTGTGGAAATACCTGTCTGAATGAACTCTTTTGGCGGAAGCCGGGCATATGGATTGATCGCGGCGCCCGTGATATCAAGCCTGTCCTCAGGCACGATTCGCGGCCCACCGTCAAGTGGTTCGCCTGACCCTGATAGGATCCTGCCAAGAAGGTCTATCGAAACAGGGAGTTTAATGGTCTCGCCTGTGAATTTGACACTTGAATCTCTATTAAGTCCGCCAGAACCTTCGAAAACCTGTACTACGACAATATCTTCTGATGTATCGAGGACCTGACCTCTCTTTGTTGTTCCGTCAGGAAGTGTAATATTAACCAGTTCATTGTACCCGACAGGTTCGGTTTTTTCAACAAAGATAAGCGGACCAGCGATCTCTCTTATTGTCTTGTATTCCTTGGTCATGTTATTTGCCCCCGAGTTTCTTGAACTCTTCGTCCATAGTCTTAAGAATAACGCCAAGCGCGCTGTCAAAGTCCTTTTCGTACTTTACTTTTGCAAGGTCGTCTTTTGATTTTGATCTCATGATATCCTCGATCGCAGCCCCGCCTTCAAGAGATGACTGGGCACGATTACCCCATGTGGTAATGGCTTTTAGCAGCTTGAATTGCTTATCCATCGGACAGAATGTATCGACTTCATGGAAAGCGTTCTGCTGCAGGAAATATTCGCGTATCATTCTTGTTATTTCAAGTGTTAACTGCTGATCTTCAGGCAATGCATCAGAGCCTACAAGCTGGACTATTTCCTGAAGTTCAGATTCTTTCTGGAGTAACTCCATTGAATCGTCCCTGAGCTTAACCCATTCAGGAGATACATTTTCGTTGTACCAGTCACCAAGAGACTTGGAGTATAATGAGTAGCTGTTAAGCCAGTTTATTGCGGGGAAATGCCTGCGCTGAGCCAGTTTTGCATCAAGCGCCCAGAAGACCTTCACGATACGCAGCGTGTTCTGGGTGATCGGTTCAGAGAAGTCACCGCCGGGGGGGGAGACAGCGCCGATAACTGTGATCGATCCTTCTTTTCCGCAAAGCCCCATAACCCTCCCGGAACGCTCGTAGAACTCTGACAATCTTGCCGAAAGATATGCCGGATACCCTTCTTCTCCTGGCATCTCTTCAAGTCTTGATGAGATCTCTCTCATAGCTTCAGCCCATCTAGAGGTTGAATCAGCCATCAGGGATACATCGTATCCCATATCGCGGTAATATTCTGCTATTGTAATTCCAGTATAAACAGATGCTTCTCTTGCTGCCACTGGCATATTAGATGTATTTGCGATAAGCACTGTCCTTTCCATCAACGGTCTTCCGGTCTTGGGGTCTTCAAGTTCAGGGAACTCGTTAAGAACATCAGCCATTTCGTTCCCGCGCTCGCCGCATCCGATATAAACTACTATCTCGGTATCGCTCCACTTTGCAAGCTGCTGCTGCGTAACCGTTTTCCCACTCCCGAAGGGGCCTGGGATCGCAGCTGTCCCGCCTTTTGCCACAGGGAACAGACCATCAAGTATTCTCTGACCTGTGATCAGCGGCTTGTTCGGCGTGAGCTTCTTGCTGACAGGTCTTGGTTTCCTGACCGGCCATTTCTGCATCATTGTAAGTTTTTTCCCACCGGAAAGTGTACATACGACCTCATCAACCTTGAACTTGCCTTTCTTTATTTCCTCGATAGTACCTGAAACATCGGGAGGAACCATTATCCTGTGCTGGATGTTCTGCGTTTCCTGCACTGTCCCTATTATTTCGCCGCCTTTTACTTTATCCCCCTTCTTTGCTGTGGGGACGAACTCCCATTCCTTTTCCCGTGAAAGACCATTCGCAAACACACCGCGTTTTATGAAATCGCCCATTTTGTCCTTAAGGACTGGAAGTGGACGCTGGATGCCGTCGTATATGCTTTCTAAAAGACCGGGTCCGAGTTCGACCGAAAGCGGCATCCCTGTATTCTCAACAGGTTCACCAGGTTTGATACCTGACGTTTCTTCATATACCTGTACTGTGGATTTGTCGCCTTCTATGCCTATGACTTCACCCATCAATCCTTCATTACCGACCTTGACCACATCGTACATTCTGGTATTTAAACCACTTATAATGACAACGGGCCCTGATATTCTATAAATTTTACCTTTTG
The DNA here is from genome assembly GCA_965642175.1 of Candidatus Methanoperedens nitratireducens. Lineage (GTDB taxonomy): Archaea > Halobacteriota > Methanosarcinia > Methanosarcinales > Methanoperedenaceae > Methanoperedens > Methanoperedens nitratireducens_A. Next base: position 12,868 of record CBFFLL010000043.1, on the reverse strand, counting down.
CATTCATTTTCAAAGACACCTTCTTATGAGTTTAATGTTCCCGTAGACCCCGTATTTAAATACGGGGACTGGGGTCTTTCACTTACTTCCAGAGATCAACACCTACTGCCTGTTTTATCTTATCCCTGAGATTCGTGCTCTCGCCCTTTCCTCCGATGGATATTACTGTGGGCTCAACTGAATCATCCAGTGTTTTTTGCATCTGCGGGGATAGTTTTTTAATATCATCGTTATGAATTACAAGTATCCCGACCGTTCTATCTTTCAGGATATCATGTATCCTGGATTCAATATCTGACGATGTCGCATCAAAGGTTTTTCTTATACCTGCGAGCCTGAACCCTAGTACAAAATCGCTGTTTCCAACTACTGCAATTTCCATTTACATCACCAGATGGGATCTTATTATATCTTCGGGAAGATTGGTCTCTTTTCCGCGCACGATGATCCTGATATTATCAACTTCAAGCTTCTTGCTGACTATATAATCAAGAATAGGCAGGATCGAAAGCGGGTAATAGTGTGATATCCTTGAAGCATATAATAACCCATATTTATCAAGGCGTGTTTCGATATTGATCAAAGAAGTCAGGTCATTGCTTATGTCTGATATCGCACTCCAGTAAGAATACTCTTCAAGAGCCCGGACGAAATCACTTAAAGGCAGAGCTGCAAGTCTTGACAGGTCGCTGTCTTTGAGTTCCATTCCTCCGGGAATAAGCAGTTTGATTATGTCGTCCCGTTCCATTTCTGCACGTTTCATCCTGAAAAGCATTTTCAGGTTCTTAAGATCGATCTCAGTCTTGAGGAATTTTAAGAATAAATTATTCCCTGTCGCTGTTACGGTTTCAATGAGATTGGAATAATACAATATGTCCAGTGCATTTTCGATTTCTGCAAGATCACCTTTGTAATTTTCAAGCACAGGATAATAAGGCGTTTTCGCAAAAGCCGATATCACACCCTCCATTGTGCCTATCTTGACGATCTCAGATAGATCCCTGTATCTCAACTGCCCTCCAGAGACAACACCCTCAAGTATCTCCTCTTCGCTTGCTCCTGAAAACTTACCTCTCAGGATGGTCTTTATGTTCCAGACATCCCATGAGCGAAGGTATTCTATAATGAGAAGGTTAGCTTCATTCTGCGAAACGTCTATCAGTTTGCGATATGTGAGCGCCAGGTTCTGGTTCAGGGCATGTTCGATCAGGTCTAAACCCCTGTATTTTTTCCCGAGTTCTTCAACATCCGCTTTATATCCCGATTCCCCG
>CBFFLL010000043.1:0-11587 GCA_965642175.1 Candidatus Methanoperedens nitratireducens | reverse complement strand
AGGGTACATCTCTTTGGGAATGAGTTTGCCCTTCATAGCTCGTACCCGGGCTACGATATATGCGTATTTTAAATTGTTTGAGGCACCCATATATTTTTTCACCCAAACAGTATATCGTAGACTTGTTTCAACGATCTTTCACTGACGTCTTTCAGTATAGTCTCGTATCTGAAATCCAGATATTCTGTCCCATTATCGTTTTCAATAATAATCCCGCCGAGGCAGTTTATCTCTCCGGCATAATTGAGTTTTGTAAGCTTCCTGACCGCAGCCTTATCCTTCTCTCTTGAATATATCTTAGAATTGTTCGTTTCATTTTTCTTGATTATCAAGCCCAGAAGTTTCTGGTTCTTTTCATCAGTAAATTTGCTGACTGATTCTTTAGAAGCTTCATTCACTTCATCAAGTACTTCCTTGCGGGCATTGAGAATAGCTCTTTTTACTTCAAGATTTGCGCTTGACAGTTCCTGCTGCTTGAGTCTTTCGATCTCTTTAGTTAGAGATTCCTGTCTGGCTGATCTTATCTTTGCGGCCTGGGATTGGGCATCTGCAATAATCTTCGAAACTTCCTGATGGGTTTCACTGCTTATTCTATCTGCTTCTGCTTTACCCCTGGCCTTTATTTCCTCAACTATTGCATCAAGTCCCATAATCATTTACTCGACATTGAATACGAATAATAATATCAGCGCTACTACAAGACCAAAAATTGCTATGGATTCAGGAATAACGGTCATCAGAAGACCTTTACCAAAGAATTTTTCATCTTCTGCCATTGCTCCGACGGCGGCGGCGCCAATGGCCTGTTCACCCATGGCGGCTCCAATACCGCAAAGTCCTACAGCGATTCCTGCTCCAACAGCTATCATTCCAGCATCTGTTACCATATTTTTTATTCCTCCGTATATTTTCTATTATAACCAAAGGGGACGTATTTTTTACCTCCGCCTTCATAAAATTTAGTGAAAAATTCCACGTACTGAAGCCTCAATGAATGAAGCCCTGGTCCGAGTATCCCAAGTAAAAGGTTTATTAAATGCCCGATAAAGAGTATCACGACACCCACAATTGCAAGAACTACCCCTCCTCCCATGAGAACTCCTTCCGGCTTTATGAAAAGATCCATGGACAGGGTATTGACCACAAGAGCGATCCCTGCCGAGGACAAACCGATGGCAAGGATCCTAGAGTAGGACAATACGTTGCTCAGGATCGTGGGAATTTCAAGAATAGATATGAAACCTTCTCCTTTTATAAGAAGTACTATTCCAATGACCGCAAGAACCATCCCGCCAGAAAAGATCGGATCGCCTGTGGGGAGTGGTAACTTGTTCATCACGGGAGGCATCAGTTTTGCAATAAATGCGACGCCTCCTATCAATATCATCATCCAGCTCCCTTTTGCGTAAACAGCGTGTTTGATATCATGCGCAACTGATACGTTCCTGAAACCGATCACGAGGCCTGTAAGTATATGGAAAATACCTATTACGAACGTCAAAATCAGCAGTGGCTGCACTTCCCCTAACCTGTGGACAGGAAAATGAATTCCGGCTATCGTGGGTCCGGCAATGCCAAGTATCCCGTGTTCGATATGATTGTGGACTTCCATGTTGAAAATCGGGAAACCGAAAAATTCCCCGAAAATTATCCCGAAAAATACTGAAAGAACACCAGAGAAAAGCAATATCATTCCAAGTGAGTTAAGCGCTCCTGTCTTGAACTTATTCTTAATAAACAGTGCCAGGGCAGATACGATGATGCCGTATCCAACGTCTCCGAGCATAATGCCATAAAAAAGAGGGAAAGTAATAAAAATTACTGATGCCGGGTCTATCTCCCTGTATTTGGGTGTGGCAAAAGTGTCTATCAAGAGTTCAAATGGTTTCGCAGGTCCTGGATTTTCAAGCTCTACAGGGATATCTTCATCTTTCACTTCCTCTGTGAGCTTTGTGATGAATGCCAGACCGCGAGTACCCTCCAACAAGTTTGATTCCAGATCATCATATTTATTTGAAGGTACCCAGCCGTCTATGATAAATGCATTGGTGCTTGTGGCGAACCTGAGGGGAGCTTCAGCCTTCTGGGTTTCAATGGAGAGATATTCGTCAGCCGCAGTTATGAATTCTGAATATTCTGCCTTGATGGTAGCCAGTTCGGAATCTATGGAAGCCATTCTCCCTTTGAGAACTGAGACTTCTTTATTGAGTTCTTCCAGGATGACCGGCGGATTTCCCTTCAATACAGGGACTTTTATTTCAACATACGTTCGCTCTTCCTGGAATATTTTCTGAACTTCTTCCGCGAAAGCTCTGGGTATGAATAGGGCAAATATCGGTCTTTTCTCGAAATCCCCGGTAAATAATTCAAAGTTCTTAGTTAGGCCTGATATCTTCGGTTCTAGATCTATCCCGATATATCCTGTGAACACTTTAACAGTATCGTAACCGTGATATGAATCAAGCGATAACGTCAAACCTAAAAACGGCCTGACCGCTGAAATGAGGTCTTCTTTTTCTTTTATTTTGGATTCGATGCTCCTCAATTCATCGAACTTTGCAGCAACATCTTTCTGGAGCTTTGTGATCTTTTCATCGATCTCCAGGGGAAGCTCTTTTGAGCTGCGCTTCAGGGGTGATTCTTTTCCCGCTACCCCAAGCTGGCTTGCTATAGTCCGCAAAGAAATCAGATGTTCAGAATTTCGTGAAGCAGATTTAAATGGTTTGCCTATCTTGAAATCCGCATTTTCTTCCAGGTGATCTGTGATATGAAGGACATTCAACTTATGAAGCTCAGAAAGAGTGGGTTCCATGATATCTTTTGTGCCAGCTATCATGACCCGTGTCATTCTTGTGGGTTTAAGCATCTACTGCCCTCTCAAATTCAATTAAATTAAATTGTGTAGCCGTTGCCACATTCTTTTTTGCCTTTGCTTTTATCGCATCAGCTTCTGACTTCCCCTTTTGTATGATCTTTTCCCTATCCTCTTTGATCAGGGCTTTTGCTTTGCTGACCTCAGAATCGGCATACTTTTGAGCTTCCTCCCCTGCGCTTCTGATAATATCTCTTGATTGCGCCTGCGCCTCAGATATCTTTTTATTTTTTTCATCGATAGCTCTTGCAACTGAAGTTTTTGCTTTTTCTTCTGCCACCTTTATTTCAGATAATATTTCAGCTTTTGTCATTGGATTCCTCAAATCGTGAAATTATAATAATAAGCTCCGTTTTGACTCCTTCTCATAGGAGAGCAACTACATAAATCATTCGCTTTTTACGGGGATGCCCAATGCTGATTTTTAATGATAAATCGTTTTAATTAAAGTAATTGTGCTGCGGTCATGAATATACCGGAGAGAAGAGGGATCATAAGATTATCATCTACCGGCCTTCCCTGTATCCGCAGCGGTATCGCATCGCCCATCGTGGCTCCCAGCGCCCCTGCAACATATACGGCGAATGGAATATTTTCCATATCAGGCGCGAACGGTAAACGCATGAGCATGATCCCTGTGATAACACATACAGAAAACATTATTGCCATTATAGGCAACGGTTTTATCATCAATTTATCCCTGGAATATCTGACATTCCCCCTGTTCATTAAAGCCCCTGCAAGACCCGATGCCGTATCACCCAGCGCCAGCATAAGTATCGCGGTGATAGCGATGGTTTTTTCAAACGCAAAAATGGAGATAAGCGCAGCCAGCTGGAAATAGATATATGCAGCCACCTGTTTATTTTCATGAGGTCGCAGAAGTATTTCAGGGAGCTTTATTTTCCCTGAAAGCCTGAGCCATTCAACAATAAGGAGGATCACATTGATTATAGCTAGACCTGTGACAGCAGTTTCCCTATCTATGAAATAATAAGCCACAGCGATAAAAGAGCCTGCTACATGGATCGCTTTGCGCCGCAGTTCAACAAAGAACAGATTCAACAAGATTACACTTTCCTTCCTGCCTCATCAAATGATTTTCCTTTGTAGATCATATCATATATATTGTCAGCAATACCGCCCATATTTGCCCGCACCTGTTTCATCGTGTCCCTGTCCCTTATCGTAACAGTGCTGTCTTCAAGCGTCTGGTAATCCACAGTAATGGAATACGGGGTGCCTATCTCATCGTTCCGCCTGTATCTTCTTCCTATGGTTCCGGAATCGTCAAATGCGACAAGTATGCCTGCTTTTCGAAGGTTTTTTACTATCTCGTTCGCCGGTTTTATCAGTTCTTCGCGTGTGAGAAGAGGCAGTACCGCAGCCTGTACAGGCGCCACCTCTGGAGGAAGGCGCAGGACTATCCTTTTTTCTTCCTCATCTCCGTCTTCAGCTTTTGCCTCTTCTTCAAAATAGGAGTGTTCAAGGAGGGAATAAGTTATCCTGTCTATGCCGAACGATGGTTCGATCACGTGAGGAATGATCGTTTCGCCATGAACCTCTTCCGAGATGTTTTCAAATGAAACTGCATCCTTATACACCTTAAGAACCTCGCCATCGACCACCACGTCTATAATCTCACCTGACAGGTCTTCAGGTTTCATCAGTTTCAGCGCGTTCGCTATTTTTCCTGCTTTTCCTTTGAACATTGGTCCGAGTTTTCCCATATTGGGTTTTACGGCAAATCGCTCCACTTTTATTGGTTTATCGTATGATACATAAACTGCCAGTTCGGTCCCGCTCTGTTTCGCATGTGCTTTAAGGTCATAATCCGTCCTGTCAGCGACCCCCACGATTTCTACCCATCCGAACCTGTCGCTAGCTATCTCTGCATCCCAGCAGTCCGCGGCATAGTGTGCCATCTCATCCTTCATGTGCTGCCGAAAGCGCAGTTTTTCAGGCGCTATACCTACACGAATGAGGAACTGGTATGTCCTCGCAAGGCAGTATCCCAGGAACTCATGGGCGATTATTCCGTTTTTTACAGCATGTTTGATCGGCATTTTTTCAGAACTGCCCCGCTCCTGCCCACCCTGAGAATAGAGGATAAGCTCAAGATCTGCAATTTCCCCGAATTTAGGGTGTGTCTTGTCCCTTGGATCGATAAATATCTCAGCCTCTGCCTGTGTGAACTCGCGAAGGCGTATCACACCCTGACGGGGTGATATCTCATTGCGGTAGGCTTTACCTATCTGGGTGGCGCCAAAGGGAAGGTGGTCACGGTAGAACTTCAAGAGCCGCGGGAAGTCAACGAACATTCCCTGAGCGGTTTCGGGGCGAAGATAACCTGCCCTTTTTCCACCAGGACCTATGCTTGTTTTGAACATGAGATTGAATTCATAAACTTTACCCAGCCCTCCGCTGCATTCAGGACATTTGATCTTGTGCTTGACGATGACTTCGGTGAGGTCATCAGCGCTTAGCGTGTCCGGGTTTTCCACAACATCACCCACAAGATGATCTGCCCTGAAAGCCTCGTTGCATTTCTGGCATTCGGTCAGCGGGTCTGAGAAACCTCTGACATGTCCTGATGCGATGAAGATGTCTTCGATACCTATCGTGGGCGATTCTATCTCGTAATACCCTTCGTTGATCACAAATATATCGCGCCAGATGTTCTCGACGCGGCGCTTGAGCATTGCGCCAAGAGGCCCATAATCGTAAAAACCGGCAGTACCACCATATAATTCAAACGAGTTCCATAGGAATCCACGGCGCTTTGCAAGTTCTATAACCTGTTCGTATTTATCTGCCATGTGAGCTTAATACATGTTTTCTATTTATTAACTTTTCATCGGATATGGTGTAATCATCAGAAATCATGTAATCAATGGATATGATGTAGTTTCTGGTTTAAAATACACTTACTATGATAAAACCAAAACATTTAAAACATACAAACCCATTACTAACTAAAGGGTGATACTAATAATGAACGAAAAAGATAGTAAGGTGCCTATTTATATAGCGATCCTGATTGCGGTAATACTTATTGGAGCTGCTGGTTATTATGTTCTTGGCGGCAAGCCCAAGGAAACCCCGGGCGTAGTTGTAAAGACCCCGGTCGTAACTCCGAAAGAGACTCCTGTTGCAGCGCATCCGGGAGGAACCCCGACCGCCAGCGCACCTGTGACCACGGCGCCCACATCAGTTGCTACTATAAAATGCGAATTATGCCACACGAATTCCGCGAACTTGGTTCCGCATCTAAACGGTGGAAAACTGTGTATAAACTGCCACGGCAGCCAGGTACACAATATACACATAGGGACAGGTACGGTCAACCTTAATTGCGATATATGTCATGGATCCCCGGAAAAGATTACGATCCCGAAAGTGGAGAAAGGTGAAGGGCCAGGTCATTTCTCTACATGCGAACAGTGCCATGCACCGCCTCCTGACAGCCTCAAACCCAGTATGGGTGAACTCGTAACCATACACCTGTCAAGGTCAAAATATTGCACGAACTGTCACGGAACTGATGTCGCTATTATACACGAAAAATCTCTCAACAAAACCATATAGAAATGAATAAAAGGGATATCCCCTTTTATTTTTTTACTTACTTTTTCGAGCAGCATGACCAACAAACTTACTATGGCGACAGGTTGTTCGAGAGAAACTATCAATGACATCTTTTGAGGCCTTTGCAGAAGTATGTAAAAAAATAAAAGGGATATCAAGCTCTCTTGAAATGACAACGGTTGTTGCTTCGTTCCTCAATGAAGTGGACGACAACGAACTTGATATCGCAACTCGTTTTATTATGGGAAGTGTGTTCCCTGTCTGGAGCGAAAAAGAGCTCGGGGTCGGGACAGGTCTGTTATACGCTGCCATTGCAAAGACATCATCGATACCGGTCAGGCGCATTGAAGAACTGGTGAAAGAGACAGGAGATGTCGGCACAGCCGCAGAAAAAGCAATAACAAACCGCAAAGCTAATTTTAATTTTTTTTCTGAAGAAAAACTCTCCATCCTCGACGTTTTTTCAAGATTCCAGAAAATCGCAGGTCTTGAGGGCAAGGGGTCGCAGGATGCTAAAATAAAGAACCTCCAGTATCTTTTCGGGGCATCAAAACCTGTTGAGATAGTTTACCTTGCGCGTCTGGCAGTTGAAGAGCTACGCATCGGGGTTGGTGAAGGTATATTAAGAAATGCCATTGCAGAGGCTTTTAATGTTCCTGCTGAACTGGTTGAAAGGGGTTACATGCTTGCTAACGATTTCGGTCTTATTGCATATACCGCAAAAAAAGAAGGTGTAACTGGTCTTCTTAAACTCAGTCTTGTGATTGGAAGGCCGCTCAAGCTTATGCTTGCCCAGGTGGGAGATGGGATAGACGAAACGCTGGCAGAAATGAGTTCTGTTGCAGTGGAGTGGAAGTTCGACGGGGCACGCGTTCAGATACACAAGGAAGGGAACAATATAACGTTATATTCACGGCGGCTTGAGAATGTAACATCTTCCCTGCCTGATATTGTTAGATCTGTAAGGATGAACGTTAAAGCCGATACAGCCATTCTTGACGGGGAATCTGTGGCTCTTGGAAAAGACAAAAGACCTGTGGCGTTCCAGGAGATATTAAGGCGATTCAGGCGAAAATACGATGTAACGGCAACCGCCCTTGAAATCCCCCTATCCCTTAACCTCTTTGACTTATTGTACTTGAATGGTGAGAGTCTCATTGATACGCCGCTAGTTGAGCGAAGAAAAAAACTTGAAGAAGTATGCGATAAAAGCATTGTGGCCGGACAGACAATAACTGAAAGCGCAGCTCAGATCGATGTAATTTATAAAGAGGCTCTTGCTGCGGGGCATGAGGGGGTAATGATGAAAAACCCCAGGTCTCTTTACACGCCCGGAAAACGGGGAAAGAACTGGCTGAAATTGAAACCTATCATGGATACGCTTGACCTTGTTGTCATCGGGGGAGAATGGGGGGAAGGACGAAGGACTTCTTTTATTGGCTCATATTTGCTGGCATGCCGCGACCCTTATACAGACAGATTGCTCTCTATCGGGCGTGTTGCGACTGGAATTACGGATGAGAAGCTGGAGGAACTTACTGCTGTTTTCAAAGACCTGATTCTTCTTGAAACCGGGGTCCATGTGGACTTTGAGCCAAAGATAGTGTTTGAAGTAGCATTTGAGGAAATCCAGAAAAGTCAGAATTATCATTCCGGTTATGCATTGCGTTTTCCAAGGCTTGTCAATGTGAGAAGCGATAAATCAGTGTATGATGCGGATACGATAGAAAAAGTTGAGCAGCTTTATTCAAAACAGAAGGGAAAATAAATGGTTTTTTTCATGCTTATGGAAAAGTTTAAACAGGATTAAGTAATAAATTATAGAACCAAATATTTCGAAGGAAGTGAGATTAAACTAAATGTGGAAAATTGAGGATGCAATAGACCTGTACGGCATAGAACGATGGGGTAATGGATACTTCTCTTTTAACAAAAACGGAAATTTAAGTGTCAGGCCTGGAAAAAAAGAGACGCTTGCTATCGATTTAAAGGTTGTGGTCGATTCTCTTTCGGCCAAGAAAATAAAATTCCCGATACTGTTCAGGTTCCCTCAGATACTTGAAGGACAGATAAAGGAACTGAACGGTGCGTTTTCAAACTCGATCTCTGAGTACAAATATAATAACATCTACCAGGGCGCTTTCCCTATGAAAGTGAATCAGCGAAGGGAAGTGATGGAAGAGATCGTCAAATTCGGTAAAAAATTCAATCAAGGGCTGGAAGTCGGAACGAAAGCAGAACTGCTGGCTGCCCTGTCATTTGAACTCGGTCCGGAAGCCCTGTTGATATGCAACGGGTTCAAGGACGATGAATACCTCAAGCTGGCATTGAATGCTGTTAAGTTAAAAAACAAACTTGTGATAGTCATTGATGAGTTCAGTGAGACAAGGCGCTTACTTGAACTCTCGAAAATAATGGGAGTAAAACCGCTTATTGGCATAAGGGTAAAGCTCTACTCAAAGGGCAGCGGGAAATGGGTAGAATCAGGAGGAGAATCTGCCAAGTTCGGCCTCACCACTACAGAGATGCTGGACTGCATAAAGACTTTTGCTGAGTATGAAATGCTCGAACAGCTTCAGATGCTGCATTTCCATGTCGGTTCCCAGATCACGGAGATACGGCGGATCCAGAAAGCTGTCAAGGAAGCAGCCAGGGTTTATGCAAAAATAAGAAATATGCACATAAATATTAAATATTTTAACATAGGCGGAGGTCTAGGAGTAGATTATGACGGCAGTAAGACCTCTTCGGATGCAAGCGCCAATTATACTATCCAGGAATATGCAAATAATGTAGTTTATTCACTCAAGGACGTATGCGATGAAGAAGGCGTCTCCCATCCAATAATTTTGTCCGAAAGCGGGCGGGCTCTCAGTGCGTATCATTCATTGCTGGTCATAAACATCAAGGGAGATAAGAACGGTAACCGCAATAAACTGATAGAACTGCGGGGCGATGAACCTCATATAATAACAGAACTGTACGACGGATCAAAGGAAATAAACATCAAAAATTACATTGAGTATTATCACGACGCTCTCCAGAACCGTGAGGAACTTCTTTCGCTTTTCAACCTTGGCGAGATAGAACTTGAGGAGAAATCCACTGGAGAGGTATTGTTCTTGCAGATATGTGAGAAAGCCGCCGCATTTGCCAGGGAGACGGGGAACAAATCTGATGATTTCGATGACCTGAATAAATTGCTCTCGAAAAAATATATCGGTAATTTCTCAACGTTCCAGTCCATCCCTGATTTCTGGGCCATAAAACAGTTGTTCCCTGTAGTCCCGGTAAGCAGGGCCAATGAAAAGCCAACTCAATACGGGACTATAGTTGATATCACCTGCGATTCTGACGGTGAAATTGATAAATTCGTGGATTTGAAAGACGTCAAGGAGATCCTGGAACTCCATGAACTTAACAACGGTTCCTATTATCTTGCTATACTCATGCTTGGCGCATACCAGGATACGATCGGAGATTACCATAACCTCTTTGGCGCGGCCAACGAGGCGCATATAATCATTGACGACAGCGGGGGATGGCATATCAAACAGATAGTCAATGGTGACAGGAACTGCGATGTCCTTGGCTATGTCAAGTATAATACCAATTCGCTGCTGGCGGCATTTGAATCCGAGGTGGTTCAGGCGCAGAGGGAGAATAAAATATCCAAACAGGAAGCTGTAGAGATAATAAATAATTATAAAGAATCCATGAACCAGTATACATATATGGATATGTAGGCGGATAACAAACTTACTTTCTATAATTGACCTGCATGGACCTATTATGCTGACTCTCGGTATCGTGAACACATACGACAAAATAAAAGTCCACGAGGCCCACTACCGAAGCATCGCCCGCGCTGCGCCTTTGGCATACGCATTCGGGTTCAACCTTGCGCTTTTCGATTATCCTTTCAAAATGAGCGCAGAGGAACTTGTGAATTTTGTGAAGGATAAAACCACAATCGGAGGTTCGGGTAAATATCTTGAGGAACTTTTCAGGGCAGGCAGGTTCTTCGTGTTCGACCTGCCAGAGAAAGGATTCCAGCCCCAGTTTGGCGCTCCCGTGATCACGACTTCGCATCCTGCAAAAGATAAGGTGATCAGTGTGGATTCGCTCTCTGAACAGGTAAACAGGAAAAAATCATTTATTTTCCTTATCGGACTGGGGCATAAAGGTCTGCCGTCAGAGTTGATGGAGAGGGCTAAGTACCATTTTGATATAACTGGAAAGGGTATCTCGCTTGAGACCTGCACGGCAATAGGGGCTGTGCCTGCGATAATTGCGGGGCGAGTCGGGCAGAAAAGGCCATAAATTCGTGACCGTTTCAATTCGTGTTGTTAATTATGTAAGGATACAATATCTTACTCGATAATAGTGATGCATAGACATTACATATTTAGAATAGTGACATATTCGGAAAATATCGCCATAATGCTTATTACTGATAATATCCAATATATTTACTGGGAAAAAGGCGGGTTTGTTTAAAATTAATTTTCATATGATATTTACTGCCTTTTTCTTTAACGGAATGAAGACGAAAAGGGAGGAATAAGAAATGTTATTTATGGACATATGGACGTGGGAGCCAGATAAAAGAGACGAACTGGAAAGACGGGCAGCGGAATGGAAATTCCCTGAGGGAATGAAAGAAATTGGTTATTGGGTAGACCTCACCGGAAGACATGCCTTCTGTGTATACGAAGTAGAAGACCCTAAAGTTCTTCTTGAAGCTAACCACTACTGGACTGACATTGCCAAAGTTGAATCTTTTCCAGTGATGGATATAAAAGACGTGATGGAATTAATGCAATCGAAATAATAATGCCAAATAAAATCGGCATTATTTTTTTCCAGAGTTGTTGACAACGATATATTTCGAGACCGTCCTGATTTTGTTCATCCGCATAGTCTGCTGGTTCTTGGGCGCCGTCTCTCTATAGCACATGGCGCAGGTTAGTCAGCTTAATTGCACTTGGCATCCCCGGTTCTAAGAGGATTCTTCTCGGCGCCGGTGAATTTCATAATATCGCTCCCCTATTTTTACGAATCGATAATCAATATATACGCCTGGTGCGGGAATTCATATATCTCGCGGTTATAATCGATGTATTC
>CBFFLL010000042.1:11624-17345 GCA_965642175.1 Candidatus Methanoperedens nitratireducens | reverse complement strand
AGAAAAGCTCCTCGGAGAAAGCCCTCAAAAGAAACTGTTAAGTCTCTCAATAAAATCGCAAAGGGTGTGGGTAAGGTCAGGGAACTGGAAGATGAAGTCAGCCTTGATATTGACGTAAAAGATGAACCTCTTAAGAAAGATCGAAAACTAACCGAAGAATCTGATTCATATAAGTATTAAATTTCCCAGTACTGCCTGAAGGTAACCCAGAGCTGCGGTAGATGTTCCTGCAAAAGCTCATTTGAAGCATAGCAGGCATCAAGCCTTTTTCTTTTCTCAAGCGCCCTTCCAAGCGGCTTTCCCAATAGGCGCCTGGTTTTTGTATCGTATTCTGAAATTATTCCAGGGTCATCGTTTTCAAGTGCCTTTACTATTGTATTTCCTGCGATCTCTCCAGCAAGCATGGCATTGTTGATGCCCGCGCCAGTTACAGGATCGGCCATACCTGCACTGTCACCTACAAGCAGGACATTGCCGCGGAAAAGCTTCTCACGCAGCCCGCTTATCGGCAGTGCGCCCACGATGTATTCAGTCCTCATTCCATTAAGCTGCCCTGCAAAAGGTGATATGCGGATAAATTTTTCAAGATAAGCGCGCGGATTACCCTCCGTAACCCCCACTCCGACTTTTGCAGAATCTTTCCCTGTGGGGTATATCCAGACATATCCTCCGGGAGCATAATCCGAATTAAAAAATATCTCGCAGGTCTGAGAAAGCAGTTCTATCCCTAACAAGTGGTACTGCGAGCAAACCGCGAATTTTTGCTTTTCAAATCCGAAAAGGGAGGCGGTTTTTGAAAAAACGCCATCTGCGCCCACGATCATTTTACCATTTGAAATCCCGTCGCGAAATTTTACACTTCCCGCAACAACGTCCAGAAGAGGCGAATCCCATCTTATCTGTGCGCCCGCATCTTTTGCTTTCTGTGCAAGCACCATATCGAATGAAGCTCTGTCCACAACAAGCCCGTTCAATTCAAAATCGTGATGTGAGAAGTCAGGGAAATACGTGCGCATTTTTGTTATTCTTGACTGGATTACAGAATCATCAGGCAGCTCCAGGTTTATAGTATTGCTCACGTATCCGGCGCATGGCGACCTGCAGGAAGAGTCTTTCTCAAGCATAAGTACGCGGTAGCCGGCCTGAGCTACCACTGCCGCAGTAACAGACCCGGCAGGTCCTGCCCCAATGACGATCACGTCATATTCCATTAGCGATATACCCACTCAGGGGAGTAATATTTAGGCAAAAGGTTTTCGGTAAGCTCTTTTTCCTTCTTGCTAAGAGTCCCATTTTTTAATTTTACATGGAAGCGCTCTTCGAATTTATCCTTCATGACATTCCTGACTTCTTCCATGTCGCGCTGTTGCCCCAGTTCCCTATCAAGCCATGTCAGACCTTCCCTGATGGATGCTATCTTCTTATCAAGGAACTTTTCCTTTGGTATATTGGATATACGAAGCATCTCCTCGATATCAAAATCAAGCAAAAGCGTTCCGTTCTGGAGCAGTTTGCCTTCCCAGCGCGTCTGGGCGTTGCCAGATATTTTCTTGTTATCCACAGTGACATCGTTGATGGGTCGGAACGCGGCATTAAGACCATAATGAACAAGCGTGTCTATGAGGACGCCGCATACCTGTTTATACGATTCTATGATGTCAAGAGGGAAAAGGTCATTATCTATCGTTCCCACCACGCCATAGTTTATCTGCCTGCACCTGTCATCTGAGAACGCTATCCCTCCACCACTTATCCGCCTCGTGATCGTGTAGTCCTTGCACTTCGGAAGGTCAAGTTCTACCTGAGCCTTCTGGAAGAACCCAAGTATAATGGACTTCTTTGGAGTCCAGAAAAAGAAGGTGTTGCCTTCGTCGCCTTTCAGTATCGCCTCATCCATCGCCATCATGTCGCGTATGTCCACCAGACCGAAATCAATGAACCGCCATTCTTCCATTATTATGCCTCCAGAGCTTTCATTATGGATTCTGTGAAATCAACAGGTGCAGTCCCTGGGGACTGGATGTTCTCTTTTGCATAAGTTTCCTCGATATTTTTCAGGAGTTCCTCACGCTTTGCCGGCGTTCCTTTCAGGTTCTCAAGTATCCTGAAAACCGCTTCTTCAGGGAAAAGGAAAAAATCCCCTGATATGGTTATTTCATTGATCTTTCCATTTTCCAGTATCACGAACGACCTGATAAGTCCGCCTCTTGATTTATGGATACCGGGTTTTGTTTTCAATATATCCATAGCTATTGCTCCATTAAACATATTGTTGCGCATGATGCTGTTATCCTATAAAAAAATGTGGGCGGAGAATATTACATTCTCGCGCCTTCGTTCCGCCATGATACCGTGTGGGAACCCATCATGCCAGTCTTGAATCTCGGACAGAGATCAATACTGCAATTCCTTGAGTATTTTTGTTTACACTCGGTCACAAGGCGCAGGGGAAGGATATGTGTCTGCTCATAATGGGCAAATGAGGCGAAAATACCTTTGCCAATAACACAACCGGATACAGGTCTAATATTCATAAATTTCCTCCAATTGCAGGTAGTATTGTATTGCAGTAAATTAATGAATAAGCATGATATTATATAATGTTTCTCCCTATCATTATTATGAGATTTACTGTGATAAAATATTATATATTGAAAAGCCTTTGCCACAGTAGATGAGGGAATTTCTTTAATATATTCTTAATCCTTCTTTCAAATAAATTAATATATATATATGGGATAATGAGCAATAAGGCAATTAAAAGAAATATCTTCAGCATTGGATTCAAAGGATTTTTCGGGTACCACTCAGGGTAAAGCTCCCACATAAGCTCATAACCAGTCATATTGAAATTTATGTCTTTACAGCTTATATATTTAATCCCTGCTCAAATCCTCTCCACCATAGTATATCTGCTGGACCGAATTATATATATCCTCCATTCCCGATCCGTAAGTGGATGAAACAGGTAATAACTTCTGACCTGCGCCGAATGACTTAAGAGCCGAAAGAAATTCGATGTTCAACTGGTTGCGCAGTGTTGGCATCTCGTCATGTATCGCATTGTCAAGTTCCATAAAGTCCTGGCTCCATTTCAATATATCTTCACGTTCCTCATCTTTCAGGAGGTCAGATTTTGTAAGGATGCTCATGAAAGGTACATTGAACCTGACCTGCACGGAAGCTGCCTGGAGCATCAGCGTGATAAAGCCCGAAGGTGTTTTTGATATGACTGGATCATAGAGGTAGCCGATAATGGATCTATCAGCGCCGAAAGAATCGACAAGCACTTTTCCCGACTGCCTGAGGGTAAACAGTTCCATCTGACCTGGTGTGTCAAAAATGATGTAGTCAGTTTCAAAGCTATCTATTATTTCTTTCATCTCAGTAATGTTCAGAGCCAGCATGTCAGCCGCGATTATCTGCGCGCCATTTGGTCCAACGTCGTAGTCTTCCATAACATCCTTCAGTTTTATCCAATCCCTGATATCCACATCAGGAACGTAGGGAGCATTTTCGATGCCTGGATCGAGGTTCACTGTTACAGCATCATATCCCTGTCTCTGCATCCATCCCAGGAAGGCGCCTGTGAGCGTTGACTTGCCGCTTCCTGCCGAGCCGATAAAGTAAAGGTTAATCATTTGTATCTGGTGAGTAATATCGGTGCTAAGAGAAAAGAGTTGTGATGTTAGCTAAATTGAAACTATATTCGAATTTCGTTGTATTGAAACATACCCTTTTCGCCATTCCATTTGCTTACCTTGGGGCTTTCCTTGCAAGCCTCCTTACCAGCGGTGTTGTGCCGGAACTGCGTATATTGTTCTGGGTCGGGCTTGCGTTCCTTGGAGCCAGGAGTGCGGCAATGGCGCTTAACAACCTTGTGGATAAGGATATTGATGCAAAGAACCCGAGGACAGCGCAGCGCGAACTCCCGTCAGGGAAGATCACGATGAATGAGGTCTGGGCTATTATTATCATATCCTATTTCCTGCTGTTCTATTCAGCATATCAATTGAACTGGCTCTGCTTCCTGCTTGCGCCCATAATCCCCATTACTTCGATCGTATATCCATACCTCAAGCGATTCAGTCCCATATCTCATTTCGTGCTCGGGTTGAACCTGGGTTATGCGCCTGTCGGGGGCTGGCTTGCTGTTGCAGGGACGATAAACTTTCCCTTCCAGGCACCTGAGTTCGCAATGCTGCTGCTGCTTTTTGCGGTCACGTTCTGGGTAGGGGGATTTGATATAATATACTCGCTGCTGGATTTTGATTTTGATAAAAAAGAGGGGCTATATTCAGTGCCCACGTTTTTTGGTGTTAAGAATGCGCTGTTATTTTCGTTCGCATCGCACATACTGATGCTGGCGCTCCTTGTTGGATTGATGTTCGTGCTGGATCTGGGGCTGGTTTTTAAGATCGGGCTTATGGTTATCGCGGCGCTAATATGGTATGAGCACACGCTTGTTAAGGCTGATAATTTTTCGAGCATACCTGTGGCGTTCTTTAATGTGAATGCTGCGGTGAGTATGAGCATGCTGGTTTTTACGGTGGTGGATGTGATGGTATCAATACCTTAATCTATGATGTTTTATTGTTATGAGATCTAAAGACGAAAACAGCACATTTCATGTGAAACCGATTTTTAAAAAACTATCTCCGCAAGCGCCTCTTCATACACCTTCTGATCATGCTGGTTGTGCAGCACGAACCTCACCTCAACGATCCCTGCATTTTTCCCAAGGTAATCAACGACAGCCAGAAGCGCTACCCTGCTTGCTTTCTCAACAGGGTATCCGTAGGCTCCTGTGCTTATAGATGGAAATGAGATGGTCTTTATCCCCATCTTCAGGGCAAGCGCAAGACAATTCTTGTAAGCGCGCGCAAGCAATTCAGGCTCACCATCATCCCCCCCGCTCCAGATGGGACCAACTGTATGGATAACCTTTTTCGCCTTGAGACTGCCTCCCATTGTCGCTACCGCATCCCCTATGGGAAGACCGTCCGGTAGCGAGCGCCGTATGAGCTTGCATTCTTCCAGTATCTGCCCTCCGCCTTTGCTGTGTATCGCGCCATCCACTCCTCCGCCGCCCATGAGGCTGCTGTTCGCGGCGTTCACTATGGCGTCTGTTCCCTGTTCTGTTACGTCCCCCTGCAAGAGAAGGATCCTGGTATTTCCAATACTGGCTCCCATTATATATCTTAACACCTTATCCAAAGGATAGAATTAATAACACGTCGTGACATTTAGGGTTAAAATTACGAGGTAGTATGCCACAAAGACGGGACATAAAAAAAGTACTGATTATAGGATCAGGCCCTATACTTATAGGTCAGGCAGCAGAATTCGATTATTCAGGCACACAGGCATGCAAGGCGCTTCGACAGATGGGTTATGAGATCGTGCTTGTAAATTCCAACCCTGCTACCATCATGACAGATCCTGGAATGGCTGACAGTACATATATTGAGCCCCTCAATTCCCAGATGCTTGAGAAGATCATTGAAAAAGAGCGTCCTGATGCGGTACTTCCGAACCTCGGAGGTCAGAACGGGCTTAACCTGACATTAGAGCTTCATAAAAAAGGTGTGCTTGAAAAATATGGTGTGAAGATAATAGGGGTACAGGCAGACGCGATCGAGAAAGGTGAAGACCGCATCGTGTTCAAGGAAACAATGAATGAACTGGGTCTGGAAGTACCTCGCAGTGAAGCGACCCTGA
>CBFFLL010000042.1:7561-11614 GCA_965642175.1 Candidatus Methanoperedens nitratireducens | reverse complement strand
CGCAAAAGACCTGGGATATCCTGTAGTAGTTCGTCCCGCCTATACGATGGGGGGGACAGGCGGCGGGATAGTCTATAATGTTGAAGAACTGCGCACCATAGCTGCCCGCGGTATTGCAGCAAGTCTTATTGGACAGGTTCTTATCGAAGAATCGGTACTGGGGTGGGAAGAACTCGAACTTGAAGTAGTCCGGGACGCCAGTAACAAAAAAATAACGGTTTGCTTCATAGAGAATGTTGATGCAATGGGTGTTCACACAGGCGACAGTTTCTGTACCGCGCCGATGCTCACTATCAAAAAAGAACTTCAGGAGAGACTACAGGAATATTCTCATCGTATAGTTGAAGCCATAGGCGTGATAGGAGGAACGAACATACAGTTCGCCCATGACCCCATAAGCGACCGCGTTGTCGTGATAGAGATAAACCCGAGAACATCACGCTCATCTGCTCTTGCTTCAAAGGCTACGGGCTTCCCAATAGCCCTTGTATCTGCAAAGCTTGCAGCAGGGTTCTTACTTTCTGAAATTCCCTATTGGCGCGACGGAACTCTTGACAAATATACGCCATCTGGTGACTACGTAGTCGTAAAGTTCGCACGGTGGGCATTCGAGAAATTCCCTGGATCGATCGACAAACTTGGCACACAGATGCGCGCTGTTGGCGAGGCGATGAGCATTGGAAAAAATTACAAGGAGGCCTTCCAGAAAGCCATCCGATCACTTGAAACAGGACGCTATGGACTTGGCTTTGCCAAAAATTTCAATAAGCTCTCACTTGAGGAATTGCGCCAGCTTTTGAAAGAACCGTCGTCCGAGCGGCAGTTCATAATGTATGAAGCTCTTCGGAAAGGGATGCAAGTTGATGAATTAAATAAATTGACACACATCAAGCCCTGGTTCATTACGCAAATGAAGGAGCTTATAGAACTTGAAGAAAAAATTCTTAAATACAAAGGCAGGATGCTGCCTGATGACCTTCTCATAAATGCAAAAAAAGACGGTTTTTCCGACAGGTATCTCGGCAAGATACTCGGAGTGCCAGAAAAAGAAATAAGAACGCGGCGTATATCACTCGGGCTGCGGCAGACATGGAATATAGTACCTGTAAGCGGCGCAAAGAACGCAGCGTATTACTATTCTACATACAATGCTCCCGATGAAGTGCCTGTATCAGATAAGAAGAAGGTCATGATCATCGGAGGGGGACCAAACAGGATTGGACAGGGTATTGAATTCGACTACACCTGCGTGCATGCCGCTTTTACTCTCCGCGAGATGGGATATGAATCCATCATGGTCAATTGCAATCCTGAGACGGTTTCCACTGACTACGATACCTCGGACAAGCTGTACTTTGAACCTGTCACGGTAGAGGACGTGCTAAGCATTTATGAAAAAGAAAAGCCGCAGGGTGCCATTGTTCAATTTGGAGGACAGACTCCACTTAACATAGCAAATGAACTTGAAGAGGCAGGAGTTAAGATAATGGGTACTTCTGTCGACAGTATCGATCTTGCAGAAGACAGGGATAGGTTCGGGAAGGTCATCGAAAAACTCAGGATCCCTGCGCCAGACCACGGTACTGCCATATCGCTTGAGGAAGCGATAAAAGTAGCGGCTCGCATTGGTTACCCCCTCGTTGTCCGCCCTTCGTATGTGCTTGGAGGTCGCGGGATGGAAATAGTCTACGATGCAAGCATGCTAAAAAAATATGTTGAAGGGGCCATCGAGATAACACCGGAAAAACCCATGCTCCTTGATAAGTTCCTTGAAGATGCGCTCGAATGCGAAGTGGACGCCATTTCAGACGGTGAAGAAGTATTTATCCCGTCGATCATGGAACACATAGAACTTGCAGGCATCCACTCTGGCGATAGTGCATGCGTTCTGCCGCCCATTGGGATTAAAGATGAGGAACTCAAAACACTAGAAGAGTATACGAAGCGCATCGCGATCGAATTAAAAGTTGTCGGGCTGATAAATATCCAGTACGCTATCCAGAAAGGGAAAGTGTACATCCTGGAAGCGAACCCGCGTGCTTCACGCACTGTGCCTCTTGTATCCAAGGTCACTGGAGTATCAATGGCCCGCATCGCAACGCAGGTCTTGCTCGGTGTAAAACTGAAAGATATAGATACGCACAGGCGCAAGTACTCGCATTTTGGCGTCAAAGAGGCGGTATTCCCGTTCAACATGTTCCCTGAGGTAGATCCTGTACTTGGACCAGAGATGCGCTCAACAGGCGAAGTGCTGGGAATGGCTGATAATTTTGCAATGGCTTTCTATAAGTCCCAGGTCGCAGCCGGGTTTGCCCTGCCGTTAAAAGGCACTGCTCTGATCACTGTGGCAAAAGTGGACAGGCAGCGCGCGCTTGTGGCTGCAAAAGAGCTGGCAGATTCAGGATTCAAGATAATTGCAACAGAAGGGACGGCAGATTTCCTTAAAGAGAACGGTATAGATTGTGAGATTGTCAAGAAATTACACGAGGGCAGACCCAATATCGTCGATATGATGAAAAACGGGGATATACAGTTCGTGCTGAACACGCCTGTGGGTAAACAGAGTGCCTATGATGACAGTTACATAAGAAAATCCGCCATCAAATTCAAGATCCCGTACTTCACTACAACGGATGCAGGGCGGGCGGCTGCAAGAGGGATCAGGGCAGCCAGGGAAAATCGCATCGAGGTGAAGTCGGTGCAGGAATACCTTGCAGAGATAGAATGAAAAACAGGTAGATAAGAGGTAAAATGCCAAAAAGAGCAGATATCAAGAAAGTCCTTCTGATAGGTTCAGGTCCCATAATGATAGGTCAGGCAGCAGAGTTTGACTTTTCCGGAAGCCAGGCATGCCGCTCTCTGCGCGAAGAAGGGATAAAAGTCGTGCTTGTCAACAGCAATCCCGCAACTATAATGACTGACACCGACATGGCGGACGCTATTTATATCGAGCCTCTTGAACCTGAAATAATCGAAAAGATCATAGAAAAAGAAAGACCTGACGGCATTATTGCAGGATTGGGCGGCCAGACCGGACTTAATATCACATCTGAACTTGCAGAGATGGGAGTATTTGAAAAATACGGCGTCGAGCTTCTTGGCACATCGCTGCAGGCGATCAAGGATTCAGAAGACCGCGACCTGTTCAAGCAAAAAATGATAAGCCTGGGTGAGAAAGTTCCCCGCTCAAAGGCAGTGAAAACACTTGTTGATGCAGAAGCCCTGATAGAAGAACTCGGGCTTCCACTCATCATCCGACCTGCTTACACCCTTGGAGGAGCAGGAGGCGGAATCGCCTACACACGGGAGCAGCTCCTTGAGATCACAGAGCGCGGACTCAAGCTTTCACGTATCCATCAGGTGCTGATAGAAGAAAGCATCATCGGATGGAAGGAATTCGAATACGAGGTCATGCGCGACAGGAACGACACCTGTATCGTGATATGCAATATGGAGAACATCGACCCCATGGGGATACATACGGGTGAGTCCATCGTGGTCACGCCCTCGCAGACGCTGTCGGATGCCGATCACCAGAAACTGCGCAGCACATCTATTAAGATCATCAGGGCGCTGGGCATCGAAGGAGGATGCAATATCCAGTTCGCAGTGCGCGAAGATGAGGTCAGGATAGTTGAAGTAAACCCGCGTGTATCGCGCTCATCAGCCCTTGCTTCAAAAGCCACAGGTTACCCGATAGCGCGCGTCACTGCCAAAATAGCGATTGGAATGACACTTGATGAAATAACTAACGATATCACGAAAAAGACCCCTGCATCATTTGAACCCACAATAGATTACACTGTTGTCAAGATACCGCGCTGGCCATTTGATAAATTCGTGACAGCAGATATGCATCTCACGACTGCCATGAAAAGTACCGGCGAAGTGATGGCTTTCGGGCGAACGATCGAAGAGGCGCTCCAGAAAGCGGTTCGCTCACTTGAAGTTGATATGTTCTTCGGGTTCAAAGAGTGGAGCAAAGAGGAAATACTGGATATTTTGCGCCGCCCTACCCACGAGCGGCTTTTCGTCATCTACCAGGCACTTCGA
>CBFFLL010000042.1:0-7551 GCA_965642175.1 Candidatus Methanoperedens nitratireducens | reverse complement strand
AGGATGCTGTAAAGAATGACCTCTCGATTGA
Source organism: Candidatus Methanoperedens nitratireducens (assembly GCA_965642175.1). GTDB lineage: Archaea > Halobacteriota > Methanosarcinia > Methanosarcinales > Methanoperedenaceae > Methanoperedens > Methanoperedens nitratireducens_A. The sequence goes on along the minus strand of CBFFLL010000042.1, from coordinate 7,520 downwards.
CACTCTTCGAAAAGCAAAGCGCATGGGATTGAGCGATGAAAAAATTGCCAGTCTTTGCGGCAGGACGCGTGAAGAAATTAACGACTTGCGTAGAGAACACGGCATCATTCCCACCTATAAGATGGTAGATACCTGCGCAGCCGAGTTCGCGGCTGCAACGCCGTATTATTATTCTACTTATGAAGACCGGTGCGAGGATGCACCCACGAACAGGAAGAAGGTACTCATCATCGGTTCAGGTCCTATCCGCATCGGGCAGGGCATCGAGTTCGACTACTGCACAGTTCACGCGGTCACTGCGCTTCGTGAGGAAGGCATTGAGACCCATATAATAAACAACAACCCTGAAACAGTGTCCACAGATTACGATACTTCTGACAAGCTGTTCTTTGAGCCCCTCACGCTTGAAGATGTCATGAACGTTATCGACAGGGAGCGCCCTTACGGCGTGATGGTGCAGTTCGGAGGACAGACCTCTGTGAACCTTGCCATCCCGCTTAAGAAAGAGCTTGACCGCAGGACTGACCTGAACACGATAATCCTGGGCACCACACCTGATAATATGGATATCGCAGAAGACAGGGGTCGCTTCAATGCAATGATGAAACAGCAGGGGATCCACCAGCCTGAGGCAGGATGCGCTACTAATTACAGCGAAGCATTCAACGAAGCAAAAAGGATCGGATATCCGGTGCTTGTCCGTCCATCATACGTTCTCGGGGGGCGGGCGATGGAGATAGTATATGATGATAAGGATCTTGACCGTTACCTGAAAGAGGCTGTCAGGGTATCCAACGACCACCCTGTACTTATTGATGATTTTCTTGATAATGCCGTTGAAATAGATGTAGATGCCGTTTGCGATGGCAAAGACGTGCTTATCGGTGCGATAATGGAGCACATAGAAGAGGCTGGCATTCATTCGGGCGACTCAGCCTGTGTCATCCCTCCCCAGTCACTGAAGCCTGAGATACTTGCTATAGTTCGGGATTATGTCGGGAAGATTGCACTTTCCCTTGGCGTTGTAGGATTAGTTAATATCCAGATGGCTACAAAGAACGGAGTTGTGTATGTGCTTGAGGCTAACCCAAGGTCTAGCCGCACCATCCCGTTCGTGAGCAAGGCTGTCGGTCTGCCGCTTGCTAAAATTGCAGCGCGGGTAATGGCAGGTCATACTCTGAAAGAACTGGGGTTCAAGGGTGATCCTGTCACGAAACATGTTTCTGTTAAGGAAGTCCTGCTACCGTTTGATAAACTCCCCGGGGCAGATCCACTGCTTGGTCCTGAAATGAAAAGCACAGGTGAGGTAATGGGCATAGATTACGATTTCGGCCGGGCGTTCTTCAAAGCGGAATGGGCTGCTGATAACATCCTGCCGCTTTCCGGGACTGTGTTCATGTCAATACGCGATGAGGATAAACAGAGTATCCTGAGAGTTGCTAAAAAGATGGAATTTGCGGGACTGCACTTGATAGGCACGCGCGGCACGGCGAAATTCCTGTCGCAGAATGGGATACAAATGGATGTCATAAACAAGGTGAGCGAGGGCGGACCGAATGTCGTTGACATGATACATAAGAAGGAAGTTGACCTGATAATCAATACTCCAACGAGCAAGCAGACAGTGAAGGATGGTTTCCAGATACGACGGGCGGCTGTGGATTTTTGCGTACCTTATATTACAACGATCCAGGCTGCGCTGGCTGCGGCTGATGCTATCGAGGCGATGAAGAACGGGAAGATAACGATACAGTCCATGGGGGAGTATCATACCGGTTGAAAATCAAATTCACTGAGATATTCCAATAACAATAACGATTTCCATAGACAGTACTTTTATACTTGATGCTCATTTGTTAATAATACTAATGGAACGAGACGTCAATATAAAATTAATTTATATTATTGTGATATTATTGGTTGCACTGGGTGCAACCACTATTTTATACCAGTTAAGAGATACTAAATATTTGTATCGTTTATATCTCTAATGTATTCCTGCAACCACCCTTAAATGGTTTAATCGTTTAACCCATCTTTCGCTTGTACCTATCTCTGAATGGCATTTTATGCAGTTGTCTGTATGACAGGTATTACAGGAAATTCCTCTTGGCCTGTGGATGGTAATGATATTCCCTTTACCTGGCTGCAACGGATCAGGATAATTATGGCAATCGTTACAGGAAATATATCCATTAACATAGACTGGTTTTGTAGGACCGTTCGCATGACATTTCTCGCAGGTGACATTATCATTCATCGGATGGTTTTCATGAGATACAACATGACATGAAAAACAGAACATCCCACCGTTTTGATGAGGTTCTACTGTCGATGCCTGGGGAATATATGGTTTAGCCGACATATGGCATCCTTCGCAGACATCCTTGGATACAATGATAGTAAAATTGCCTGTTGATTGATATATAGATTGATCTATTATTCCTGGGGTTTCTTTCACATAGGTTTTCGGCACATATTCGATAGTTTTTGCTTCCTGGTTAATAATAAATAATAATAAAAGAAAGGTAGCTGTGACAAATATCAATAATAATAATATGTTTCTATCAATCTTCATATATTTTTCCTGTACAGCACGAATAAGACAATTACAGCAAGGAGAAGCATAAACACCGGGATAACTCCTTCAAGCCATCTGTACTCAACCAATAGATTTTTCATAGTCTCAACTGGCTTCTGAATTTCAACAGGAGTTTCTTTCGGAACAAATACTGTTTTTACAGGTCTGGGAGCAATATACTTTTGTACGATAATCATGCTCTTTAAAAGCTCTCCACAAACAGGACTTTCTTTACCATTAACATAAAGAATCGGATTCGGAAGCTCCACCCGGCCCTCATAATCTATCGAGATCCTATATGAAAATAAAGCTGACTCCTTAGGAAGAATGTTACCTTCATAATACAATCGCCCTTCAAGTAAAGTAGCATTTTCCGGGAGAGAATCGTTTACAGTAACCTTCGAAGGCATGTCCCCACTATTTCTCAGGGTAATTGTTATATTAGTATTATTCCCTTTTGTTATTACAGGTTTATCCGATTTTTTGAATATTTGTATGCATGGACCATGCACTTCCGTGGAAGGATTATTGGAAATAAGATTCCATGTCATATTCAAATCAGAATAAGTTAAAAACGCTGACGGGATGGAAAATTTCCCTGGACGATCAGTCCAAATTCGATAAGTCAATTCTTTTGTCTCACCCGGTTTTAGATCAAATGTCCAATTCAATGAGTTATTCTCAGTTATAAATTGTTTGTGGAGAGTATCGTAGAGATTTACTTTCTTAATTTCATATTTCTGATAATTCGTAACGCCAAGAGTCACAAAAATATACCTGCTTTGCAGCCAGCGGGAGATTTCATCCGGATCGATGGAAGGATAAATACTTTCTATATCCTTTCTGTCTATCAAAGAACTTTCTTCTGTAACTGATTTTTGAAGACCGATCGACGGTAATAGAGTGATATTTTTTATATCATCGTAATAATAAATATCATTATTTTTTACTCCTTTTACATATGCATGAACTGTATAGGTAAGTTTTTCAGGATGTATGGGAAATTTTAGTTTAAGCTTTATGGTCTGGTTCGACTGTCCTATATAACCAGTCTGGTCTTTCCCCATAAGGGTTGAAAGCTGGTAGTCAGGTTTTCCAAATTCGAAAAGCAGTCCATCAGTATCAATGTAAAGTACCGGGCTCTGGGCCTCAGCATCTCCGTAATTAGTTATATTTATTTCCATTGGTATCTCATCATTTATCCTGTATGCATTGTGTTTCTCCGTTGTAGTATTTGTCTCGGTCTCTATAGAGCTATCAAACGGACTTTTGTAAGGATTATCGCGATCAACGGATATATTCCAACTTGCGTACGGGTTTATTAGATGGTAATCGCTGGTTGTCTCTGTATCCTCATTAAACTCAAGGAAAAGTTCCGGCCTTATTAAATTGATCTTTATCTGGATTTCGGGACAACATGTGAAAATACCAGGCGGGGGGACTATTTTAAGAGTGATTATTTTCATGGTTTTGTCGAAAGCTTCAATGGGCTCAGGCAGAATGATTTTTGTCCTGTCCTCATTCCATATACCTGATAAGATCACAGTCTCATTCCTTCCTTTATAATTAACAACCATAACAACAGACCCCTGGGAATCGAAATCTTTTACAGTCACAGTGTAATTCTCATCAGGATTGGAATAGCTTTTTCTTAGCCAGCTAAGGGTTATATCCTGTCCTGCTTTATCTCTCCTGTCTTCATCGATGCGTATGTAATTATCCCAATCCTCTTCGATAATAGCCCCGGCAAGAGGCATAATTATTATTAATAGGAATACCAGGCCCGCGAATAACTTCAACCTTATCATTCACGTCTCCTGAATTTTATAACAAAGAAATAGCCTGTAATTAAAAGTATAGTTCCTAATCCTACAAGGCCATAGGAATAACTGGGCTGCCAGGTAATATCAAGCCCTAATGTCTGCAATGGAAACTGCAATATTTTTGCCTGAATTAAATAACCGATCACTGCTATCGCAAATACAATAATGGAGAGTATTATTGATATGGTTCCTATCTGATATGGTTGGAAAACTATGGTTTTCTTTTCATGTTCCTTTTCTTCCTCTTTTGCGTCTGATCGCAGCATATTTTTAAGATTTTGTATCCTTTCACCAATTCCAAAAGGAAGAATTCCTCTAGTTTTACGTTCACACCATACATAATATGATAACACATACACGGCTAGGCCAATATACATAATGAAAAGCATTGTATTTGCAGTAGACAAAGCTGTGAATAATATGCTATACATAGGAATTATAAGAATTGGGAGGGCAACCCAATACCAGGCTTTGGTTTCTTCCCATAAATTGCTGTGGGAAGTGATGACCGCCCACCATAGAATAAATACCGTCGGGCTCAAATATGGCATTATTCCGCCTGGATTATTGAACATGAAAATATACAATGACATAGTGACTGTGGTTAACATGATATAATGGAATTGATAAGTAATATTCCTGAAAGCATATTGAAGAGGAATCAGATCATTTTCTTGTTGTCTTTTTCCGGCCTGTATACTTTTCCTGATATCGTTTACATTATAATTCACATCATTTACCCTTTCGCTGAGCATATCATAACTTGCACTTGTCTCCGCAATATCTGCAAGCATTGGTTCCAGCCTATCATATATAGCTTCAATAAAAAGATCATCTGCAATTGCTTTTAAAATATTCGACCTGGTTACGAACCTGTAAGCACCATAAATGAGACCATAACCTACTGCTACCCCCAACAAATTTAATAACAAATCAAAGTAATTCATGTTCCCAAAAAATAAATCTGCTATCTTTAAGGAAGACGTAATTATAAAATACAAGCCTGTAGCTATCATTAGCCCAATCGCCAATATATCACCCAAGGAGAAATATTGGGTTTTAAATTCATGATTATCGTGGTTCAATTTATCCTTTCTGCAATTGTTTTATTTTATATCTTATTGTCATGCTATTCATTCGTATAAATTTTATGTAAAAATCATCTAAAGTTAGGATCTAACAATTCTAACTCTCAGGAGTTATATATTTTGCGATCTGAAGTATTGATATCACATTATACAGGCTTGAAGTATATGTTACTGTCCCTCGGCATCGGGTGAATATTCAGTTGAAGAATAAAAACATTGAGATTCTTGCATTATTTAATGCAAAAATCTCTCATCAATTTGGTAGATCAAATATTAGATCAGCCAGTTACGGTGCCGCTTATTGTTCCGACAGGCAAGAGATTGAGCGTCATATCTACAGTTCTGGTCTCTCCTGCAGGCACTACTATCCCTGAAGTTGTGTTGACATCATACCGAGGCACCTTACTTGCGGTTACAGTGTGGGATGTACCTGGAGATACTCTCAATGAATATGTCCCATCAGATCCAGTGATATCACTATCGCCATCTGTCGATACCAGCGCTCCACCAAGAGGTGAATCATCGCTTGTAATTGTTCCATTGATATATCCCATCTGAGCCTGAACCGTTAATGGCATGGAATTTATCGCTGAGACATTGCCATTCATCGGATAGTAGCGTATCGATGCGTTCTGAGCAGGGCCTCCAGCCATGCCACGCACTTCGACAGTGTATGTTCCTGCTAAAATGCTTGTATTTATTGTGGCATTCGCAACTTCACTCGTTCCGCTGAAGTCGCCATCAAATGCTGACATCGGTGTCCATGATTTAACTTCTGTGGTACCTGACTTGATGCGGTATTGGGCACCGTCAACAACAGCGTTTGCTGTTGGATGATTCACAGTTGCAGTAACAATGACATCCGTTCCCTGCATAACATCTGAAGAACTGAGTGTGGGGACAGATATCGTGGGTTTCTGTGTAGCAGAACTCAACCCACCTACTTTGTGTACTGTTTTAATCATACTACCTCCACCTGGATGACAGCTAGTAGCACAGGCTGCCCCATTACTAATAATATGGCTTCCACCGCTGGGGGCATTGAACGGTGCATCGTCAAGGTTAGCTGCATAATGGCAGTCTGAACAATCAGTAGTAATTGTATTTGTTGTTACATATCTATTGACATATATCGAATTTGCGACTGAGCCACGTGGATTGCCCTGGTGGTATTTTCCGTCTGCATAGTGGCAGTCCAAGCATGTGTTTTCACCATGTAGCTTGTCTACAAATGTTCTGCCAAGAGTGGACTTTTTAGGACCTGTTCCTGCTGCTGTGTGGCAATCAGCACAGAAGTATGTGATGGAATCTGGTCCACCGTGGGGATCCTGATAATGGCATGTCATACAGTCCGAATCTGTCAATCCTCCATCTGTAGTATTCAGATTAACATGAAGTCCAAGATCGTTTGAACCAACAACAGGAGCTCCCCCTGTGAGGCTGTGGCACTGAGTACATGAACCTCCGCCTCCACCACGCAGTGATGCATCGTGGATCTTTCCATCAGTTGATCCTGCTTCTCTGTGGCACAAATAGCAGATCTTACCATTATCATGTGTTATATTGGTATTTGTTGATTTTTCGAACACATCACTGAATTCACTCGTCGGATCCTGGTGGCAATATGCACAATCTGATTCATTCGAAGCAATACGAATATCAATTCTCTTCTTCCCATAGTGAGCTGAGTTTTTGCTGTCTACAGTTCCATCAGGATCAATATTGATGCCGACCAGCATTTCTGTCTTGTTGTGGCATGAATTGCATGAGTTTACTGTGGGTATGTTCGTCCCATTCCAGTAGTGCTGGCTGACGTTCAGGATTGAAGGTGGTGTAAAGTTCAGGTTCTGACCTGCTCCCTGTATGTGGCAGTCTTCACAATCGTATGGTGTCTTAAAATTGGTGGGATGCTTATTTCCAGGATCGTTGCCGTTTCCGTGGCATGCCCAGCATTTCTTATTCTCTACTGAAAGGGTGGTTGTGGCTCCACTGTTCAGGTTCTTATGAATGGCATTTGTATTGTTCATA
>CBFFLL010000041.1:13379-17716 GCA_965642175.1 Candidatus Methanoperedens nitratireducens | reverse complement strand
ACCTTCACCGGCTGCTTCCGTCGCAACAAGAACCTGTGCCTCCTCCCGAAATTCCCTCTCAGCACAGATGCGTGTTCCAAGCATATCACGGTCACCGATCTTCATACTTCCATGGATCTGGGTTACATTCAAATTCCATCCCCTTAACTTTCCAACCAGATAATCGAGGGTGTCTTTATGTTCGGTAAATACCAGAAGTTTCATCTTAGGATCTTTGAAAATCCCTTGATCAGAAATCACTTGTTTGAGTTTTATTAGCTTGGATTCTATTTCCCGTTGTTCTAGCTCTTTGGCTTTATCAATGAGCTTATTCAATTGTAAGATCTCTTCTTTCAGAGTTGGAGGATCAACAGAAACCACAACATCCTCGAGTTCACTAATTATTTCTTGTTGCTCTTCCTCAGTTCTATCATCAAAATCTTCTGGAATTTGTTTTGCTATTTGTTCTCTACGATATGCTTCTGGATCGTCAAGGATTTTCTTGCGCTTATCTCGCATGCGCTCAAGGCTGGCGACATCGCCATAAACATCCTTATCCAACAATTTAAAAAAAGCCAAAATATGTCATGAACTATCCTCCTTTCTCTCCCTCACACTCGCCGTCCACATATCCCCCAGTGCAGCAGCAACAGCAGCGGCTCCTCCTTATGCGCCACCGAGCGCCCCTCAGGCACATACATCCCATCATAGCACCGATCTCAGGGTTTTTGGTGTTTCTTATTTTTCCCTTTTTTCGCCTGTTCCCCATATGCAGCTTCCATGGCGCGCCTGCTGATCTCTTCGTAATATCCGCCCATTTTCTTATTGAAATTATCTTTGCTATCCCAGAATTGCGGTGTTCCCAGCCGTTTTATAATTGCTGCAGACACATCGGGCGGGGATATATTCACTGAAAAAGATTCAAGTTCATCTCCCGACCAGAAACCATCGATAGAAAGGGGAACTTCTTTTTGTTCGGTCACGTTTCCGGGTGGATGCTCTTCTAATTCAGGAGCTTTTTCAGTACATGCAGTACGCTTTTTGCGAAGCGATGCTATAATTTCATCCGCAGTCCTGCCGCGGAGCTTAAAAAGCATGAAGGGGTCGCGGTCAAATTCCTCTGCCAGAATATAATAGACTGCTGCAATGTGCTTACATGGATTAGCGCTGTCAGGGCATGAGCAGTCGGTCTTTATGCCTTTAGAGGATTCAGGGAAAAGGGACATTCCTGTTGCATCGAAAGCTTGCTCGATATTTTGAGGCATCTCTCCTGCAAGCAATTTAGCAGCAAATATGGCTTTCAGCGACATTTCTTCTAAGACTTTGTTCCATGCCTCATCAGCGAGAGGCTTCATTTCTACCTTCACAGAATATGGTTTCGACATAGAGCCCTGCACTCTTGCAGTAACCATGCCAGGCGCAAGTTTAAAATCAAGCACCTGCCCGCTTCTTGCGTATCTCCTTCCGCGCTCAAGCCTGTTGCTCCATCCGAACGACTCAAGCACCTTTACCCAGCGCTTCGACCACCAGGTATCGCCGATGCTCCCTCTCTTGCTTTTAGCTTTAATACCGCCTTCAACTTTTATTGGTTTTGAAGGAGCATACCCTCCCCAGAAATCATCGCGATAGCCCATTGTTTCCCCTTCTTCTATAGCATCCTTGATTCATTGAAGATATGTAAATATAGCCATCCACAAAAATTAATACCACCAAGATAATCAACCACAGAGGACACAGAGAGCACAGAGAGTTGTGGTTTTGCTCTGTGTCCTCTGTGGTTAATAATCTATGATTCATCCGCCACCGCCTCGCGTCTCAATTCAAACATTTCCTTTAACTGCTCGGTCGTCATCTCAGTCAGCCAGCCTTCGCCCGTGCCAATAATGTTCTCAGCAAGCGCTTTTTTATCCTCGATCATCTCATCGATCCTCTCCTCAAGAGTCCCGTCGCAGAGAAACTTATGCACCTGCACATTCTTTGTCTGCCCGATGCGGAAAGCCCGGTCAGTCGCCTGGTTCTCAACAGCAGGATTCCACCAGCGATCGAAATGAAAAACATGGCTTGCCCTGGTCAGGTTAAGACCCACACCACCTGCTTTGAGCGAGAGGACAAAAATCCTGGGGCCGTTCTTTTCTGAAAAACGCATGACCATCTGGTCCCTCTGCTTCTGGGGCACTCCGCCATGCAGGAAGAGCACTTCCTGACCAAAAACTTTCTGGAAATGCGTCTTAAGCATTCCGCCCATCTCTGAGAACTGGGTAAAAACAAGAGCTGCATCATCCACAGCCAGCACTTCTTCCAGCATCTCTGTGATGCGGTTTAACTTTCCTGAACGCCCTGGAAGCGCTGAGCTGTCTCCCAGGAATTGAGCCGGATGGTTGCATATCTGCTTAAGCCTCACAAGAGCCGACAGCACCATACCTTTTCGTTCGATGCCCTCGGATTCCTCTATTTTCCTGAGCATATCTTTAACAACCGCTTCATAGAGCGTCGCCTGCTCTTTTGTAAGGTTACAGTGTTCCTTCATCTCGATCTTATCAGGAAGGTCTTTAATGATCGTTGGATCGGTTTTCAGTCGGCGAAGTATGAAAGGTGAAACAATGCTCCTGAGCTTTATCCCCGCATCTTTGTCATTATACCTCTCAATAGGCAAAGCGAATCTTTTTCTAAAGCCCTCTGCAGAACCAAGGTAGCCTGGATTCAGGAACTCCAGGATAGACCAGAGCTCAGATAAGCGGTTCTCCACAGGTGTGCCTGTGAGCGCGATGCGATAGTCCGATTTGAACTTTCGGACTGCCTGGGATTGTTTTGTGAACTGGTTCTTGATGTTCTGCGCCTCATCAAGCACCACTCCATTCCATTCAACCTGTGAGAACATTTCTTCATCCCTGTGCGCCAGCGCATAGGTGCTGATCACAAGGTCGTACTCACAAACGGCTGACAGGAACTCTTTCTTTTTGCGGGCAATGCCGTGGTGGACCATAACGCTAAGAGAGGGCGCAAACTTATTTGCTTCTCTCTGCCAGTTCCCGACTACGGATGTGGGGCATATCAATAGCGTGGGCTTATCTACGCCTCTCTCTTTGTCCTTTAATAACAGGGCAAGCATCTGTATGGTCTTCCCAAGCCCCATATCATCAGCAAGACACGCGCCAAGCCCGTACTGCCTGAGGAACGCAAGCCACGACATTCCTTTTACCTGATACGGGCGAAGCTCACCCACAAAATCATCAGGTTGCCCCTCTTCTGTTATGGCAGCTTTGCCTGATAGACGCTCAAACAGTTCGGAAAGCCATCCCGATGCTGCAAATCCACTTACAGGAAGACCTGTATTTGTCTCATCCTTTGCAATACCAAGCCTCAGGGCTTCTCCCAGCTTCATCTCACCCTGACCCCTGGATTTGAAGAACTTGATGGCAGCTTCAATATCTTCTTTTTTCACCTCTACCCATTGTCCTCTGATGCGCACGAGCGGCTCTTTCAGGCTTACGAGAGCCTTGAATTCTTCTTCACTTAAAGGCTCATCCCCGATAGCAAGCTGCCAGTTGTAGTTAATGAGCGAATCGAAACCGAACCGCCCTTTGCTGGTCTTCGGCTCTTTCTTTGGTTTCATGTTCAATTGCATGCCGAGCTTCAGGCTTGCTGCGCCTTTATTCCACCAGGGGGGTATGAGGACTCCGAAACCGCTTTCCGTAAATAATGGCACTGCTTCTTTTAAAAAAACGTATGCTTGCTGCGTTGTGAGCTGCGCTGAATCGGGTCTTGCTGAATGCAGGCTGTCCTCGATCGGAGGATATAACCTGGATGCTTTTCCAAGGTCGGCGAGGAGCTTTTCATGCGGATGGTCGAACTTGCGGTTCAAATAATGGAGTGAGTCCTTAGATTCTTTCCAGACCATTTCAGCAGGGACAAGAAGACTTGGGTCACTGGATGCCTGCAAAAGATAACGCAGGTTCCAGTCAGGTTCTATACCGTCAGATGGTTCAAGACGGAAGCATGTACGAAAGTCTGATCTTTCGATTTCATGTATCGGAGCTTTCCATGCAAGTATTCCTTCGTAGAGGTTTTTCAGACCCGATGCCTGGACGTTGAGCGGTTTTCCAGTCGCAAGAGACTTAAGCCATGCTTCAGAGAGACCGGGCTTTTTTGATCTCATCTCTGAAATAGGAGTCCAGCTTCGGATACAACTGTCGATCGAGTTATTGAGATAATCTGATAAGAATGCTTCCTGGGTGTTCGGGACACTATCCTGAACGAGCGCCCTGCAAACCGGGGGCATTCCACGCGCAAGCATCGAAAATCGCGTCCTTGCATTCTCATCATTCAGCGCATACTGCCACCTGGCGAATGCCATGTTG
>CBFFLL010000041.1:0-13369 GCA_965642175.1 Candidatus Methanoperedens nitratireducens | reverse complement strand
ACGATCCCTGGCACAAAATGCTGTTTTGAGAGAAGCTCCATTGCGAATTTTGAGACTTTGCTCCAGAACCGCAGGTCTGTCCCGATGACTGCGCCGTCGTTTTCTGTCCATGCTCCTGATAATGAACTCAGCAGCATGACCGCATCTTCCGGCGGTATGCACAGACCATCCACTTTCCACTGCGATAGACAAATCGTCTCCTCTGCATTTTCACCGCTATCATCCCTTAGCATATCCGGTGATGCCAGAGGCGACCTGGAAAGTGAGGGAAGCAGGAGCGGCACTTTATTTGAGCGCGCTTTTTTGCTGATATTGCTGCCCTGCACTGAGTCGAAGGACTCTATCGCTATCTTCAGGTCTTTTTCTAATGCCTGGTATGGATGCATAGCACCTGACTTTGGGGGGCGTCCTCTGCGTTTGACAGGTGAAATAAAGGATGACTCACCCCATAAGAAAAAGTCCCCTCTGTCTATTGATGCTTCAGGCGGTTTCCATATCCCATGCAGGACTATCATATGTAAATAAAATCAATGTTATATCATTTTTTGTGACTTAAAACTTTCTTTTTTCATCACAGCCACTTCTACCCTCCGCTTCCCACATATATCAAGGAGATGACAAGCGTGATAAGGATATACAGCAAATATAATTGTATGCTGCCTGTCTGGATGACCCTCAGGACTCTCGAAGAAGCAAGAACTATCCATGCTACAGGTGAGTATAGATACTTCTCAAAGATTGGCTCGATCTCGGATCCAAAAGCAAAACTCTCCTTGAAATATGGCGAACCCGCATACGTTGTATGTATCTCCCTGTGGGGACGGAATATATTGCCGAACCACATCCTGAAAGGTTTTGAGAATGCTGTGGCTGTGTACTCATTCCTGCTCGTGGTCGCGGGCTGCCCGCATCCCCATGTTTCATAAGTCTTCGTACCTGTTCTTCCTCCGGCTGCCAATACCAATATAAGGATGATCGGGAGGAAAATAAAAAGCAGAAGGAATAACCACACTGTCGAAATACTTCCCGCTCCTGAAGCAATGGAGAAGTCAAAAGTGAGCTTTGATATTACGCTTGTTCCCACAAGAGGAGATACGATATCATTAAGGATCTTTACAAAATAAAATGGAAGTACTCCAAGAGCTATGCAAAGGAGGGAAAGAATGCCCATCCCGAACAGCATACTTACTGGCACTTCTTTTGCATGATTTGCATGCTCGCTCCGTGGAAGCGCAAGAAAGCTTATCCCGAAAGCTTTTACAAAACACGCAGCAGCAAGAGCGCTTGTGAGAGCAAGAGCAGCCCCGCTTGAAAGTATTGCTATCTTTGTGATATTATCCGAAAGATTGATACTGAGAAGCTGCACCTGGAAGGTCAGCCATTCACTCACAAAACCGTTAAAGGGAGGCAGCGCGGAGATGGATACTGAACCGATAAGGAAAAAAAGAGCCGTCCACGGCATCTTTTTTATCAGACCGCCCATCTCTTCGATATTCTTTGTATGGGTTGAATATATCAATGAGCCAGCGCCCATGAAAAGCAGGGACTTGAAAACTGCATGGTTTATTGTGTGATACAGGGCTGCGATCAATCCGAATGCTGCAAGTTCCGGATGCCCCTGTGACATAAAGATCATAGCAACTGCGACCCCGATCAGGATGATCCCTATATTCTCAACGCTGTGATAAGCAAGCAGTCTTTTCATGTCGTGTTCCATCAACGCGTACATGACTCCAAGAAGCGCAGAGGATGATGCAATAATAAGAAGTGCCATTCCCCACCATGCCACGCTGGCTCCCAGAAAATCGAATGAAACCCGGATCAGCATATATATGGCGGTTTTGATCATCACACCCGACATCAATGCAGATACGTTGCTCGGGGCGGCAGGATGGGCGTATGGAAGCCAGATGTGAAGAGGCACGATGCCTGCTTTTGTTCCGAAACCTATGAGAGCAAATATGAACACGAGGTCTTTTAGAAGCGGAGGCAGCGATACACCGTTCATGCTGTCGAAGTTGAAGTTCCCGCTTCCGCCTGCGAGGATAAGGAATGATAGAATTATGAACCCAGTTCCAATGTGTGTCATCACAATGTAGATAAAGCCGGCTTTTCTGTTCTCCGGTATTTCATGCTCATAGATGACAAGGAAAAAGGATATAACCGACATCAGTTCCCATACTATCAGGAACATGACCGCATTGCTGGCCGTGACAACGAATATCATCGAGAGGATGAAGATGTTATAAAGAAAGCCAAGATATCCGATGTTCTTCTTACCGAAATATTCCCGCACGTAGCCTGTAGAGTATATCGAGACTGCAAAGGCTGTAATAGATATCACAAGTATAAAGAACGCAGAGAGCCTGTCAACAAAAAATCCGAACTTCAAAAAAGAGGAGTCTGAAAGGGATAACGAAAAGGTTTCGCCAAAGATCACATATAATGAAAAAATTACGCCGAATACAGATGCTATTGCCGCACTCAGGAAGGAAATATAAGTAGAAAGCCTGTCATTTTTATTGAAAACGATGGAGAGTATAGCGCCGATCAGAAAAAAGAGTATAAGTCCAGAAAATAAATTCAGAATATTGGATCCCAGCTTTTATGTATTTTTATAATGAACAACCGAACATAACGTTACTTGTGTTTTTATATTTAAGGTTAACCGGCATGTAGTATTGATAATTCATGAAGGATCATCACGTCTAGATGCAATTCTTCACAAAGGTTTAAAAAACAGTGGCTGGTGCTTTTGCATATCAGCAGCCACGGTTTGAAAGCTTTCTGGTTTCTTCAAATTTCTGAATATCCGTCATTATGCAAACATTAATAGTAGATCCGGAAAACATATGAACATTCAATTTTAAACGGATTTGAAGGGTATATATGAGTAAGGCAACTGCCCTGAAATATCTGGATGGTCTGGAAGAAAAAAACCTGGTTGATTGCGAAGAGATAGGTACTGCAAAAATATGGTATTTAAAAACTGGATCGAATAAAATCAAAGGGAAAATTAAGGTACTGGTTGCAGATGGATATGGAAAGAATTTCAGTCTCTGATACCGGCATAGGTATCCGGGAAGAGGATATCCCGAAACTTTTTCAGAAGTTTGAGCAGCTTGATTCGGGAATATCCAGAAAATATGAAGGAACTGGTCTTGGACTGGCTATTACAAAGCAATGAAGATACGCAATATGCGCAATATGATGAATAGTCTATGCAAATATTATTAATATCGAGTTCTGGGACTGATGAGCCTTATTAACATAATTAGAAGATAGCGGGGCATGGATTCGAACCATGGATCTACGGGTTATGAGCCCGTCGGGATTTCCTGACTACCCTACCCCGCTGTGGAGTAAAAATAGTAACCCTCCAATGTTAATGATGACTGATAAAGACTTCGGTGATAATCTTTAAACATTAATAATACAAAATAAGATCATGAATTATGCGATAGAGACCGAAGGGATCACAAAGAGATTCGATGATATCATTGCAGTAAATAATATCACCATCTCTGTAAAGCCAGGAGAACTGTTCGGGCTTCTTGGACCGAACGGAGCAGGGAAGACCACTCTAATAAGCATGCTTTCAACGATGACGGAACCCACATCCGGAGGCGCAAAAGTATGGGGCTTTGATGTAAAGAAAGAGTCTTCACAGGTTCGCGAGAACATCGGCATGGTGTTCCAGGACACTACTCTTGATGACAGGCTTACTGGCAGGGAGAACCTCGACCTCCACGGCAGACTGTACGGGCTTGACGGTAAAACACGAAAAAAGAGGATAGAAGAGGTGCTGGCTCTTGTAGAACTCGCAGAAAGAGCTGATTCTATTGTCAAAACATATTCGGGCGGGATGATGAGACGGCTTGAGATCGCGCGCGGGCTGATGCATCATCCCCATGTGCTGTTCCTTGATGAGCCAACACTTGGCCTTGACCCGCAGACAAGGAACCATATCTGGGAATACATAAAAAACCTGAACAAAGCTGAAGGCGTGACCATTGTGCTTACAACTCATTACATGGAAGAAGCAGACCACCTCTGTAACAGGATCGCAATTATAGACCACGGTGAGATAGTGGCGCTGGACACCCCTGAAGCCCTGAAAAATATGCTTGGCGGAGATGTTATCATGCTTGAACTGGATAAACCTGAAAATATTCCGCGCTTACGCGCTATCTATAAAACGAACGGTTGCGCTTCAATAGTCTCCCAGAAAAATAACGAAGTATTTATTACTGTCAGGGATGGAGAACACCAGATACCCCATGTGCTGGCACTTGCTTCTGAAGCAGGGATCCCGATCAGTTCAGTCAGCCTGAGAAAACCCACACTTGATGACGTATTCCTCCACCACACCGGACGCGCTATACGGGACAGGGGTGCAAGCGAGATCGAACAGGTGGGATTCAAGATCAGGTCAAGGAGGAAATAACTATGAAAAAAGCAATCAACAGGGCGCTTCAGACCGTATATACCATGTGGCTGCGGGAGATGCTGCGTTTCTGGCGCTCAAAGTCCCGCATAATCGGTTCACTTGCCACTCCCCTGTTCTTCCTTGTATTCCTCGGGGCAGGTTTCAGCTCGTCTTTCCAGGTCGAGGGCGGAAAAGCATTTGATCCATCATACCTTGCACCCGGGCTGATAGGCATGGTAGTGCTGTTCTCATCCATGATGGGAGGAGTGTCCATTATATGGGACAGGGAGTTCGGTTTCCTGAAGGAGATACTCATAGCCCCTGTGAGCCGGTTCTTCGTTGCTCTCGGTAAAGCCGTGGGAGGCGTGACCACCTCAGTGATACAGGGTGTTTTGATCATGATAATCGCCACGTTCATGGGTATCGAATATGTTTCAATTTCAGGCGTACTTGCGGCGATAGTCATCATGTTCGTATCTGGTATAGGTTTCATCGGTCTTGGGATCGCGGTCGCCTCAAGGATAGACAGCCACGAAGGTTTCCAGATGGTCATGAGCTTCCTGACCATGCCTCTTGTCCTCCTGAGCGGTGCGTTCTTCCCGATCTCAAAACTGCCGGCATGGATGACAGTTCTTGTATATATGAATCCCCTGACTTACGGAGTTGAAGCGCTTCGTTATTTCCTTCTTGGCGACTCAATAATCCCGATCTCAGAGAGCATCATTGTCCTGCTCGCGTTCGCGCTTGCGATGACTATCCTGGGCGGCAAGCTGTTCGGGAAGATGAAGGTGTGATATGATAGTGCTTTCAGGCGGGACAGGTACGCCAAAGCTGCTGCAGGGTCTGAGGAAGCTTATTCCAGATGAGGAAATCACGGTAATTGTGAACACGGCAGAGGATATCATTGTTTCAGGGAATCTTGTATCACCTGATGTCGATACCGTTCTCTACCTTTTTTCAGGGCAGCTTGATGATGCAAAGTGGTGGGGTATCAGGAACGACACATACAATACACACAATGCTTTGAAAAAATTGGTGATAAATGAAAAGCTCATGATAGGAGATGCTGACCGCGCCACGCATATCATGCGCTCGGAATTGATGCGAAAGGGGGCGAGTTTAACACAGGCAACCGCTAATATATCAAAAGCGCTTGGCATCAGGGCGAAGGTGCTTCCCATGAGCGATGAAAAGGTCGATACGATCATAACCACACCGCAGGGAAGGATGCATTTCCAGGATTTCTGGGTAGGGGCGCGCGGTGGACCTGAAGTGCTTGACGTTAAAATAACGGGGCTTGAAAAGGCAAATATTACAAAAGAGGTGATAGAGGCGCTTGCTTCTGATGATAATGTAATTATCGGGCCGAGCAATCCCATTACAAGCATTGGACCTATTTTGGGGGTTAAGGGGATGCGGAAATTGTTATCTGAAAAAAATATTATCGCTGTGAGCCCCATCATAGGGGGTGCGCCTGTTAGCGGTCCTGCCGGGAAGTTGATGAGAGCGCAGGGATATACGGTTTCATCGAAAGGGGTTGCGGAATGCTACGGGGATATCCTTGATATGATGATCATCGATGAGAGGGATAACGCGGATGAAACAGAATTTCCTGTTAAAGCTGTAAGGTGCGATACAATGATGACCACTATTGTAAAAAGCGAGGCTCTTGCCCGGTGCGTGCTGGAAATTTTCGAAAAAATTTGAACATCAGATATTCGAGAGCAGCACAAGCCCCCTGTCAGTGAGCCTGTAAGTGCCACCCTCTATCTTGAGGTAGCCGCCTTTTATCAGGAAGTCTGTCTGAAAATTTAATATTGAATCGTTCACTCCAACCTCTTTTTTCAATTCTTCTTTTATCTTACCGAATACTCCAATGGCTTTAATCATCTTGCGCCTTAACGGATGCTCAAGCGCCTTTACCATATGTTCGTGTTCAGCCACCTTTGCCTCGCGCACAGAGGGTCCACGCTCAAGCATGGCTTCAAGCTCGTCATCTGTTATTTCTTCTTTACTCAAGGAACATCTCCACCCTGCACAGGTAGGCTGCTATTTTATTATCCTCTATTTTTATGTCGAAATCCTTTATTGTCGCCTTTGTTATTTTTCCTTTGACGAATGACATGATATTTCACCTCAGGTATGTTGGGCTGTAAGAGTAATAAATTTCACTGAGAACCAAAAGCTTTATTTTCAATGGCCTGTTATCAGCATTGAACCACCATAAGGCATAATAATGATCTTCGCCCCCATTCCGTGTTTCCGTAAAACCGCATCCAGCGCTCCTTTCGGGGTTGCCGGGATAAAATTCGCCTTCCTGACCATCTCCTCAGGCAGCGAAGATACAAGATAAAGGTCCACATTCTTAGACAAAGCCGCTATTAGCGCCGCTTTATGCCCTCCCATTACAAAACCCTCCCTGAACTTTTCTATCACTTCATCCCTGCCGTACTTAAGCCATTCCTCATAAACCCTGTTTCCATACCCTTCCCTGCACTCTGCCACAAGGATGATAGAACCCCCTTCCTTCATTGCATTCTTCACATGTTCCAGCGCCTTGTGCGCCTGGAATATATCGATATCCTTCGGAAAACCACCGGGAGAAACGATAATAATATCTGCCGGTTCAACTTCTATCTTTGAGAGCCTGTCAAGGAACTCTGCTCCCTTCCTGTGTGCCTCTATGTGTTTCCCGGCTGCGGCAAACACGATCTCTTTTTTTTCGTTCAAGATGACATTAAGGACAAAGTCAATTCCCAGAATATCCGATGCCTCCTCGATATCCTGTCTCACAGTTCCGTCATTCCGTCCTGCACATGACTTCGGGTCAAGCATCAGGGCATGGTTGGCATCTATGCTCTTCTTTGAGGAAACCGCAGGGAGTATGGACTTTGCACCGCCTGAATAACCTGCATAATAATGGAACTCTATTGTCCCTGTGCATACAACAAGATCTGCTTCCATTACAGGTCTAAAGATCTCGACCGGCGTGCCTCTCGATGTGGTTCCAATATAAACGCAATCGTTCACGTCGTGTTCAATGCTTCTGACTTTTCCATACAATCCACCAAGTATCTTCTTTTTTTCATCCTCTGTCTGCTTCCTGTGGATACCTAGCCCGAAAATAATAGTTATATCATTCACCCCGCCCTTTTCAAGTTCAGAAATGAGCAGGGGAAGCAGTTTTGCGGTCGGTGTTGGGCGCGTGATATCACTGACAATTATCACCGCTTTTTTCCCCTGTATAGCGATTTCGTGTAATTTCCTGCACGTAATGGGATGTTCCAGAGCCTTCTCAATAAGAACTGTTTCATCCTCTGTTGCTTTAATATTGACCGGTTTGATCAATTTGACACTGCACTCAGGGGGTATATCGATAGAGACCTCTCTATTCCCGTATGGTAAATTGTACAACACATTATTCCTCTATGCATAAAAATTACATATATTTTTGGATTAAAGGGAATAATTATCTATATTTAACGCCGTATTATATTCATGGTCGAAACAGATCCGAGGATCATTACGTTTTTTGCCGTTCCGTTATCCTATTTCATTGTTATTTTCTCAGTACTGCTCATCCAGTATGGCACGGTCAATATTATAAGCAGCCACATTGGCAGGATTTCTTTCAACCATCCGCGGCTTGTCAGGATGATGAACTGGTGGGGCGTATTTATCCATGAACTCAGTCACGCAATCACAGCCATTGCAACGATGAACAAAGTCAAAGAGTTCAAAGTCACATCAACAGGAGGACATGTTGTACACGAAACCGGTGGAAAATTCGGGTTTTTAAAATGGGTGGCTGCCCAGTCCATAAGCCTTGCTCCTGCTTTTGTGCCGCCTATAATGGTGGCGCTTTTGATGCATTATCTGGGTTATATCGATTTCACCCGTGTCAATTTCAATGCCGGTGATCCGGTCTCAATAATCTATACCCTGTATCTTGACCTGATACCGTTCATAATTAAAACCACAGGATGGCTGTTCGTGAATCTTGATTACTCAAATATCGGGAATTTCCTGCTGCTAATATTCCTTACGTTCTCTTTTTCATCGGCAAAACCAAGTTCAATAAGGGGAAAACCCGGGACGCAGGGAGATATCCAGTCGGTTATCCAGATTTCAATTAAATTCCCGGTATATACGCTTTTGTTCATGTTAATCTCAACCCTTTCGTTCTGGATATTATTCATGTATAACATACCGTGGTTCTCAATAGTCCTGACTTATCTGCTGTTACTGCCTGTATTATCCATATTCGGTCTATTGTTCAACTATCTTTTCATCATGCTTGTGAATTTATTTGACCGGTCTTCCGTACTTAAGATAATTATTGCCCTGGCTGTATCTGTACTTTTTTATGCTGGTTTGACCCAGTATAACGCAGCGCAGTACATAATAAATATATCAAGCATTGCGGCGCTTATTGGGATGTTAAAACTGCTAAGATAATGGATGATACTGAAGTCAAATATTAAGCTTATATAATATAGATTCAAATCAATATTAGTAATCAAAAGCCTCTGAAGGAAAAACAATATATGACGAGGGACATATAAGGTGGTAGAAAGTACATGAAGAAAATTGAGAAGAAATTGGATAATATTGTTACAGATATAATAGGGAATTCTTCAAACTTTCCTGAGGGCTCTAAATATCTAAAAGCTGATTTTCATCTGCATACTAGAGCAGACAAAGGATTCAAGACAGAAATATCAAATGACAAGGAATTTGTAGAAAAATATGTAAATGAGCTGAAAAAGAAAGGTATTAAAATAGGGGCAATAACTAATCATAATAAATTTGATAAAGATGAATTTGAAATTATTCAAACTGCAGCTATGGATAGCGGAATCTTTCTGCTGCCTGGAGTTGAACTTTCTGTCAATGATGGAAAACGTGGGCTTCATACACTCGTCATATTTGCGTCAGACGATTCTGAAAAGGATGTAAATAATACTTCAAAAATCGAAAAATTTTTGAGTTTAGCTTTTAAAGGTAAATCGTATTTTGACACTGAAGGAAGTCCTTTACGATGTGATTTGAATCTTGATAACACCATTAAGGAATTAAATGGTTTAAATTGTCATTATTTTCTTATTCTTGCACATGCAAATAATGATTGTGGTTTCTTCAAAGAACTCGGCGGAGGAAGGATTAAAGATTTTCTCAGAAGTGGATATTTCAGAAAATATATATTAGCGTGTCAGGATGTGTCAGGAAGTTCAAAGTCCACTTTCTTGAATAACTGCATAAAAGAAGTGGCAAAGGAAAGCGGACGAAATGAAATAAATTATATACCAGCGTTTATTTCAGCATTGGATCCAAAAAAAATCGAAGATATTGGTACTAAGTATTCATATCTTAAAATAGGTGATTACAGTTTCGATGCAGTTCGTTTTTCACTCATGAATCATGAACTGCGGGTAAAAGATGAAGTTCCGCAGGTTGATTATCCATTTATCAAAACAGTTCGGATTGATACTGGAAAAGCTATGTCCTATGTTGCTGTACATTTAAACTGTGATATGACCAATTTAATCGGCATTCGAGGTTCTGGAAAGTCAGCGTTTATAGAAGCAATTAGATATGCTCTGGAACTTGATGCGAAGGAGGATGCTGAGTATAAGGAAGACCTTCTGGGATATGCAATCGGATCAGGTGGTAAAATCATTATTGAAGTCGTTACTAAAGGACAGGAATATAGAATTGAGAGAATAATGGGAGAACGAGGAAAAGTATACAGAAATGATGAATATGTCCCAAATCTTTACCCATCATCAGTTTTCCCAGTAGTTTACTATGGACAAAAAGATATTCAAAAAGCGTCTATGGAGAGAGAACAACAAATTGAATTGATAGACCAATTTATAAAAGATGAATTGCACGGAATAAATGAACAAATATTAGAAAAAGAAACTAAGATTAAAGAAATTTTTAAAACACTATATAACCTGCAAAAAAAAGTTAAGAAAAAAGGAGATTATGAAGCTAAAAAAGCATCATTGGAGGATAAGATAGCAATATTTGAAAAAATGAAAATAGCGGATAAACTTCAAAAAGATGCGAACTTCAAAAAAGATGAATTAATATTAGAACGCTTAACTAAATTCACTGAAAATTCAAAAGAAAATTTTTCAGATTTCAAAGAAAAGATTGAAAATGGCTTCTCCGCTATAATTCCAATATTTTCAAAAGAGAATCCGAAATTATTTCAAGAACTTGAACATCGTATTTTGAAATTAAAAGAAATTTGGCTTGGACAAATAGAAGAGAGTGAAAAAAGTGGGAACATTTCATTTGAAGAATTTGATAAATTAAAATCAAAATTTTTTGAAGCAAGAGAAAAAGTACAAGAAGAGATTGCAAAAATTAAAAGGGAGATAGACGTAACTGAAGTCTCACCTGATGATTATGGCAGATTTATTAAGGAACTTGAAAATGTTAAAATAATTATTTTAGAGATCGAAAAATATAATCGTTCAATATCGCAACTCGAAGAACTGAAGAAAAGTCTGTATTCAGAATTGCAAAAATTATGGCATGAACAGTGGTCTGAGCGATTACGAAAAAAAGATGAGATTAATGCATCACAAACAGTAGTACAAATCGATATTGAATACAAAGGAAACAAAAAAAGTTATGCAGAGTTTATGATAAATTTTTTTAAAGGAACTGGACTTCGGTCGAATAAACTTGAAAGAATAGCCGAAACCTTTTCTGATAATATAGAATTATCTAATTCATTGGAAAATAAAGATAATTTTAATAATTTTGGCTTTAATGATAACGAATGGTTTAAATTTAAAGAGAGGTTTCAGGAACAAGAGGAAATTTTATGCCTGTTCCGTGTTCCAGATTTAATCGGAATCAAATATAATGGAAGGCCAATTCAAAAACTTTCCCTGGGGCAGAGGGCTTCTTCTTTGCTACTCTTGCTTCTTACACAAGAAAATACACCTGTGATCATGGATCAGCCAGAAGACGACCTTGATAATCAGACAATATACAAAGGACTGATCAAAAGAATTATAGAGTTAAAATCTAAACGACAGATCGTTTTTGCCACACATAATCCTAATATACCGGTTCTTGGGGATTGCGAACAGGTCGTTATTTTTAAAAGCGATAATGAAAAAATAACGACTGAACATGGAAGTATAGATAGGGAATATATCCAAATAAATATAGTGGATATTATGGAAGGCGGAAAAGAAGCATTCACAAAGCGTCAGGAGATTTATAATCAATGGATACTTTAGAACTCATAGAGCTAATTGAAAAAGAGGAAGATTCACAAACCCAGTTCAAAGAGCGATTTGATAGTATTGATTCCTTAGCAGCGGAGATATGTGCTTTCAGCAATTCAAACGGGGGCAACATATTAGTAGGAGTGGCTAAAAACGGTGACGTTACGGGATTGTCAAAAGAAGAAATACAAAAACTAAATCAATGGATATCTAATACATGTTCTCAAAAAATTGACCCCCAAGTTAGTGTAACCACTCAAAACACAAAATACATGGATAAAATTGTTATTCATATTAATGTTCCAATGGGAACAAACAAGCCTTACATAGCAAATGGAAAGGATATCTGGGTAAAGGTTGGATCAGATAAAAGAAGAGCTAAACGAGAAGAAATCCAGAGATTGCTTCAGTCTTCAGGACACCTTTATACAGATGAAATGACTGTGGATAATACGGATTTAGGAGATATTGATCTTGAATTGTTCAAATCCTTTTACGAACGCAGGACGGGTGAAAAATTCGAAAATCTCAAGATTCCAGTTGAAAATGTCATGTCAAACTTGAAATTGCTGGCAAATGGAAAATTGACACTTGCAGGCCTTTTAATGTTTGGCAAAAAGCCACAAGAAAAGAGACCGCAATTTGTAATAAAAGCAGTTTCATTCTACGGCGATTCGCCAGCAGGAAATGAATATCGGGATAGTAGGGACATAAGTGGGAATATCCCTATGATGTTCGATGCTGGAATATTATTCCTTATAAACAATTTGAGAAAGTTGCAGAAAAACCAGCACTTTGATACTACAGGCATTCTTGAAATTCCTAAAGAGGCATTAGAAGAGGCTCTTATTAATGCGATTGTTCATCGTAATTATCTTTTTTCAAGTAATATACGGATTTTCATTTTTGAAAACCGGGTCGAAATTATAAGTGCAGGGACATTACCCAATACCGTCAGTGTTGAATCAATTAAGATGGGAATACACATAGAAAGAAATCCAATTTTAGTTTCTATACTCAAAGATCTTGCAGGAATGCCATATCGTGGGATAGGTACAGGTGTTCAGAGAATTCTCAGTGAATGCAAGAAGGCTGAGATTAAGGTGGATTTTTTCAACGAAACAGAAGCCGAACAGTTTAAGGTCATTTTTTATAGGAACGTTGGAAAATGAAAGAAATAATCTTCGTTGGGCGCTCCAACGTTGGCAAGTCCACTCTGATCAGCGCGCTCACCGGTAAAAAACTTCGCACTGGCAGGCGCCCTGGCGTGACCCGCAAACCGCTGCAGATCCCTTATCAGGACCTTCAAATAACTGATATGCCAGGGTTCGGGTTCATGAGCGGGATAAGCGACGAGAGTATGGATGCCATCAAGAACAACATCGTCCACTACATAGAGGACAATGCCGGGAATATTGCCTTTGCTGTAATGGTGGTGAATGCATCATCGTTCGCAGAGATAGTTGACCGATGGAACAGCAGGAACGAGATACCTGTGGAGGTTGAGCTTTTTGAGTTCCTTCATGAGATGAATATAGATGTGATCGTTGCAGCGAACAAGATAGATAAGATAAGGGATGTGGACGAAACACTTAATGGGATCGCGCAAAGGCTGGGTATGATGCCGCCCTGGAAACAGTGGCTTGACACGATAGCGCCTATTAGTGCAAAAAAGGGGAAGATA
>CBFFLL010000040.1:0-18025 GCA_965642175.1 Candidatus Methanoperedens nitratireducens | reverse complement strand
TCGGAGGTCTTTATTTTTTAACGTAAGCCTATCTAATATTTTTTTAAAATCCATAAGATTAAGACTTGACGTGCACAGTCTGATATATGCGAATTCTTACCCACATCTGCTGTGCGCCGTGTTTTACTTACCCTCATAAGCGTCTTGAAGAAGAAGGGCATGAGGTTACTGGTTTCTTTTACAATCCCAATATTCACCCATATCAGGAGTACAAGAGCCGAAAAGTAGCGCTTGAAAAGTATGTAGAAATGAAGGCAGCGAGAGTAATTTATAAAGATGATTACGATATCGAGAACTATCTTCGCGGCGCCCTTGCAGTGGAAGACAGATGCAGGTTCTGCTATACGCTGCGTCTTGCCGAAACTGCAAAGACCGCAAGCTTTTTGGAGTTCGATGCCTTCACGACTACATTATTGATATCCCCTTACCAGAAGCATGAAATGCTTGCAGAGGTTGGAAAAAAGATCGCGGATGAGAATGGAGTCGAGTTCTATTACGAGGATTTCAGGGAGGGTTATGGGGAGTCGCGCGAGATCGCAAAGGCTCTTGAACTTTATATGCAGAAGTACTGCGGATGCATCTTCAGCGAAAAAGAGCGGTATGTCATGGTAAAAGCAAAAGGTTTTAGTCATTCCTCTGTTATATAAAGATGTTCTCTCGACCCATATAATATTAGGTCTTCTCATTTGTGGTCGCATCGAGGGCAAGCAGCGCGCAGGATTTTATTTTGACATTTTCCTTATATTATCGGGTTAGCCTCATGCTAATATCAATTCCTCATGGCAAACCCTTTTATCCCCGAAATCTAATTAAGTAAAAGGAATATATAAATGCAAAACAAAAATGTTGGATATATCTGAGGGGATATAATAATGGATGAGATAACGCTCACTGTAGCAAAAGCATACCCGAACGATTCTGGAAGAGGGATTGCGCGGCTTGATCCGCACACTATGATGGTCCTGCAGCTTACGCCAGGTGATATAATAGAACTCGAAGGAAAAAGAGCTACATCAGCAAAGGTCTGGCGTGCCGACCGGATCGACTGGGACCAGGATATTATACGCATTGACGGCTTTATAAGGCAGAACGCTGGGGCAGGCATAGGCGATCATGTTAAAATAAAGAAAGCAGAAGTTAAAATAGCTAACAAGATAGTCCTTGCGCCGCCTGAAGGCACAGCCATACAGTTCGGGGGAGAAGCAGAAGATATGGTGAAACGCCAGATAATGAAACGTTCCATCATCAAAGGGGATATTATACCAGTAATGAGCACAATGGCTCATCCTTTCCTTGGGCGGGTCGTGACAGGTCAGACGATACCGCTTGTTGCTATCGAAGCTGAACCGGATGGCATATTGACAATAGCAGACTCTACAGATATCAAACTGAGGGAGAAGCCTGTCGTACTTGAAATTAAAGGAACGGGCATAACCTATGAAGATATTGGCGGCCTTTCTGATGAGATACAGCGTCTTCGCGAGATGATAGAACTTCCCATGAAACACCCCGAAGTATTTCAAAGATTAGGCATCGACTCCCCCAAGGGCGTTCTGATGTACGGTCCTCCGGGAACTGGTAAAACTCTTATCGCCAGGGCGGTAGCCAATGAATCAGGTTCCAACTTTTTCTCCATTGCAGGACCTGAGATAATGAGCAAGTATTATGGAGAGAGCGAACAGAGGCTTCGGGAGTTGTTCGAACAGGCGAACAAGGAAGCCCCTTCTATAATTTTTATCGACGAACTTGATTCCATTGCCCCAAAAAGAGAAGATGTGACAGGCGAAGTGGAACGGCGGGTAGTCGCGCAGCTTCTTACCATGATGGACGGGCTGGAGGAAAGAGGACAGGTCGTAGTGATTGGGGCCACGAACCGGATTGATGCCATTGACCCGGCGCTGCGGCGACCAGGCAGGTTCGACAGGGAGGTTGAGATCGGTGTGCCTGACCAGATCGACAGACTCGAAATATTCCAGATACATACAAGAGGCATGCCTATCTATAATTGGGAAAATGATGTCGCTTTAAAGATCCTTTCAGAAAGGATATCTTCCTTTGAGAAAAATTCCTTAATGCGTATCTCTGATAATACATCCAGGATGGAATCATTGGAATTTGAGAAAAGAAATTTTGAAACTGATCAAAAAGAAATTAAAGATGAACTGGAAAAATTAGAAAAAGAAAAGAGAAATGCTAATGAATCGTTCCTGCAAAGGATTCTGGGTACAATAATCAATAAGCAAAATCAAATAAAACCGTTAAAATCTAAAATCGAAAGCCTGGAAAAAGATATAGAACTGAGTAAAAATAACATAATTAAAATAGAAAAAGACATAGTTTCTATTAATAAAATTAATGATACAATAAAGATAAAAAGAAGTATACTCGAATCTATTGTAGTAGACATAACTAAAGTCAAGCATTATGAAAATGTCAAAGAATTCAATGATATTATAAACAGATTCTCTGAAGGCATAATAAATCAAAAGGATACAGAAATAAGCGAAATTGAGAAAACGCTTTTAGATTCAGGTGTGGTATCTCAGGATTATATTAAGAAAGTTATTGAAGATTCAATACCTTATTTCTTAAATAAATTGGCTTCTAAAACACACGGGTTCGTGGGGGCTGACATTTCTGCTCTTGCAAGGGAGGCTGCGATGAAATCACTGCGCAGATATATTCCCCAGATAAAGGTAGATGAAGCGGTCCCACAAGAAATTCTGGACAACATGCATGTCACAGCCGACGATTTTGAAGCTGCGCTGAAGGAAGTTGAGCCATCTGCGATGAGAGAAGTACTGGTCGAGATCTCAGAGATCTCATGGGATGATGTTGGCGGTCTTAATGAAGCCAGGCAGGAGATCATAGAGGCCGTTGAATGGCCTCTCAAAAGCCCTGAGAAGTTCCTGAAGATGGGTATCCAGCCCCCAAAAGGAATCCTGCTTTACGGTCCTCCGGGTACCGGGAAGACGCTTCTTGCCAAGGCTGTAGCTAATGAGAGTTCAGCGAATTTTATAAGTGTGAGAGGTCCCCAGCTATTATCCAAATGGGTTGGTGAATCCGAGAAAGCGATCAGGGAGGTATTCAAGAAAGCCCGACAGGTTTCACCCAGCATCCTCTTCCTTGATGAACTTGATGCAATAGCACCCGTAAGAGGTCTGGACGCGGGTTCCAGAACATCCGAGAAAGTAGTGAACCAGCTGCTGACTGAACTTGACGGGATTGAGACATTAAAGAACGTAGTAGTTATAGGGGCGACGAACAGGCCTGAAATAATCGACCCGGCGCTTATTCGTTCAGGCAGGTTTGACAGGCTTGTCTTTGTGGGTCCTCCTGGAAGAGCAGGAAGGGTAGATATATTCAATATCCATACGAAAAATATCCCGCTCGCTGAAGATGTCAATAAAGAAGAACTTGCAGATCTTACTGAGAATTATGTGGGCGCAGACATCGAGAGTCTGTGCAGGGAGGCTGTAATGCTGGCGCTGCGGGAAAATTTCAATACGGAAAAAGTCGAAATGAGTCATTTCCGCGCGTCATTGAAGAAAGTCAGACCTGCCCTCGTAGAAGGAATGATCGAATATTATGAGAAGCTGCAGGAGCAATTCAGGGGCGGTACAAAGCAGGAACAGAAGTCTTATATAGGTTATAGATAAAAAAAGAAGTTTTGATGAACCTTCGAGTTCATCAAGGGATGTACTATGGCGAAGATACTTGCAAAAAATCTAACAAACAAACGAGTAATGTTAACGGATGGTTCAGAACTCGGTATGGTTTACAATGTGATCATGGAATCAAAGACTGGTGAGCTTTTGTATCTTGTGGTAAAGCCCAACTCCTTTGTTGACACCTCGAAATATAAAAGGCAGGACAATTACCTGATGATACCTTTTGAGGCTGTAAGGGCTGCAAAGGATTATGCCATCGTAGATAAAAAGATGGTTACTGGCAGCGATTTCGATTGATATATTTAAAGTTTAGAAGGCAGTGGTTTGAAAAGTGAGGTAAAGGTAACTGTAGTCTGTTCAACTCAGGACAGAGCCAGCCAGAATATTAAAAATAATCTTTTAGCGCTTCGAAAATGGGAGCAGGTAAGTTCTGAGTTCTATTCTGTGTTTGAATTTAAGAATTACAGGCTCGTTGAAATTAAAGACTCCCTCATATATCAGGATGGGCTTGACAGGATATTGAAGGAAGCCGGATTTCCGGCAAACCTTTTGATCTTTGCATCAAAACACAGGAGCAAGGATGCAAGAGCGATACTTACTGTCCATTCTACGGGGAATACCAATGAAGCGAAATTTGGTGGATCGCAGAAGCATCTTGCAGCTTCATCGCCCCAGGCTGTGCGTTCCCTGCTGCGCTCGCTTAAATTGCTTTCTGAGAATGAAGAATACGAAGTCACTCTTGAATGTACGCATCACGGGCCCAGCGATCTTGACGTTCCATCAGTTTTCATCGAGATAGGAAGCAATGAGGAACAGTGGCTGGATGAAGTGGCAGGCAGGATCGTTGCAGAGGCAATTCTTTTGTTCAAAGAAAGCGATTCACCCGTGGCTGTTGGATTCGGGGGAACTCATTATGCCCCAAGGCAGACTGCGCTCATCTTTGAAACTGACGTTGCTTTCGGTCATATTTTCCCGTCCCATGCGCTTGACTTCCTGGATGAGGAATTGATACACCAGGCGTTTAAAAGATCAAAAGCCGATTTTGCTTATATTGACCGGAAATCCATGAAGGCGCAACAGCGAGAAAGACTGAGTGCAATGATAGAACGCACAGGATATGAAGTGCTCAAAGAAAGCGATATCAGGGACATGGATGGAGTTCCGTGGCAGTTCTGCATGCAATTGAGGCAGAAAGTTAAAGAAGTATGCCCGACAGGTCGCGCAAGAATAACGAACGGAATAAAATGCGAATGCCAGAACTGTATTTGCCCAAAGGTGAAAATAGCGCGACTCAGCCCCGCTCTATTATCTGAAGCTGAAAAAATTGACAGGGAACGGCTCAGGAAATTCCTGTCTGACCATAACATTGCATACATAGAATATGAGGACGGAAGGTTCGCACACGTTTTGATCGGACTGGACAGCAACTGCGCGAGACTTGCTGCTGAGGAATTGACAAATGAATGTATTGATATAATTAAAAAAAAGTATGAAGTAAATATGAACAAAGGTATTCTTCAGATAATAGAAAAAAAGTTCAGTCCCAAGCGTGCAAGATCTCTCGGGATAACAGAGGGACCCCTGTATGGAAGGCTGGCAAGAGGAGAGTCTGTAGTTCTAGACGGAAAAACTATAAATCCAGAGATGGTATATGAATTAAATATTAAAGCCATCAAGTTGAATTATGACAAGGCGATCGAGGAGTAAAATATGGAATCAATTATAAACGAGGCGATAGCAAGAGCCGGAGAATCCAGAATGCCCACAATGGGAGATACTGACGAGGAACTTCTGCAAATATTGCAGGAATTAAAAACCAATATAGTTGTGATAGGGTGCGGAGGTTCAGGTTCAAATACTATTCAGAGAGTGATGGAGGAAGGAATAATTGGAGCAGACCTGTTTGCCATAAACACCGATGCTCAGCATCTGCTGAATATTAAGGTAAGGAATAAGATCCTTATCGGAAGGAGCAGGACAAGGGGGCTTGGCGCTGGCAGCCTGCCGCAGATAGGACAGGATGCAGCGCAGGAATCCAAACCCATGATAGAGAAAGCGGTGGGAAATGCGGACATGGTTTTTATTACATGCGGTCTTGGCGGCGGGACAGGCACGGGCGCTGCGCCTGTAGTTGCAGAAGTTGCGCGCGAAGCTGGAGCCCTGACGATCGCTGTGGTCACTCTGCCCTTCTCTGTAGAAGGCGCTATACGCATGGAGAACGCGGAGGCTGGGCTTGAAAGACTGCGCGAGGTCGTAGATACTGTGATAGTTGTACCAAATGATAAATTGCTTGAAGTCGTACCTCATTTGCCCTTACAGGCAGCGTTTAAAGTATGCGACGAGGTGCTGATGCGCGCGGTCAAAGGCATCACAGAACTCATTACAAGACCTGGTCTTGTCAATCTTGATTTCGCAGACATTAGAGTTATATTGCAAAAGAGCGGTGTCGCCATGATCGGGCTGGGAGAAGCAGAAGGCGAGAACAAAGCCCTGGAATCTGTGCAGAAAGCCCTGAGAAGCCCGCTGCTGGATGTGGATATTTCGGGAGCCACTTCAGCTCTTGTCAATGTTGTAGGCGGACCCGATATGACGATCGCAGAAGCTGAAAGCGTGGTAAATGAGCTTTATACTCGGATCGACCCCAAGGCAAGGTTGATCTGGGGAGCCATGGTGGACCCTGATCTTGAGCATGTGATAAGGACGATGATAGTTGTTACTGGCGTCAAATCTCCGCAGATCCTTGGAAAGGGTACAGCCGGAAATATAGCCACTGCAAGATATGGGATCGATTTTGTGAAATAACATTTCCAGATGCAATCGCAGATAGAAGAAGTATTTAATTCCATACAGGGAGAAGGCACTTATGCCGGCGCACGACAGGTGTTCGTCAGGTTCCAGCAGTGCCAGCTCCATTGCGCTTACTGCGACACGCCCAAAAGCCGCAGCATCTCAGGCTCTTGCAGTATTGAAAGAACTTCAGGAAATGGCGACTTCCATTCTGTAAAAAATCCTGTTGACAGGGATTTTCTTATTGATGCTATTTCGAAATTATGGTCGCCTTCGACAAGGCATATCAGCCTGACAGGAGGGGAGCCGCTTATCCATGCTGATTTTATCAGGGAACTCGATACAGAATTTCCGTTATACCTTGAGACAAATTCAGGATTTCCCGATGAAGCACGAAAATTAAAGGATGTTATTGCAGTTGCTTCATGCGACATTAAATTACCAGAGCATGACTCCACGCGCCATTATGATGAATTGTTAATGAACGAACTTGAGACCATAGCCATATTCAATGGATCAGCAGAGACGTTTGTAAAAATAGTGATACTTCCTGAAACCACAATAGCATCATTATCTGAAGCGGTGAATGGGATTGCATCGATCGACCCGGACATTCCGTTAATTCTCCAGCCTGTGACGTCAAAAATACATGTAACAACAGGACAGCTTTTCAAACTGATGGATTTTGCGGCTGAAAAATTAAAAGACGTGCGGGTTATCCCGCAGACTCACAAAATGATGGGTTTGCTCTAATAACCTGTTGTTGATGCCAGAGATACCACTGTCATGGGATCGGTAAAAGAGCCAACCTGTATCATATAACCTTTGTTCGCCCAGATTATACTGTATCGCAACTGCTGCTGACCATTTACTATTATAGCATCGGTGAGCTTTGTGGCTGCATGTCCGTTTATGGCGATCTCCTCGAAAGGATTGTAGTCCGACTTGAACTGCTTTCTCAGGTCTGCCTTATATTGGGTGAGTAGAGTTTCCGGGTTATCGTGTTTGATCGCTACGATGTATATATCCTCTCCGCCATACCTGTAAACGCCTTCAAACCCGTTGAAAGTCGAGTTCGCGATCTCCATCGTTGTCTCATGGTCTCCCATGAAGGAAAAACCAGGTGGAAGGTTCGTTCTTGGGATAAAATCAGGTCCGATGGTTTGGTTTTGTTTATTATTGTTATTGTCAAAAATACATCCTGACATAAACAGGGATGCGATTATAAGTATTGATAATAATACATATTTTTTAGGCATTTTTTAATCTCCTCCGGGCTTTAATACGCTGCATACTTAAAAAATATTACGGTCACTTCAATTTCGTTCGAAGTTAAAGTTAACATTATATATTTTCAAGGTAAATATAAGAATACATGAATAAGAAATTGGTGGTAATTGCTGCGGTACTGTTGCTTATAGTAACTGTGTTCCTGGTGAGTACAGCATTTAATTTTGGATTGGGTGGAACCTCCGAAATATCTTATGACCGGTCATATTCAGGATTTCAAAAGAGCGAGTTTGAATTATCTGCAAATTCACTGGATACAGGAAAAAGTGACCTGAATGGAAAAGCCGTTTCCATGGAAAGGAAGATCATTTCGACAGGACGCCTTCAGCTTGAGGTTGACAATGTCCCTTCCACTGTAAATAAAATAACCAATATCACGGTGCAACAGGGAGGTTTTATCTCTGGTTCATCTGTGTCTGGTTACGAGGAACGCAAGAACGGTCAGGTGACCGTGAGGGTCCCCCAAAAGAATTTTTATGCTGCTGTCGAGCAGATAGAAGCGCTGGGAACAGTTAAATCAAAAGATCTCCAGGGACAGGACGTTACCGAGGAGTATATAGATATAAATGCGCGCCTGGGCAACTTCAAAAAACAGGAGGAAAGACTGCAGGAGATCCTGAAGATGGCAAATACGGTCAAGGATGTGCTTGAAATCGAGCGCGAGCTTAATCGTGTGCGGGGTGAGATCGAGAGCCTTACTGGAAAGCTGAATTATCTTGACAAGAGCATTGAGATGTCAACGATCACCGTGAACGTCAATGAACTCGCTCCCTTCTTTGAAGGCTGGGGAATAACAGATGCCCTGAAGCAGAGTGTGAATGGGTTCTTCGAAAGTATAAGCGGGCTGATCGTCTTTACCGGATTTATCCTGCCCATAGCAATTTACTTGATCGTGGTGATCTTTATTGGAATGGGAGTTAAAAGGAAGATAATACCGAGGCTTTTCGGAAAAGAATGAATAAGAATATCTGGACGCCTGTGCCTGTAATGACCAATAAGAGCGAACTGTTGATCGACAGGATATCAGAAAACCTGACATCATTTTACGACAGGAAATGGAATACGCTTTACCAGGCTGATGAGCTTGACTGCTCAAGGATGTCCACATATTTCTGGGATTACATCAGGAGAAATTTCAAGGTAGCGCCGAAAATCATAATCTCGTATGAAAGACAGCATGCATGGCTTGCGCTCAAGGTAAGCGATGTGGGGAATTCATCGGATTACAGCAGCTGGAACATCAAAGGTACGGACTATTATTTTGTGGAAGCCACAATACCAAGAGTGGTGGCAGAAGATAACCGGAAGTTCCTGAAAAAGGATGACCTGGATAAGATAGCGCGGCTGCTGGGCAGTAAATAGAATATTACTTAATTCGGGTTGAGAATTATGTGTTTGACTATGAACGTATGATTTGGAGAATAGTATGGATAGCTTTAAAAAATTCGATGGAATGGACTACGCAAATACCTTTGCCAGAAGGATCAGTGTAATGCACGAATTAGTCAGAGATGTCCTGTCCAGACAAATCAGGAAAGGGGACGAAGTGATCGATATTGGAGGCGGTCCAGGCATGGGCGCCAGGATTATTGATGAGCTTGGGATAGAAACCACCGTAATAAATATAGAACCTTCTACTACGATCAATGATGTTCCTCAACTGTCGTTCGTGAAATACATACCTATGAAGATGTCCCTTAAAGAAGCGCTGAATGCTCGTATTCCCAGCGCCAACTGCTTCTTGATGGTCAGCTCAGAACATGAGATCGCATTATGTAACAGCAGGACGCCTGTGGAAAACAAAAAGGAGTTTTTTCAGGACATGTTTGAGTTTATTCGCAAGAACCTGAAGAAAAATGGATGTCTCGTTATTGGATTTCCTAACTATAGAAAAGGGGCATCTGAAATAGAGATTTCAAAGCAGCGCAAATTTACTGAGTCACTGATGGGACATTCTCATCCGCCTGAAGAGTTCTTTAAAATAAAAAATAGAGGGGACTTTTGATAATCTAACCGAATATCATTCCCATGCCGCTTGCCGCGTTCTCCTCTTCGTCCATGAAAGCCTTTGTGATTAGCTTCTGTTCCTCGCCTGTAAGTTTTTGAAGCCCAAATCCGTCCAGCTTTTTCTCAGCCCGGTCAAGCTCTTCTGAATTAGCTTTAAGGTACAGGAAATAACCCTTGCGGTCAGAGCCAAGGAGGTCGCACTCCCTGACAGTGAAACCTATGCGCTTGAAGAAATCATCCTCTTCGCTTTCAAGTATCTTTTTGACATCCTGACTGACCTTATCTTCATAGAAATAAACATTTTCCATACTTCTTTCCTCGGTGCTTATTGGATTTAACGGTTTATAAACAATTCCTGTACTGCAGGATTCCAGTACAGCAAGGTTTTTATCATATCATGCTATTAGTAGGACACCCCACGGGATAGTAGGGTAGCCTGGTCCATCCTTGAGCGTTTGGGACGCTTAGACCGCGGTTCAAATCCGCGCTATCCCATTTATTCCTATTTCACGCTCCATTTCTCCTGCATCACGATCTCATCCAGGCTTTTTCGCGATGTTGGATTAGGTGCTGACAAGGGGTACCCAAGCGTTAGAAGCTGGACTATCCTCACACTATCAGGGATATTCAAGATTTCTTTGGCTTTTTTTTCATCAAATGCGCCTATCCAGCATGTACCAAGTCCTTCTTCAACTGCCTGGAGGGTCATGTGGTCTACAGCGATCGCGGTGTCGATAGGATAAGCAAATTGACCGCATTTCATAACATATTCTGTTTCAATTGAACAGGCTGCGATCACAAGAGGCGCATCAGCTATAAATGACTGGTTATTTGCCGCTTCAGAAAGCGCTTTTCGTTTCCCGGCATCACTTACCACAACAAACCTTCGCTCCTGGCGGTTGCCTGCGGAAGGCGAAAGCCTGCCTGCATCGAGGACTCTCACCAGTTTATCCTTTTCCACTGCACGGGGTTCATAAGCCCTTATACTTCGTCTTGTCTGGATTGCATGTCGCACGTCCATAAATCATCACTCCTTTATTCTCAATACTGTTGTTCTATTGCAACATTAATATTCCTTTAGCCTATCCGTAATTATAAATATCTCTGATACTTCAACTGAAAAGAAATGTAATGTTCCGACATCCATATCTCGGAAAAGCGCATCCATAACATCTTATTCATGTATGAAAATCTGGCAAAAGGGGCAAATAAGGCTAAACTGGCGGGGTTGATAGTCGGGACAGGACTGGCAGTTTCGATACAATTCGGGGTCAGGCTGATCCCTGTATATGATTCTTTTTTCAGTTATGCAGGCATACTATATTTTCTGGCCGGTCTTATCTTCGGGTGCTTTGTCCCCCTTCTTTCATGGAAATGCTGACTTATATTTGATTTTGTTAACAATGAGATCGATATTTACAGCTTATTCTCATCCGCGAACTTCACAAGCGCCTCGCCAAGCGCCCTCACGTATTTGGGATTGATATTGAACCGTCCGCGCTTCTGACCGCTTTTTTCTTTGGCGATCTCAATATATTCTTTCTCTTCCCCGAATTTATCGCTTTTCTGGAGTGAGATCGTCATAAACCATCCAGCTGCCATCTTTATTTCAGTAAATCCTTTCTCATCGTTCATATTATCTCCACGCTTCCTACGATCGCATCCACTAAAACCTTATCCCCGGTCTTTATTGTGGTTAGGGGATCTTTCTCAACCCTGTCCACAAGCGGTATACCTGAGATTATTGCGCCAACCGCAACTATGGGTTCAGTCTTTATGTTTATCATAGCAGAGGGTGCAGCGCCGTTCTTTTTGAGCTGGTATATCACATACGAGCCTACGGTCGACCCTTTGCCTGACGGAAATACCAGCACTTTCCCTTTTATGCTCATTCCTGCAAGTTCGTGCCCCTTTTCGATCACGACACCAGTTTGCGGATCAACGCTCCCAAGAAATGATATCGGTTGGGATGTTACGAGGGCTTCTCCTTCTGCACTGCCCCTTGAAACGATATGTGCTTTGAGTTTTATCATTACGCTTCCTGTTATTTCCGTACCCCAATATATTCCCGCAGGTCAGCGATACCCAGTTTCTTTGATATCTTATCTATAAATGTGGAATTAAGTTCCCATCCAAGGTCAAGCTGTGCATAATAATACAATGTCCCAATAAGTCCCATCACTTCAAGGCGGCGGGATGAGTTCATTACTTTAATATGGCGGAAGAACTTCACGGTCCCGAGCTTTGTAATCCTTCTGCTGAAATCCACATCTTCGAGAAGGACGTTCCGGTAGCCTCCACATTTGAAGTACGCATCGCGACGGACGGCTGTGTTGAAACCAGGCAGCGTTGCTGAACGCAATCTGTCCCTCATTGAAAAATAGTTATTAGCAACGCCTTCTGCGAGCTTTATCTGTTCTGACCGTTCCGAGAATTCAAAGCCTGTCGAGAAAGCCACTATATCCTGATTTGCCCTGAACATTTCGTATAAGAAAGAAATGTAGTACCCCGGAATATGAGTATCGGCATCGATAAAAACGAAATATTTGCTGTTCGCACTTGCATTCAATGCCCCGAAATGCCTTGCAGGACCGATGCCGCGTTCTTCGCAATGTACCACTTTGTCTGCATACCTCTTTGCGATCTCCACGCTCCCGTCAGTGCTGCCGTTATCAGATATTATCAGCTCATAAGGTTTATTCGTGTTCTGGTCTTTGATCGGAGCAAGAGTGGCCTCAAGGTATTTTGCTTCGTCAAGTACAGGAACGATAACTGAAAGTTCAGGCTCCATCTTGTTCTCAATGACTTGACGTTATTTATCTTATATATATTTGTATTATGGACCCGGCGGGAATCGAACCCGCGGCCTTTGCGTTGCGAACGCAACGATCTACCCCTGATCTACAGGCCCGTTGAAAAATAATATTTTAAAGGATGTAAGAGTTACATCCTGCCGAGTTCTTCAACTGATACGTTCTCGACGCCCTTTACTTTTCCAAAAGCCTCTTCAACCTGTTCGGTTCCGCCTTCCAGGTCGCCTACTTTAACAACGACCATCAGGGCTTTCAGACCGAATGCAATCGGCTCTTCTGAGAATCCATGCAGGCGCGCTCCCTTCGGGACGACTTTTGTAAGCGCTTCCTTGAGTTCATTCAGGTCGACATCCATATCTGTGGGCATTATCTTGATCTTTGCTGCGACATCACCCATTGCACTCACGGTCCT
The DNA here is from genome assembly GCA_965642175.1 of Candidatus Methanoperedens nitratireducens. GTDB lineage: Archaea > Halobacteriota > Methanosarcinia > Methanosarcinales > Methanoperedenaceae > Methanoperedens > Methanoperedens nitratireducens_A. Next base: position 5,045 of record CBFFLL010000040.1, on the reverse strand, counting down.
TCGAAGTTGCAGTTAGCACACTTATATTGATTGCTCTGGTGTCTGCACGACACACATCTTCCAAGGTCATTTCCGCATTTCGGGCATGGGAATCGCGCATATCCGCGCTCAATAAGATTTACTCCGCATGATACACAATTTTTTGCTTCTGCTTTTGGCATAATATTCTCCTTAATGTTGGGACTCCCATATAATCGATTGCTATTAAAATTTATCCCCTTATGAGTGTACCGGAAAAATTGCCTTTGATAGCATTGACTAACCTGCCCGGACAGTTCCCGTTAAGGATTTCGCAGTTCATTTTGTTTTTTATCAGATATCGGGAAAGTTCACCATCCACGCAGGTCTCTATCCCATGCAGTTCCTCAGCCCTGAGCTCTTTTTTCAATTCTCCATTAAGGAATATCCCATCCACATCTGTCAGTTTGATAAATCTTGCCCCAAGCCCGCGGGCTACCCATGCAGCGATCGTATCCGAGGTCACATCCCATGTATGCGGCAGTTCATCCTTCTTTTTAAGGAGCGCATACGGCAGGAGGATATACGCACCATCATCTATATCATTTATATCTTCGACGAGTTTGGCATCACTCCCGTCCGCGATATAATAACCATACTGCTCCATTGCAAGTATCGCCATCCAGTGACTTGCCTCATCAGAAGCGTTCACCTTTCGCACCGTATCTGCGAACACCGAGCCCCCCGGGATTATCAATATAAGTTCACCGCTTGCATCTGAATGATCGACGATCTCTTTTACGATCTCCTTTGCCCTGTGTATAAGGCTTCCACCAAGCTTTACCACTATCATGTCTTTTCACTTAAACGGCAGTGCTTAAATATGTAATGGGGATATAAAACAGCCTCAATGAGGACTATTGACTGGGAGCCAGAGAAAAATTGTATCGTGATGATAGACCAGACACTCCTTCCACAGGAGTGTAAAATAATAGAGTGCAGCACGATCGACTGCCTGTGCGAAGCCATAATAAAACTGCGTGTGAGGGGCGCCCCAGCGCTCGGGGCAGCCGGGGGCTTTGGCGTGGCGCTTGCTGCGCAAAGGAGCAGTGCCTCTTCTCTGGACGGCGTTATGAAGGACATCGAAGCAGCCGGGAAAACTATTATAAGTACCCGTCCCACCGCCGTAAATCTTTCATGGGGCGTAAAAAGAGTTATGCGTGCATTGGAGGATGCAAATAACGTGAAAGAGGTAAGGCTTTTTGCCCTCTACGAGGCAAAAGCCATTGCAGACGAGGATGTGGAAAAGAACAAGGAACTGGGTGAGCACGGCGCTATGCTGCTTGATGATGGCGATACCGTTATGACGCATTGCAATGCAGGTAAGATGGCTTGTGTGGACTGGGGAACGGCGCTTGGCGTTATCCGTTCTGCGAGGGCGCAGGGAAAAGATATTAAGGTCATCTCGTGCGAGACGCGCCCGTTAAACCAGGGGAGCAGGATAACGACGTGGGAGCTTATGGAAGATAAGATACCAGTCACCCTTATCACTGACAGCATGTCAGGTCATGTGATGCGAAAAGGCATGGTGGACAAGGTCATCGTTGGCGCGGACAGGATAACTCAGGATGCTGTGTTCAACAAAATAGGGACTTATACTCATTCGGTCATCGCAAAAGAGCACGATATCCCCTTCTACGTGGCTGCGCCGGTATCCACGTTCGATTTTGAGCACATGGAGGACGAGATAGAGATAGAATTGCGAAAACCTGATGAGCTAAGATATTTCGGCAGCCACCAGATCGCGCCGCTTGAAGTGGAAGTTTACAACCCTGCTTTTGATGCAACGCCAATGGAGTATGTGAGCGCGATAATTACAGAGAATGGCGTTTTTTACCCGCCGTTCTTGCTTCAAGAAGTTAAGATCAGGGTTTAATTTTGCAGATAAAAAATGAAACCTACAAAAGCATCAATGTGTTTACAGGTGAATTGAGGACAGAGATGAAAAGACCGGTGTCTATGGATGAGGCAATAAAGCGCCTACTTAATTTCAAGAAAAAAAAGCCAAGCCGTTTTGCAGGTGGTTGGGAAATGGATGACAAGGAAGCTGAAGAACTCAATAAATAACTAAAGGATGCCTGGAAAAAATGGGAATTGTAGTCGATTCAGATATGAAAGCAAAAGGTAAATCGATCGATATTAGAGATGGTCTGATAGCAGCCATAACCTTGCAGAATGAAGCCAGTCTCCTCACCAGGAATAGAGAACATTTTGAACGTATAGAGGAACTTGTTCTGGTAGATTGATCCGAAAGCATCTCATTGGTCAGCGGTTAAGGAGTTTGACAGAGTCGGCATGTATTAGTTTCAAAAATATCAATGATTTTATATTATTATCAAATTTAATTTAAATCGAACACGGATGACGTGGATTACACGGATTTTCACGGATCTGCGCGTATCCGCGTCATCTGTGTCATCCGTGTCCTATCGTACGGTTTTTCTCTTAACCGAGGACCAATGAAAAGGATTGACGATGTCATTCAAGTTCAAACTTTATGGTGCACTCGCCCACAACTCCAGGTTTATCCACGCCCTTTGTTATTACATTTCTACCCAGCTTTTTTACAGCCGCGTACTTTGCAGCCTGGACAATAGGACATGCTGTCGCCACACCCTCTTTTCTTAGTATCTCGTTCCCGTGGCAGATAGCGCACCCCTTGATATCAAGTGTATATTCCTTTTCATCGCAGTTGATCTTCACATTTTTTGCGAATTCAAGCTGGTTTTTCAGGTAGTCCTCAAAACTATGTGCGAATTCGGAATTGCTGTTCATCTTTCCTGCTTTGTCAGCCCAGTTGTCAGCCATTATTGAGCCGACTTTTGCATTCACTTTTTTTGCATCCTCTCCCAGGGCTTTGATCACCGTGCTGTGGTATTGTTTAAAGAAGTTCAGGCTTGTTGTTGTCATATTTTCTCCCTTCATATTTGGTTTTGACAAAACTATACATAACCGTTATTGGATATAAAGATTATGGTTTCTTCCTGTGTAGAAAGATCATCAAGACGTCAGATAGTCCGTATGAAGCCCTGTGTACACATACCCGATACCGAACATGGAGAAAGCCAGTATAATTATGCTAAATATTATGAACCAGGCTATCCTTTTTCCCGACCAGCCCGGATTCTATCCACCGAAGGGCTATGGACACACTATGCAACAGGAGTCCGGCTAACGCGCCATAATACGCATAACTTATCATTTTTTCCTTCCTGAAAACAAAGCAGTAGATATATATGATCGAACTTAGCCCATATAATGTCGTTGCTGCAAGATACAAATTCTGATCAATCTGTCCCATTTGAAAACCTCTCTTTTATATGATCTATAAAACTGCAATATTCTTCTTCTTATAAAGACCTGAACCTATCCGACCTTCCCCCGATATAAAAATTGCTCCAGTATTTTAAATAATATCGCTGTTTTCAAGTCTGTTTATATACTCTTTTTTCTGGAAACGTCCTTTTAGTCTTCTAAATGCGTTACCCAGCATATTTTTCGTGCAGAAAATGGTGTTTATGAATAGAAGAAGCACTGTGCCGTAGAATATGGCCGAAGAGAAGAGATATGTCAGCCCGAGTGTTTCATATATCTGTGCCTCGATCGGGTGGTTGGTTTTCCAGGTATTGTATACATCTGGTTTAAGTTGTGATTCCTGTGGTATGTGCGTCCCGATTATCGAAAGAAGGATAATCAGGGTAATTAATACAATGGCAAGTTTCCGGGATTGAAAAAATGTGCCGATCTTTTTTTTAAAAACTTGATGCATTATTTTATCTTTCCTGGTAAGGTGGAATTACTTTCTTATAAATTAAGTTAACGATAGATAACTTTGCAAACGATGTAAAGTCAAATGAAACCTGTCCTTAAACTTTTAGCTATAATCGTTCCGGGTCTTGCCCTGTTCTTTATCGCAATCTGGTGGGAGGGTTCGCTTTCAAAGAGCGAAGGGGAGTTCATTAAGCTTGGCGGCGTGACATTCCATACATCGCTTCCCGCAGGAATAAATGAGTCAAAGGACCTCAATAAGCCCATCTTCCTGTATTTCAGGTCAGAGACATGCTACTGGTGCATAGTATTCGAGGAAGAGGCACTTTCTGATGAGGGGGTAATAGAAATCCTGAATAAGAATTTTGTTCTCAGATCGATAGACCAGATCAGGCAAAAAAAGGCTGCTGCAAACCTGAACGTCTGGAGTACACCGTATATGATATTCTTTGAACCGGAAGGCGAAGAGATCCTCAGGATACCGGGGTATATAAAGAAAGAGGATTTTATTGTAAAATTGGATGAGGTTCGGGAAGAAGATATCGTTTATATACGAAGTTAGCATAGTTGAAATATATGTATAAGGCGAAAATCATAATCACTGGAAATAAAATTCATGAAATAGGTTACCGGGTTTTTCTGCTAACAAATGCTTTGAATTTAGGGATTGGTAAATTCCACGCCTATAACACTAAGATAAAAAATATGCCGGGTGTTATTGTGCTCGTCGAGGATTCAAAAGAAATAATTAATGATTTCTTTGATCTTGTGAAAGAAAATATTCCAGACGATGCCATAGTGTCAGATATTGTGATCGAGGATTTCACAGGCAATGTCATGGATATCGACAGGTATTTACACCTTATTCAGGTAGAGCAGCTAAATAAAGGAATCCCTGCCATTCTTGACATAAGAGATAACACTAAAACATTGCTTGATAAGCAGGATAGTATGCTTGATAAGCAGGATAGTATGCTTGATAAACAGGATAGTATGCTTGATAAGCAGGATTCCATGCTAAGAGTGACGGAAAAAGGCTTCACAGAAATGAAAGCGGGATTCAGGGAAGTTAAGGAAGAAATCCACCTGATGCGTGATGACTTCCGCGAGATGTTCATGCATGAGGTCAGCGAGTTGAGAGGGGAAATCGCTGACATCAAAGCCACGCTTGCCAGGATGCAGGCTGCGGGATAAGGGGAAATATCCATAGCGTCAAGTTAGTCTTGGGACTTTTTAAATATATAACTAAATTTTTTATT